>CAYREZ010000042.1:0-8851 GCA_964423565.1 uncultured Gammaproteobacteria bacterium | reverse complement strand
GGAAAGAACTGGCGGTGAACCGGATGTTGTCTGGTCTAATAAAAATACGAATGAGTACATTTTTTATGATTGCTGCGCGGAAAGCCCTTATGGCCGCAGAAATGTTTGTTATGACCGTGAAGCGCAGGAGTCAAGGAAAGCATTTAAACCAAAAGATAACGCTATTGATATGGCAGCTGCCATGGGCATCGAACTTTTAACGGAAAAGGAGTATCGCCAGTTGCAGAAACTTGGAGATTTCGATACAAAAACGTCGAGCTGGGTGAAAACACCTATTAGTATTAGAAAACTCGGCGGCGCCCTCTTTGCTGATTACCGCTACGGCCAAGTATTTGTGTATCACAACAGTGCGCCCTCTTACTATGGTGCCAGGGGGTTGCGTGGTTCGCTAAGGGTCTAAATAGCGAATGAAGTTCTAAAAAAGCTAGAATGTATGAAACGTTTAGTAAGTTACCCACACATTTACTTGAGTAAAAACTAAGATGTATAATATATAAGATGGGCGACGAAACTGAAAGATCCGAGGTAGAAAATCCAAAAGAAGTTGATACGTTTTATAAAGATGACAAAGGAAATTTAAGACAAGTTCAAATAGTTATCCGTTTTACTGTCGGACAACCTCCGGAAGATAAAAGTAAAGAGAAATAATAAGAATAATTTTTATTAATAATTTAGAGGCTTAATCATGGGGGCGGTTGGTGGATTTATATATAATCTAATTGCAAAGCAGGTCGGAGGGATCGAAATTGAGCTTGATTCTGAAAAAATGGAACCTGAAGAAAACTAAGAAGATAGCGCATGTTTGCCTTCGGCGTGAATTTTTTCTAAAGCCTCAAGCCTGTTTTCAATTAAAGGTCTTTCTTCTCTTGCAGTAGTTACTTCATTCAAAATAGGATCAATCCTGTCAAAAATATCACTTCTGAGTTCGGTTAATTTTTGATCAAGCTTTTCATCAAGTTTTTCATCAACTATGGTCTCGATTTGATTTAAGTCGTTTTTAGTTAACGTCATGTTTCTATTAAACTCTGTGAAGCAAATCCAGTCAATGTGGTATTTTCTTCCTCCAAATATCAAATACTATGTACAAAATTCTAAAACAATGGGGTCAAATTAGGAGATATTTTCACTATAATATAGTACTTTGATTTTTACCTATAACTTTGTTGGGTAGACTTACCGGAAAATTAAAAAAATACTTGATAACATAACCCTAAAAATATTATAATCACACTCAATTAATAATTCATGGCTAAAGAAATAAAGAAATATGATTGGAATAGTTTGTTCGCTATGGTTCAAGATGCCGAGCCGACTATTTGGAGTAAAATATTGGAACTTACCGGAGGGAGTGAAGAAATAAAACCTCCCTATTTTGGTTATCAAATTAACCCCGGTAATGTACTTAATTTTGCGCCGAGAATTGTATACGAAGCCGATATCGACTTGCCGGAAACAATGTCTACTAATCCGGATAAGGTAGAGAAATTAATTGCTAACGCAGCTGCAGGTGTACAAACGGAAAAATTGAGACTTAAGCTAATACCCTACAGATTTTATCCTCAAATGCAAACATTAGAGAAAGATCCCGTTTTCGGCACAGATCCTCTCCTGCCGAAAAGAATTACATGCACATTAAAGGCTGATAAGGAACCGTTTAAAATCGGTTAGATACTTCTTAAATATACTGCAAGAAATTGAGGAAAATACTCTTTATGGATTATGTAATGATATATCATTACATATAACGAAAGTGGATTAGTCTGTATCAGTATTACGGTACATGGTGACAAAGATTTAATCAAGAGATCAAATTTTAAAAAAACTCTGTGGATTTTGGTGAGCGGAGAAAAAAGATCCGACGTTGGAAGCTATTTAACACCCGGCGTTGGGAGTTTATTACCATTTCCGGAGTGGATAATCTAATTAGAAGTAGGTAATTCCGTGAATATTTTTAACGAATAGTCTTTGGTTACTAAATTCGGATCATAAACTACCGGCATCATATATCCACCCCCCGACGGTGTCTCTTTTTTATTTATATACGATTTATTCCCTGTGAATAATATTCCGTTTTTATAGTCGCCAAACATTTCGGTTCCCTCCCAAAAATGCAAATATACATCGTACGGACCAACAAGATTATAATTAGTAGGCCTCAAATTAGGGTACAACTTTACTTTTATATTTCTTTTTTCGTTAGCTTTATAGCTACTAAACTCGCTATATAAACTCTTATTTTTTGCGTAAAATAATGGATTACCTGAGTGTCTGGAAGAATCGATATAAACTTCAACATTATATATTCCTTCTCTTTTTGCCCTTAGGGTAAAGCTCACTTCAATTCCTTCACAATCTTTAGGTTCAACAGCTGAAGAATTTGGACATGACAATCGCTCAGAGAAATTGTCGTAATAATAATTATCCTGCTCCTTAATTATCCTGGAATCCATAGCTACGTCGGTTGCCTTTTTACGGACCGAAAGTACAGATGTTAATAAAGGGTAAGAAGCGAAAAAAGCAAAAATCAAAGAGAGAATAATACTTGCAAAATATGTAAGTCTGATACTTCTTTCCCCGAAATTTATATTTCTAATTACAATTTTCCTTAATATACTGCTAATAATAAAAACAGAAATCACAAAAATGATCAAAAAAGAAATCCCAAGCAAAATAAATGGAGCAGCCATATATCCATCTCCTGAATTGGAAATGTCGTAAAAAAACAGAAATATAATTGGAGTAACTAATAAACCAAGTCCAATAATTATTTTTAAATAAGCCTTAATGTGTCTTTTTAATGACCAATTACCCATGAAATTTTCTAATTTAATTGTACAACTCCTAACTGCGGGTCTAATTGGAAGAAACTTAAGCAGCAAGCTGATGTTTCCCTTCGGGGTGAATTTCTTCCAACTCTTCTAATCTATTTTCAATCAAAGGTCTTTCTTCTCTTGCAGTAGTTACTTCATTCAAAATAGGATCAATCCTGTCAAAAATATCACTTCTGAGTTCGGTTAATTTTTGATCAAGCTTTTCATCAAGTTTTTCATCAACTATGGTCTCGATTTGATTTAAGTCGTTTTTAGTTAACGTCATGTTTCTATTAAACTCTGTGAAGCAAATCCAGTCAATGTGGTATTTTCTTCCTCCAAATATCAAATACTATGTACAAAATTCTAAAACCACGGAGTCAAATTTGGAGAAAATCATTTAATCCCAAATCTGTGAAGCTATAGAATTCGGAAGTGAATAATATTATATTTTCCTTATTTTTGATAAACTAATTTTATGGAAAATAGTGAAATTCTCGTTATAAGTGAAAAAAATCTAAAAATGGAAAAGGCTATGAAAGATTTATCGGAAACCTTTGATGCAAATGAAATAAATTATTTTGTTATCGGCTCACTTGCACGAAATATCTACATGGGCAATGAATTACAAACACCCGAGATAGACTTATTAATTCCTAACAAGTCTCAGCAAGCGAAGGCTACAGAATTAATAAAAATTGTAAAAGGAAATAACGGGGAAATAGATATCGATTCAAGTTTGTCGGAATTAGTAGAGGAAGAAGATGGTATATATCATCTTGTATATGGAAATTTGAAATCAATTACAGACCCAAACATCTTCGAAGCAGAAAAATTACAAATAGGTAATACTAAATTTAGAACTCTTAAACCATCCACTCTTTTACATACCTACACATTTGTCGGTGGACCTTTTAGGAAGAAGGATTGGACAAATGCACTCATTTTTGCCAGATGGATGAAACAAAAAGGAGTAGTCTATAACGATTCCGATTATGATGCCTTTCATAATTTTGGAAAAGAAAGATGGAAAAAATCTCCACTTCGTAAAATTCAGTATGCTTGGCGTAAAACAATAAATTCTCTCCCCGACGATGCAAGGAATAAAATTGTAGATTTATATGATACATCGCTAATTACAAGCGCGAGAGAAATTTTTAATAGATTAGAGAGGGCTACATGTAAATTAGATTCCGATTAAATCAATTAAGGGGATATTCTATAAACATCTGGAGTCAAATTCGGAAAAATAAGATTATATACAATATATATGATATATCATTACATGTAACATTGGAGAAAATAGCTTTCTTAAGTCTACTGAAAGTGGTTTTATATAAGATGATTTGTTTCTAATTACAATCTCATTTTTTTATTAGCTCCACATGGTCGATTGTGTCTTCAAGCTCAGTCAATAATTTTCCTATGCTTGGCTTAATCTGGTTGATTTGTTTTTCATTTTATTCCTGAGTTCTATAAACGTATTATTATACGGCAAATATTACTGCCAATCTGCATCGCAGGCGATTCCATCTTTGTCGGCATCCCTTGCGCTGCAACCGCAGACGTTTAATTGATATTGAGCTTCGGTACAGGATGACATATTCGGACAAGTCTTTGAACAATTGCACTCCCAACTTCCTCCCGTACCTCCCGTTGCTGGAGCAAGTGTTGCCGGCGGATTGTAAATAACTTGAGTAGGTATTGGGATAGAAACCTTAATAGTAGGTTTGGGTGTGGAAGTTGCCTTGGATTTGGGTGTAGATGTTGGGGTTGAAATACATGCACTTCCCCAAAGACCTTTTTTCTCTGTCCGTGCTACTTTTTCCGCATCTATAAACTTTGTCTGGTATTTGACATCGGGCGGATAAGTACTAACCTTAGTAAATCCCTCGCGAACTAATACTTCATTTATAAGTGTATCCCCAACCCAAATATATCTTAATAGCCGATCATACTTATCGGTTTCTGAAATATCTTTTTCTAACTCAACTTCTTTATTAAGAATTAACTCCTCAAGCTTTTCTGTGGATTCTTTTGCATAACACGCCACGCTATCCGGAGTCTCGGGTGCATCAATCCCAATTAATCTGATTACCTTCCCACTCTCAGTTTTTACAGTATCTCCGTCTATTACGTTTGAAATCTTTACATTGTCACCTTTGGGAATTGAAGTAATCTCAATGGATTCTCCTAAAGATTGTGGTTGAGATGAGGGCTCCGAAGTTATAGTTGGAGTTAAGTTTGGTTTACTGATTTCACTTTTGAAGACCGGACTAGAGCCTATCGATAATGACAAAAAAATAAAAGTAACGAAAAGGTTTGCCAAGAAATATCTGATCCTCGAAATATTACTCTTTGGAAAAATGATTTTTGGATTTTTGGTACCAACAATAAGAACAATTAAGGAGAATAAAAAGAGAAAGAAATATATAATCGACCAGTCCATAAAAAAATTCCCTTCCGGGCATTGTCTACATTTTACTCTTTGTATTCTATTTTTTCCAATGTGATATAGTGAATGCTACTTGACACGCATATTTTCATATAGAAAAATGATTATATCCAAAGAAAATACGAACATGGAATTAGTTTTTGCTGAGTCGCAACATAGACCGAAATCTAAAATAATTAAAAAAATAGCTTCTAAAAAGTTGGATATTAATTATAAAAATACATGCAATTGCCCATCCAACCATATCAATTGTCTTACCGCTAAGGAGTGGATGAAAGGTCAAGTTGCTATATGGGAATTTTTTTATGAAAAAAGAGATATAAGAGACAAAAATATTCATCCTGCGGTTTTCCCGATCGGCCTTCCTAAAAAATGTATTGAATTATTTACGCACAAAGGGGAATTAGTTTTAGGTCCTTTTGTTGGAATAGGTACTACTCTACTTGCCTCGAGAGATTTAGATAGAAATGCAGTAGGTTTTGATTTAAGTAAAAAATACATTGATTATATCGATACACGTCTACAACAAGATAGTTTACTTGCAGATACTCAACAAATAGCAATTTTTGATGATGCTAATAATATTAGTAAATATTTACAACCAAGTTCTGTTTCCCTTTCTGTTACCTCGCCTCCCTACGCAAATATGCTAAATAGAAAAAGAAAAAATAAAAGCATACGCGGGGATAGAAGAAAGAACGAACACTTTGACACGGTCCAGCAATATTCAAAGAATAAAAGAGATCTTGGTACGATGCCTCCTAAAACATTTTCTATTGAACTGGCAAAAATTTACAAAAAAATACTCCCAATTCACAAACCTAAAGCACATTGTATTATAAACATAACAGATCTTTGGTGGGAAAATAAAAGAATACCTGTACATTTATACGTTATCGAAGAAATGCAAAAAGTTGGTTACGAATTAAGAAATACAATTATTTGGGACAGAAGAAATCTAGTAAATGGAGCCGGCATTTTTGGTTGGCCAAACAACTACATAACTTTAGGTACCACTTTCGAGTATATATTAGATTTTTGGAGACCGCCGAAGGTCACAATTTAGATCAGTTTTTGGTATTTATCGAACAATTCCAAGTAATTATTTTTACTTATCCTAAAACCAGTTCCATGATCATGGTATTTACCTGCCGCTTTACCTGTTAAATCAGCTCCGATTCTTATATCAACTTTCAACTTTCCACTATTTAAGGCTTGCTTCAGTTTTCCAATACTAATACCGCTTAAAAGATATGCCTCATTATAATAAAATCTTTCTTGTTTTGAACCAAGCTTACCTTTTGTCTCAGCCCATACTAATACAACTTTCTGATTCCCTTGTTTAAGTACATCATCTATCTGTTCAAGTGGCCAGTATACATGGATCTTTTTAGGATTTTCTAATACTAAATTATTACCAACTAGCTTGACTCTAAAACCACGATTATTTTTTCGTGAACCATAAATAGTTGTATACAAGCGGTATACATTATCATCACCCTTTTTATTATAAGCATCAAAGAGTTTTTTATTAACTGATCGAGGCAATGGAGATTTTGAAGAAAGAGTTAACATACTGGTAGATCCGGTTCTCTTCGCTTTCAACTCGATTACTCCAAGATCAGGCGTACGGAAGTTATTCTCTTTTATACCTAAAAACGTTTCAAGTGTATTACCTACACCTCCTTGATGTGCATGTGTAGTTTTTATAAAAGAGAATTTTTTAATTTTCTTTAACTCTAAAATTAGTTTATCTAACGGCCAAGTGTCCATAGAATTAATAGCCCAATTCTTATAGCCCGGGTATTTTACTATTCTTAGTTTTAAAAATCACCTTTTTCGTTGCAAGTATTTCTGAAATTTAACTTCATGGAATATTTAAGATTTTATACAAAGCAAATTGGCCGATTTGGGTGGCAAATCTTTTTTATCTAACGAATCCGTTCTTTAATAGTTAATATATGGGATTAGTATATTGTATAAAGGAGATGAGGAATTATGGAGGAAGAAGCGAAAGGTAGAGATGAGAAAGCCAAAGATATGGGAGTATTTCTTATACCCGCAGGAGCGCTACCCGGTATGAGTTTGGGATTTCTGACAAATAATTTTGTTGCATGGATGTTTCTCTGTTTGGGTATGGGTTTCCTCCGTTGGGTTGTGGTCTCGATGAAGGCAAAGAAGTAAGTTATATGCGGAATGTGGAATAAAGTATTGCTTGTCACTTTACGTATAGCTTATTACAAAACAAATTTGTGCTCACTTGGTATAATAGAGGTACGCAAATGAACCTTACAGATCGCGGTAAAGCATATCTTGGAATTTGCCTCCTTGCTTTTGTATTCTCATTTTTTATCGTCACGCTTCGCTTATTTCCCCATTTCGGCATGGCTTTGTCCTTGCTAATATTCGCTGTCTTTTCGTACAAATATAAAAAGGTTAAGGATAAAGACACAAAAGTATATTTAACATTCACACTGCTTTTTTCGCTTTTTTTATTTATAAGGAGCGAGCCTATAATCACTTTTATAAATTTGGTAGCTACTTTGTTTTTCGGCTTTTTAATGCTTCTTCCGAAACAGAAGGAGGGATTGGCTTTCGCGGACCATATATACGCGCCAATTCTTTTTGCAATTAAAAGTGTGTTTACGACAGGTGATTATCATTTCGAATTTAAAGACAAGAAAAAATTTTCGGAAGCTATCAAAATCACGGAAGTGATTTTGGGAATCCTTATAACAATCCTACTGCTTCTTGTAGTTCTGCCGGTACTTTCGTCAGCAAATCCTTTTTTTCAAAGATTAGTCAGCGATACTTTGAATTTTCTTAGTCTTGAAAGTCTTCTTAAACATATCGGTTACGAAAATATTTTCATTTGGATAATCCGGGTTCTCCTATTTCTTTTCTTTATTTTCATAATTCCCCGGGTTTTAACCTTGATCAATAAAAATAATAGTTACACTCTCGGTTCGCAGTTTCAACGGAATAAGTTGCCGCTTTTAATTCCGAAATTGGTTTTAACTATTATTCTTTTTATATTTTTTATTACTCAGCTTCAGTTTTATTTTGCCGATGCCGAGACTTTAAATAATTTGGGCTTAAGCTATTCCCAGCATACAAGAGAGGTGTTTGCCCAACTTTCTCTGGTTGCGGGAATAGTTTTGCTGCTTGTCTATAACGACAATGGTAAGAGTAGATTTAGTCAAGTTTTGAATTGGATATTGGGAGTTCAAGGAATTTTTCTTACCTTAATGGCTTATAAAAGCGTTGCCGAATATATTAATGCCTGGGGATTAACTTACAAAAGACTCTACGGTCTTACCTTCGCAACATGGACCACGGGAATTTTTGTTCTCTTTTTCAATAACTACCGGCAAAAGAATATTGCCATGGTATTTGTCAAAAATACAATCATTTTTTCAGGGGTAATGCTGCTACTTGTTAATGTTTTAAATTTTGATTACCTCATTTATCATTTAGGGAAAACCGAAACAGGCCAAGGCACTGACTATACTTATCTTTCAACGCTATCGTCTGACTCGCTTTCTTATAAAGAACAGTTTATGAAGCTTGAGGAAGTAGCCGGACA
>CAYREZ010000041.1:5119-9020 GCA_964423565.1 uncultured Gammaproteobacteria bacterium | reverse complement strand
CGAAGTCACGTTCTTCATTCTTATCCAAATCCTTAGCTTTCAAAAACCACTGATTTTTCGGATGCCACTGTGTTTTTCCAAACCAAATCTTTATTGGTTCAACCTTTCGAACTGCATTCTTCCCCTCCCAATTTTTATATTCAAATTTAAGATTTTCCTTATTAGATTTCATTGTAATCATATAAAGTTTTTGTTAACATCCCATCATATGGGTAGTTTTATTGAAATAAATGATACACTCCAGATAGATGCAAAACAAGGTTTTCCAAAAAAACTGGATATTAAAAGACATCTAAAAAAACCTTTTATTGCTAAAGGTTATGAAGGAAAAATATTCGAATTTAAAAATAAACATGGAATAAGAATCTTCCATTCACCACCCGTAAGGGTATTTTTTGCGCAAAACATAAAAGGAATCTGGCTTTATTGGGGCTTAGTTGAAATTATCGAGTTAAATTTCGATATGATCAATAAAACAACTTCCGGAAAATATAAAATCGTAAAAATATTTTCTCCTGAAGAAATGAAAAACGCAGAAGATGTATTACATAATTTGAACGACAAAACTTACTTTCGCCAAAATAAATAATTAATCACAAAACACCAATCATTAATCACCATTTACTTCTCCACCCCTTCTTACACTTGCTCATGTACTTAGACTTAACTTAAACTTCTTATAGTCTTGCTCTTCTTGAAATATCCTCCTCAACTATCCTTATATCCCTTCCGTATTTTAACCTGCTCATTTCCTTGATAATCTCCGCCACTTTAGGATTTCGCATAGCTTTCCACTTCTCCATATCTTTAGCGACACTCATCGAAAATGGCGGTACAGGCTCGTTATTAACAATCGTCTTGACGTAAACATGATATTTTTCAATATTTAAAAGATCATCCTCGGAAAAAACAGGTGCAAATTCGCGGGCTAAGTAATTCGCATCCGCAACCCCGACGCGATAACATAGCTTAGTTCCGACATTTCCGAAAATTGGGTTTTTAACTTCTTCCTCAACCTGGCCGATAAACTGGTTGGCAACACACAGCGCAAGCCTATATTTCCTTGCCTCGGAAAGAATTTGAGCAAAGTCAGGGGTTGCAAAATTCTGAAACTCGTCGACATAAAGATAAAAATCCCGCCTCTCCTCCTCCGGCACATCTGCCCGGCTCATTGCCGCCATCAAAATCCGTGGAACCAAAATGAGCCCCAAGAAGCTCGAATTCTCCTCGCCAAGCTCTCCCTTCGATAAATTTATAAACAAGAGTTTCCCCTGATCCATAATTTCCCTGAAATTAAACGAAGAAGTAGACTGCCCGATCATATTTCTAATCATTTTATTAGTGACAAATCTTCCGAATTTCGATACCGTATAGTCAAGAACTTCGGATTTATGAAAATCCGCAGTCTGGGCAATCTGATCTGTCCAATAGCGTCGTATAATCGGATCGGTAACTTTCGGTAAAAGCTCTTGGACGTAGCGGGCGTCGGTCATGATACGCATGACTTCGATAAACGTCGAGCCTTCCTCAACCATGGCGGTAAGCATCGCGTTTCTTACACCGTGCTCAAATCTCGGACCTACAATTCCGGTCTTATATGGATCAAAGAGTTTATACATCATATTAATTACAGCTGTTGCAGCGAAATGTTTTTGATCTTCGGTTTTCGCTTCAAGTAAATTAAGGCCCATTGGGCGCTCCAGATCAAATGGGTTTAAATAGATAACATCCTCCGCCCGTTCGGGTGGAACCAGTTGCAAAAGCTCCTCAACAGCATCACCGTGAGGGTCAATAAAACAAAGCCCTTTACCCTCTTTCATATCCTGCAAAATCCAATCCTCCAATAGCTTTGACTTTCCTGTTCCTGTCATTCCAATTAGGTACATATGCCGCATTCGATCCTCGTTTTTCAGATGTATTGGTTTTTCAATTCCCCGATAAACACTTCTCCCTAGATATAATCCTTCTGTGGGAATTTCCTGTGGAGCCGGAGCACTCTTCGCATAGAGCCAAAACAAATGAGGAGTTGTTATCATCCGATTAGGAAAATGAAAAATAGTCGCCAGCTCTTCGGAGTTTAAAACCGATATCCTATTTCCCCGGAAGTGATATAAGGACTGGTATCTATAAAGAAAATTGTCAATAAAAGACCCCTGTCGTCTAATTTTGCGGGAACTAAAACCGTTAAGATCGCCCGCAAATTGCTCGAATCCACTCATTATATTAGACAGATGTGCTTTAGCAGAAGACTCATTGCTAGAAACAACTACAATTCTAACGTTGGTCTCAAAGCCGGGTTTTGAGATTTTGTTTTCAACCACGTCCAAAGTTTTTGCCGCAACGCTAAATTTAGCCTTGCTGGGATCCGACTCCTGCTTTTTTGTATCCGAAATGAATGCCTTGCCTAATTTTTTCCAATCATTTTCGGCAGGCGATATAAGAACCTGAATTGCAGCCGCTTCTCCGTCCTGCATCTTCGCAAGCGCCGAAGTTAATGTTGCCAAAGGATCAGTCGGAAGCTCCCTATAGGTCTTTATTGGGTAATAATTTTCTTTCCTTAATTGCAACGATTTATAGGCAACTTTACCATCCTCCGCAAATATATTGTACTCATCAACAACTCTAATTTCAGCGTCAGAGTATGCGCCATGAATCTGTTTCTCCAATAAATCCTGATACTTTTTCGGCGTCCAAATATAAAAACGGATGTCTTCTTTTTTTGCAACAATTTCAAAAGAAATTGTAGGTTGTGTAGAATACTTCTGCTTCCACCCGCCCTGTTTTATCGAGTATAAAGTACCGAATAACTGCTCCATGGCATCAATTTTTATCTCGTTGTTTTTCGGTACCGCAATCTGAAGCAAAACTGAATCAATAGATCTTTCTTCCCTACCCTTTCCTTTAAACAAAGTTAAAAGAAAAACACCTATCCCTATAATAAAAACCAGAAAAAAACCAGAAAAAACTAAAGTTAAAAATAAAATTGTTAAATCAATTCTTCCGAGTACATTTTCCATAATTATAAACCCGCTTCAGCGAGACATGATAACCCTCCAGCCAAAATGTAGCGCCTTCTTTATCATTCTAATCCAAAAATGAGCAAACCACGTTAACGATTCAATAGGTGAGCCTTTGGACCAATCCTCAAGCTGTTGAGGAGTCGCCGGAATTTGGATAGTTACCGTCTGGGTTTGTGGTGTTTGAATCATCGGTTTTCCCGAATTGTCGCTAACCTGCTGTGTAAACTGCGTAGGAACAGCCGAAACTCCAGCACGCTCAATATGTGCAGGTATATCGAGAGTCTCAACTACCTCTTTTACCTCTTGAGGTGCTTCCGGCTTTTTTTCTTGTTCTTGTGGTGCAACCATTACAAATCCATTTTAACACTGTATATAACAAATTCTATCCCTTTATTTCAAAAAGTTTACCTTTTCCAAATCTTCTCTTTCTCTCCTGAAGAAATATTTGTGTATCTTGCCAACATAAACAGGAAATCAGAAAGTCTATTTAGATAAGGTAAAACACTCTCAGATATTACTCTCTTATTCTTAAACTCTTTCTGATTTCTTAAACTTAGACTTAAACTAACCACACCTCTTTCGGCCCGCCTCGCAACTGTTCTTCCGAGGTGCAAATAACTCCCAAGCAAGCTTCCGCCGGGGAGTATAAAATTTTTCAAAACGGGGAGTTTGCCTTCAAACTCATCAATAGTTTTCTCAAGCTTATTAGTCTTTGAAATACTAAATCTTAAATCCGACCCTGCCAAAATCGAACCAATCGTAAACAGATCTCTTTGAATTTCTTCTAATATGTTCTCCACCTTTAACTTATCAGCCGAAGGCTGAGCGTCCTTTGGACGGGACTTAGACTTAAACTGCTCTTCCCTTCTACTTACTCCTAT
>CAYREZ010000041.1:0-5109 GCA_964423565.1 uncultured Gammaproteobacteria bacterium | reverse complement strand
ATACATACCCCCAACCAACTGTTCAGTTCATCAATAGATCCAATCGCTCTAATTCTCAAAGAATCTTTGGATACCCGGATTCTTTGCGCTCCTCCCCTATCATATAAACTCGTCTCTCCTCCATCTCCACGTTTAGTATAAATCGCCATTTGTTTTGTATATTTTAAAGTAAAAATTATATATTATAAATGATATTAATGAAAAAGAGTTGTATTTTTTGTCAAATAGCAAAAACAAAGTCGCCTAATAAAGTTTATATCATCAAGAACAGATATTTTGTATCAATTTTCGAACAATTCGCAGTAAACCCCGGACATTCTACGATAATTCCAAGACGTCATATTAATTCGATATTAGATTTAGATCTCCAAGAGTGGAAAATTCTTCTCCCTACCACCATGGAAGTTGTAAAGATTATTGAAAAGACAAACTTTAAAGAACTTTATGAACTGTTATTACAAAAACCCATATCAGCTGCATCAAAATGGTATTGCTCACGAATGTTAAATCATTTTGCACTAACTAAAAAACCCGACGGTTATAATTATGGTGTCAACGAGGATGAGGCTGCAGGACAAACTATAAAACATCTACATTTACACGTAATTCCGCGTTATAATGGTGATATAGAAGACCCAACCGGCGGAGTACGCAATGTCATTCCAGAACTTGGAAATTATAAAAAGATTTATCTTAAATAATGAAAAATAGTATTTCCACTGCACAAAAAGCATTGGTACTTAGTAAATCGAGGAATAAAATATTAGTTATTAAATACTTATATTCAAAATACACGCCTAATAAAATAAATGGAAAATTAGGGATTCCCGGAGGACAAATTAATTTTAGTGAAAAACCCGACGATTCAGTTATAAGAGAGGTCCGAGAAGAAACAGGAATAACCATAACTCCTTCGCTCCCGTTTTACATTTGGACATGGATTTGTAACGATGAAGATAATAATAAACAAATTATTGCTGTTGCCAGGCTATCTTATTATAAAAGTGGTAAACTTCTAAGCGGAAGGATTATAGAAGATGAATCTACAATTGAAAAGGTTATGTGGGTAAACATTAAGGATCTAAAATTAAAAGACTTCATGGAAGATGAAATCCCGATAATTAAAAACTTTTTAAAATATATCAGGAAGAATCCCTTTTCTCCTAAATATTAATCATTAATAAACAACTACTTAATTAACTTAATCTCTTAATTATCTTATTAGCTGAAGCCGAGAATAGACTCAGCCGAAGCCATTGTGTGGTCAACTATATTCCTAATAAATTAGGGTGTGAACCGAAAAACTCGGTTTCAAGCGCCGACATAACAGCTCCAGCTAAGTCTTGCTCGGTTCCAATATAATAAAACGGCAAAAGCAAGAATTAGTCAATAGCCACTAAAGTTCACAAGTCGAAAAACCGCATATGGAACATTTATAACATTTACCGTCTTTTTTAAGTTCAACCTTATCTGTCGGACAAAGCATTTTTTTACTTTCCTTCGAGGCTCCGAATTCAAATACCTGATCCTTTTTGGTCTGGTCTCTGTAAACTGTCAATCCTTTACAGCCCAACTTCCAAGCTAAAATATAAGCCTCCTGAATATCGTTGGGGGTTGCGCTTGAGGGCATATTTATGGTTTTCGTTATAGCGTTATCTGTCCATTTCTGAAATGCTGCCTGCATTTTAATGTGATCACGAAAATCTATATCATGGGCAACTTTAAAAACCCGCCTCAGATCGGCCGGAATTTCTTTAATATTTTGAATACTCCCATGATTGTCAACTATTTTTTGAATCAATTCCTCAGAATAAATTTCCCGCTCTTTTAGTTTTCTGACAAGAAGAGGTATTATCGTTCTTAGATGCATACCACCCAAGACATTTTGTTCATAGGCAAGAGCAAAATATGGCTCAATTCCGTAGGATGTTTCGCAAATAACAGCGTTGCCGCTTGAAGGTGGAAATGTCAAGAGTGCAACATTTCTCGGTTTCTTTTTTTTGTTCGCCCAAATAGAGTCTGCTACTAACGGGAAGGGTCCTTTTTCTTTAGCCAATTCGCACGATGCTTCAAAAGAGGCAGTGTACATCACTTTTGTTACTTTTTCCGCCAAATCAAAAGCTTCATCTGAATCATAAGGTATTTCCATC
Source organism: uncultured Gammaproteobacteria bacterium (assembly GCA_964423565.1). Taxonomy (GTDB): domain Bacteria; phylum Patescibacteriota; class Microgenomatia; order UBA8517; family UBA8517; genus CAYREZ01. The sequence continues at coordinate 2,959 of CAYREZ010000041.1, read as the reverse complement.
ATTGTCAGAGCTTCTGCCCATCCGACACATCCCATCCCAAGTCTTCTGTGTGCACGAACTGATTGATCAACCTCGGGAACAGGAAACCATGAAGCTTCAATTACATTGTCCATTAAACGGGTGGCAACTTTCATAACTTCGGATAGGCGGTCGAAATCAAATTTTCCATCATCAACAAATTTAACGAAATTAACATAACCCAAATTACACGATTCATATGGATAAAGCGGAACTTCGCCGCAGGGATTTGTTGCCCATATTGCTCCTTTCTTTTTAAATAAAGGATTGGAAAGTGCAGTGCCTCGATTAATTGCCGAAAGATTAATTATTCCCGGATCACCTGTCTGCCAAGCCATCGTAGCCATAAGCTCAAGTATTGATTTTGCTTTAACCGTATTAACTACTTGTTTAGTTCTCGGATTAGTAAGATCCCAATTTTTGTCATTAATTGCAGCCTCCATAAACTCTTCGGTAATTCCAACAGAAATATTTGTTTTTGGAAGATACCCATCTATTTGCTTACTGGATACAAAATTAAAAATATCCGCATGATCCGCATTCAAGATGGCCATATTCCCGGATTCATATTTACCTTCCTGCCTGAAAAGACTTGTCATTAAATCAAACATTTCAATTATCTTAACAGGGCCTGCCGCAAGACCCGGAATTTTTCCGACAACGTCCTCTTCAGGTCGGATTTTTGAAAAATTATATCCACAGCCGCCGCCGTGTTTTTTAATAAGAGTGGACTTGTGAAGTATGTCAAATATGGTATCTATATCATCATCCATTGGCCAGACAAAGCAATTTGCGAGTTGAGGAGTTAGCTTACCGGCATTAGCCAAGGTTCTTGTTCCCGGCAGAAACTCAAAATTGATCATTATTTTGTAAAACTTGTCGTTCCAAATTTCTTGTTTCCTTTTTCCTTTTTCGACACCGGCTAAAAACTTAGCTACCCTACTAATCATCCCGCTAGGAGTTTCAGTAATTTTTCCCTTCTCATTTCGTTTTAAATAACGTTCTTTCAAAATGTATAGAGTATTATAAGAAAGACCCACATCGTCATTTACACCGAGTGAGTTTTTATCCTGCCTGAAATGTTTTTTGTTTTCCCGATACCTTATAAACTCTTTAGCTGTACTCGCGTGGCCATTTTCAATTAACATTCTCTCAACGATTTCACCGATTTCGGCAGTTTTAATTAACTCGCCATTGGGATATTTCTCATAAAGAATTGTTGACACGGCTGATCCCAGGCTTTCTGACTTCTTTCTGTCCTTGCCGCCAACCTTTTGAGCAGCCAGCCAAATGCTTTGTGTTATTTTCTCAGACATGAAGTCCTCAAAAATTCCGGACATCTTAACAACTCTTTTTACTTCATGCATCAATTTACTTTTCATAACTTTCACAAAATACACTTGCTCCAGCCGCAATCGCGGCAACTTACGCATCCACCTTCAAAAAATACAACTCCCCCGCATTCGGGACATGATTTACTTCCCATTTTGTTGTTTGATACTAATTTTTTTTCTGGGGAAGCCTTCTTAATTGTATTTAAAACTTGATCTTCCTTGCTTCCGTCGCGATAAATTGTAATTCCCTTACATCCAAGTTTCCAGGCAAGAAGGTAAGCTTTTTCGATATCGGCAACGCTTGAGGAGTTGGCGAAATTTATAGTTTTTGAAACGGCATTGTCAACGTATTTCTGAAATGCCGCCTGTATCTTCACATGCCAAGACGGATCAATATCATGCGTTGTAACAAAAATGCGTCTTATCTCAGAGGGAATGTGTTTTATGTTTTGAATTGATCCCCCATTTTCTGCAATTTCCCTGATAATCTTCTTTGAATACAAACCCTCACTTTTAAGTGTTTCTCCAAGTGTCGGATCAACGTAATAAAGGCTCGCGGTCGAACTATTATTGTGATCCTCGTTATAAAAGGATCTTCGAATATAAACAAGTGCAAAAGCAGGTTCGATTCCACTAGTTGTGTCGCCGATCATAGATACTGTACCGGTTGGAGCGATGGTTAAAAGCGTACAATTCCTGAACCTTTCAGCAGTACCTTTATATGTTGAGATGTCCCAGTTTGGGAATGTACCGCGCACTTGCGCAAGTTCAAAAGATGCTTCCTCAGCCTTGTTTTTTATAAATTTAGCTAATTTATCGGCAAATCTTACTCCCTCATCACTCCCATATGAAATACCCATCCTAAAAAGAGTTTCGGCAAAACCAATAAGTCCTAGTCCAATTTTTCTGTTACCATATTTAACTAACTTTTCCGTTTCAGGAAGTACATAACTATTCACCTCAATCATATTATCCAAAAACCTGACCATCGTTTTGACCGTATCCCCCAAATCCTGCCAATCCAATTCCCAATGACTATTGATTTTTACAAGATGTCGGGCAAGATGGATCGAAGAAAGATTGCAAGATTCATAAGGCAGAAGTGGTTGTTCTCCGCATGGATTAGTCGCATTTAATTTTCCCAGTGAGGGAGTGTAATTATCACCTTCCATTCGATCTAAAAAGATCATTCCCGGATCACCCGTTGCCCAAGCATGATTACAAATGTCATGAAATAACTCTTTTGCACTGATTTTCCGAACCACCTTACCATCTCTTGGATTTTTAAGGTTAAACATTCTATTTTCGATAACTGCATCCATGAATTCATTTGTTGCGCCCACTGAAATATTAAAATTTTTCATCAATCCGTCTTTGTCTTTTACAGAAATAAAATCGTAAATGTCTGGGTGGTCTACATTTAATATGCCCATATTTCCTCCATGTCTTTTTGCTCCCTGCACTACTTTTGATAAGGCAGCGCTATAAACCTGTAAAAAATCTACTGGTCCGGATGCGGCATTCGGAACATTTCTTACCTTATCTCCTTTAAAGCGAATGTTGCTAAAATTAAAACCTGTTCCGCCAAAATTCTTTTGGACAAGTGC
>CAYREZ010000040.1:0-9213 GCA_964423565.1 uncultured Gammaproteobacteria bacterium | reverse complement strand
AGAAGCCTCAATAGGTAATACGAAGCAAGGAGAAAGTTGCTGTTGACACGATTCATTTCCGGCCTCATACAATGCGCTTCTTGTACAAATAAATTTGAATCTCGCCATTTTTTCAAAAAATATTTGTGACCATTTCTCTACTTCCGTTTCATCGGCCCAGTTAATTTCCGCTTTTGCTAAATGCCGCGCCACCCGCCAAAAAATTTGCCCTGGCGTTTCGATAGTTTCTCCGGTCATTGACTGTTTGGAACATCTGCTAACTAGTGTCAAGCGGGCATTTTCCGTCATTTCAGGCTCCAATAATTTAAATGTCAGTCTCTTTGTCTGCTCTTTACGTTCTTTATACAAAATATAATAACGGGCTGTCTTAAAATAACCTTCTGAGGCAATTACCGGCTCGACAAGATCCCGGATCTCCGTAGTCGTAATCGTCTTCATATTCAGCTCGTTAACCAGTTTTTTAACCCTGCTCAATATTTTTATGGCTTTCTTTTGCTTAAAGGCTTTTGTATCCCTCCCTGCAGCGATAATACTTTTACCGAGCTTATCTAGAGAAAAAGGTTCAATTTTCCCATCACTTTTAATAACAGATTTTACTTTAAAACCCAAGCCGTTTACTTTTTTATATGATCCTTTGGCAAATACGACGGTTTGAAGTTCTAAAAGATTACTTGCTTTTGAGGATTTTGAGTTACCGTTTTTTGCCATATTCTTAGCATTCTGCATATCCGCAACCATGACACGTCTTGCAACCCATTTCACTAACCAAAGTTGCATTACCGCAGGAGGGACAAATATCTGCTTCTTTCATGAGAAGCTGTAATTGCTCGTCGTTTTTTTCTTCTTTTTCCATTGTCGTCCAAAGAGTTTTTTCACCGTTTCCATTTGTAACGGCTTCAGGATTTATACCTTCTTTTTTATCATTAGGGGGGGTTAAACCCATATCCAAAGAAAGAGCCTTGGCGATTGCATCCGGTAGCGAAAAAATCTTTTCAGCACCGTATCCTATTGTTCTGGAGCCGCCAATACCTCTTAGTTGCTCGACAAGAAGTAGCGCTCTTTCTCGATTAGTTAGTTCATTTTCAAATCGCAATGATTTGGATATAACTCTGCCTAATGCCTCGGCCATAGCCTGGACGTCACTTCCGGCGCGGCCAACGTTTATAAATACTTCAAATGGACCTCCAAATTCATCGTGGTTGACAGTTATAAAAGCAGTGCCAACGGGAGTTTTCAGTCTGTAGGTTGATCCTTGTACCCTTAGTGGTCGTTGCCAGACAGGAGTTTTATGGGGAATGTCGTCTTTGCCGTTTTTTTCTGACGTTTTTACACCATCAGTTTTCCCATCTGTTCTTACCAAAGTTCCTTCCCTCGATCCTTCACGCATATAGGAAATTCCCTTGCAGCCGTTTTCGTAAGCAAGCCTATAGAGCTTTTTAACGTCGTCCACCGAGTGGTTTTCGGGAGCATTTACGGTTTTGCTAATCGAAGAATCCGTATACTTTTGAATTATTGACTGGATATTCACATGTTCCTCAGGAGTCAGGTCATCTGCGACAACAAAATAATTAGGTAACTCCTCACTTGGGTGACTATTTATCCACTCCTGATATAGTGAATGGTACATTGTCCGCTCTCCCAGCCGATCTTTTTGGATGTAAGAAAATGAAAATACCGGTTCGATACCCGAAGATACATCTGCCATGAGAGAAATTTTACCGGTTGGAGCTTGGGTAATAATCAAGGCATTTCTAATTCCATGCTTTTTAATATTGTCCCTTATGTTTTTGGGTAAAGTTTTTGTAAAACCGCCTTTAAGATATTTTTTCGCGATAAACATCGGAAACGCACCTTTTTCTTTTGCAAGCTCAATCGACGTTTCGTATGCAACGTCCCTTAGCATTTTATATATCCTATCAATAACTGCTATGGACTCTTCTGAACCATATCTTATTTTCATTTTTATAAGTGCATCGGCGAGGCCAATTGTACCCAACCCCACCCTTCTTTCTTTCTTTTGCGTTTCTTCGATTTCCTTGTAAAGATATTTTTCACTATCGACAGCGTTATCCAAAAATCTAACTCCTACCTTAATAGTTTCCGCGTATTCTTTATAATCGAATTTGCCTTCTTTTACAAAAGTAGATAGATTAATCGAGGAAAGATTGCACACACCCCATGCAGGGAGTCCTTGTTCACCGCAAGGGTTAGTCGCAATATTTTTTTCAAAGTACCAAGTATTATTCATCTTATTGTAGCGGTCCATAAATACTATCCCGGGCTCAGCTGATGCCCAGGCAGAGTCGCAAATCATATCCCAGAGTAATTTTGCCTTTACGGTTTTGTGCACTTTAACCGGATATCCGCTTGCCTGCCAGTTTTCCAAATCGCCGTGCCACTCGGAACGATATTTCTCAAAATCGGTATCGGGAAACATAAGATCCCAGTCCAAATCATTCTCGACAGCTTCCATAAACTTATCCGTAATACAGACACTCAGATTTGCGCCCAATATTTTTCCTTTTTCTTTTTTTACAGTGATAAACTCAATCAAATCCGGATGCCAATCCCAAAGCATCATCATCAGTGCCCCACGTCTGGTACCGCCCTGTTGAATAATATCGTGGGCTGCAACCGAATATATTTCACCCCATGATACGGCGCCGGAGCTGGTACCATTTATATTCTTAAGATAAGCTCCCCGGGGTCTTAAAGAAGATAAGTTAAACCCGACTCCTCCTCCACGGGCTGATATTTCTGTTACTTGCTCAAGCGTCTTTATTATTCCGGGTCGCGAATCCTCCGGCGAGGGGATAACAAAACAATTGATCATTGTTGTATCAGTACCTGTCCCAGCTGATGTCAAGAATCTACCAGCAGGACAAAACCTAAACCCTCGCATAGAATTGAAAAACCTTTCTCCCCAATACTCACGGAGTTTCTTGCTTTTTTCTACACGCGACAACGCATGAGAAACTCTTCTCCACATTTCTTCAGGATATTTTTCAATAGGTTGCCCTAAAGGGTCTTTTAAGGCATATCTATCAAGAAATAATTTTTGCCTTATACCCTCAAGTTCTGTGAAAGCTTTTCCTTTTTGATCAATCTTTTTTGTATTAATATTTAAATCGCTGGAAATTTGAGTCTGCATAAATCATTTAATAGCTTTTGCAAAATCCTCCAAATCTTCAAATTCAAGGTAAACACTTGCGAACCTAAGCCACGCAACTTTGTCTATCTTTTTGAGTCTTAAAAGAATCGCGCGGCCGATTGCTTTAGAGCTTACTTCTTCTTTTTCTTGTCTAAGCATCTCCCTCTCTACTTGTTCAACAACATCCTCGGCAAGATCCATTGATATTGGTCTTTTTTCTACTGCCCGAAGGATTCCTCTTTTAACTTTTTCCTTATCAAAAGGTTCTCTCCTTCCGTCTTTTTTAATAACCCAGAGAGCAACCCCCTTGACTCGTTCAATTGTTGTGAACCTTTTCTTGCACTTTACGCATTCTCTTCTGCGCCTGATTGCAACCCCTTCATCAACTGATCTTGATTCCAGTACCTGACTATCATTGTTACCGCAAAAAGGACACTTCATACATTAGTGGTTTCACGAGTGTAAAAAAATACACTACCTATGGTGATAGTACATATATTTAAACACTATATTTAGAATGTCAACTGGTAATAAATATGTCAAAAAATATCACTCCGAATATGAATTGAAGCTGAAAATCCATATAGATAATTACCTCATATAAACCGTAATAGTTACAACTATAAATAGTGAGTCATTTTTATAGACGATAAATACGGAGGTTACAAAAAAATGACCAATATGGTATTCGGAAAGGTTAAATTATTGCCAATTGAAGGGATTTTCAGGAGGAGTCATTCCTTTGTCTAAAAGAGCATTTCGGGAGTCTTCAAACACCTTTCTTGCATAAACTTGCAAAGAAACAATACCTGGTCTAGCATCCTCAGGTGCAATAGATGTAATTTCATTTATTACCTCAAAATGTTTCAGAGCTGCAAGAGATAGTCGTCTTAAAAAATCACTGGTATCTATGCCCTGTGCCCTATTAGATTTTTCCTGGCTTGATGCCTCCTCCAAATATTTTTCGGCCTTGGTAAGGGCCGTATAAGCAATCTCCGGTTTACTATTTTTAAAAAGAATATTTGCCGATCCTAATCTTTTATCGGCAAATAGAAGTTTAAGTTCTGCTTTACGCCCCGGATTGGATGTTGCTGCTAACCATAACTTATCACGCAGCGCCTTAACTGGCCATAAAGAAGAATCCGGTAGAATCTTTCCTGGATATGCGAGGGTGTAATTAATCTCAATATTACTGTCACCTAATATATTTTGGAGAGTATTTCCATCCTCTACGTTTGCGAATTCATATTTTACCGCTGCAGTTCTAAATACCGAGGTAAGAAGTACAAAAAAGGCAAATAGCAAGGCCGAGGCTGCAAATAGGACTTTTCGCCACATGAGAATAAGTGTATATTAGTTCAGAATGCTTGGAAAATCAACTTATTTGTTAGCGAAAAAGTACAATTGGCCATTCCCAAAGCACGTGGAGAAGAATTGATGAGCTAATATTTTTTGTTCTAGCAAATACAAATGCGGATCCCACTCCGAAAATGGTAGTCAAAAGTAAATAAACGAACGTACCTATAAAATTTAAATCCCACCAAAAAACTGCAACCGGAATATGTACTGCTGCCCAAATAATGCTTGTAATTATATTTGACTTCCACTCATTTCCAATCACATAAAGTAGTCTGTTAAAAATATATCCTCGAAAAGCCAACTCCTCAGAAATTGCAGTAATAAAAGATAGTCCCAATCCCAGGAAAAGCGAATTTACTCCGATATTTGCGGAAAAATTTATCCCTTCATATTTTATTAAATTGATAATAAGTCCTTCTAAAACAAAAAACGTTCCAAGTCCCAGCGATAAGTAAATTGAATAAAATAGATTTTTTGAGGTAATTCCGAGCGATTTTAAACCCGCTTTTTCTATCTTGAGAAGATAGTAAACCGGTAGAATCCAGATAATGGGTTTTATTATTATTTCCTCAATCTCCTCAGGCAGCTTAAAAAGCATCCTATAAAAACCCCAAATTATCAATATGAATGCCGATAATACGGTAATATGTTGTATTACAACTTCTTTTTTAGGCATAGTTAAGAAGGTAAAAGGTAAAAGGTAATTACGAATCTCTATCCCTAGTCTTTTACCTCCCGCCTTTTATCTTTTACCTTTTATTTTACACTCTTCATATGCTTTATCCATAGCGTTAACAACATCCATTACCCTATTTTCCGCCTCAGCAAATGAGATGGCATTTTTCTCGTTAGGAAACCAGTGAAAGAGCAGATTTCTGCAGTTTTTCCAAGTATCCCAAAGGGTGTCAGCAAGTTCGTATCCGCCCAAGTATTCAACCAGCTTATCGTAAATACTCTCGTTACTCCTGAACCTTTTTTCGAGTGAAGGATTTAATGACCTTCCAATTCTGAATCTTTTCCCGTAATAATCATCCTTTCCCATAAAACCCATATCAAAAAACAATGTTTTCAAGAAACCTTCGTAGGCTTTGGCCGCAGGAAAAACTATAAATGCGTAGTCCTGAAACCTTTGTTCCTTATCTACTTCCCACTTCTTCAGATTATCAATAAGAAACCTTGACTGCGTTAAAAGTTCTCTTAAGTCATTATGGACATACATCCACCATTTTTTATTTTGCAAGTTTTCCATGACATTCTCCCAGCTCTTACGAGCTGGGTTTCCTTTTCTAAATCAATTTATCTTAGAATTAGACTCATTGAACCTTTTTATTCCCATTGTTACAGTCACAATAGATCCTCCAATCTCCTCTTCGGTAATTCCGACAAATCCACTATTTGCATCTTTTTCAAATGCCAGGGTATACGAATTTTCGCCTATATTAGTGGTCTTGACAGAAAAACCCTTTTCAACTAATTTCTCTTTATAGTAATCATATACACCTGAACTTTGTGCATCTAACTTCCAAATCACCGAAACCCCATCTATCTCTTCACCCTTACTAACAAACGAGTTTTCCAACTGCATTCCGGGATATAACGGAAAGTCTTCCGGAAACTCCGAAGGCAGCTCCTCAGTTAATACGTTCTGTAGAGATTCTGCCTCTACCGACTCAGAAATATCCTCTTTTACAGACACAATTTGTTCATACTTTAGATAAATAAAAAGCCCAAGTATTAATAGTATGGCTGAAAAGAAAACCAATATCTTAACATAGCTCCTATCTTTCATACTTGCCATTATATTATGCATATTATTTAGTTTGCGGCTATCAGTCAAATATCAGGCATAATAGTCAATTTTGAGATATAATTTGAAAGTTGTATCCCAAATATTCTGATTTAAATTAAATAATAGAGTTTTTTGGGATTAATTTCTTTTACGAGGATTGCAAATTCGTATCCGTGTAATATGGCAAAAAAACTTAAAAAAAGAAATAAGAAAATAAAGACCTTAACTTCAGCAAAGACTGAGATCAAGCTAGGTAAGGCTAAATCTGCTTATAACTTAGATAAATTCAAGGGCAAAAAATATCCAAAAACTTATGATTATCCGCAAACAACCTCAGTAAAAATATTATCAAAACACGCAACGGCAAAAAAACGCTTAAGATCAGAAAACAAATACTTCTGGAAACGGTCCAGAACTTTTATCAAGCTCAAGGAGAAATGGATCAAAAGAATAATATTTTTTGGAGCTCTTTTTAGCGTATCAACTTGGTTATTTTGGGGAATTCCACTGCCTACCAAACTGACGAAAGAATCTCCGCCCGTTTCGACTAAACTTTTTGACAGAAAAGGAAAACTTATATACGAAATCTACGCAGACAAAAAAAGCACACCAATAAAATTGGATGATATGCCCGATTATGTTTGGCAATCAACAATTGCAATCGAAGATAAGGACTTTTATAAACATTACGGGGTTTCTTTTACCGGGATAATTAGAGCTGCCTATAAAACTGTCTTTAAACAAAAACTTCAAGGGGGATCAACTCTAACACAACAACTTGTCAAAAATTCTCTACTTACCCCCGAGCGCACAGTCAAGCGTAAAATAAGGGAATTTGCGCTTACTCTGGTTGTCGAAACCATATATGGGAAGGATCAAATTCTTGAGCTTTATTTAAACCAAATACCCTACGGCGGTACTGCATATGGGATAGGAGCGGCAAGTGAGCTGTATTTCGGAAAATCCGCAAAAGAGCTTACTCTCGGCGAAGCTGCGCTTCTTGCAGGACTTCCCGCTGCACCATCAACCTACTCCCCATTCGGATCGCGTCCAGAGTTTGCACAAGATCGTCAAAAACTTGTACTTTCGAGAATGGTTGAAGATCGATATATCGCACAAGATGAAGCAGATAAAGCAAGTAATGAAGAAATTAAATATGCGGATGTTCAGGAATTTAAAGCGCCCCATTTCGCTTTATGGGTAAAACAGCTGTTGGCTGAAAAATACGGGGAGCAAACTGTTGAAAAAGGAGGACTTCGAGTTACAACCACCCTTGATTTAGATCTTCAGGATTTTGCCCAAGGTACGGTTGCAACAGAAGTTGCCAAGCTCAAAAAACAAAAGGTCGGAAACGGAGCTGCAATTGTGACCCGACCCGCAACCGGTGAAATTCTGGCAATGGTTGGATCGTACGATTATTATGCTGATGACGAGGACGGAAAAGTAAATATTATACTTTCCAAAAGACAACCAGGCTCGTCCATAAAACCACTCAATTATGCACTTGCTATTAAGGATAAAAAAATTACTGCCGCTACACCTCTTGCAGATGTGCCTACGTGTTTTAAAGTATTTGGACAGGCTGATTATTGTCCGAAAAATTATGACGGAAATTTCCATGGAGCAGTACAGGCAAGGTTCGCTTTGGGCAATTCTTATAATATTCCTGCTGTAAGAGTATTGGCTTTAAACGGCATTGAAAACTTTATTGATTTTGCCTCCAAGATGGGAATTACTACATTTACCGATCCGAAAAATTATGGGTTATCTTTAACTCTGGGGGGTGGTGAGGTAAGGCCTATCGATATGGCGGAGGCTTTCGGAGTACTTGCTAACCAAGGAGTCCGTCAGCCATTAATCCCAATACTTAAAGTAGAAGACTGGAAAGGAAATGTTTTGGATCAGGTGGATATCGAGAAAGAAACTCTAGGTGGAGATAGAATATTAGATCAGGACGCTACATTTATTATCTCGCACATTTTACATGACAATAATGCACGCTCAGCCGCTTTCGGCGAAAGCTCATTTCTTAACATCAAAGGACATCCTGAAGTATCCGTTAAAACCGGAACAACCAACGATCGGAAAGATAATTGGACTATCGGCTATTCGGCTTACGCGGTTGTAGCAAGCTGGGTTGGAAATAACGACAATAGTGAAATGTCCGGAGCTGTATCTGGCGTCTCAGGCGCTTCCCCTATTTGGAATAGGATTATGAAAGAAGTTTTGGATAAGGCAGAAGAGGGATTTTATAATTCCGAAGAGAAGGAGCATGTCTGGCCCGAACAACCTGCTAACGTAATTGGTACTAATGTCTGCGTTGACACGGGAATTAAAGCGGGTGGGACACCTGAAACTCCAGATTGTGCTTCAAGATTTGAATATTTCCTTAAAGATTCAATTCCTTCCACAATTAAAGGAGGAATGCAGGATGTCGGCTATGACAAACGAACACAGCTTTTTATTGACGAGAATACACCACCAGAGGAAATTGAAACCCGCCAACAAAGAGTAATATATGACCCTTTGGATACGTTTTTATGTTTGGACTGTCCGGTCCTTCCTTCCTCGCAATCAGCAAGAGTTTCCTATCCGCTTGTTGCAAAACCTACTAAAAATCCTTAATATAGGTAAATACTTATGGACGAAAATAAAAATACCGGAGTTCCTGAAAATGTACAAGTACCGCTAGATTCTCCTGTACAACAACCAGCGCCTGTAGTTTCTCAGTCGCCTAATGAACCTACCCAGCCCGTTGCCGAACCACAATCTCAAGTAACTGCCCCTTTACCTCCTAAATCCTCAAATAAAATGTTACTTATAGGATTAATATTTTTAGTGATTGCACTCATTTTCGGTGGCGGATATGTCTATCTCCAAAGCCAAAAACAAAATTCCGAAACTTCGGTGCCAA
>CAYREZ010000039.1:1897-9431 GCA_964423565.1 uncultured Gammaproteobacteria bacterium | reverse complement strand
GACCAAGGATATTCAACACCATTATATGCCATTGACTTTTCATGACCTTTTCCACAGATGACAACAATATCACCACTCCGCGCAACTTTATTGATCGTAATACTAATTGCGTGCCCTCTTTCCGGAATTTCTATAAAAACATATTGTTTATTTTTTAACTTTTTCAATTTCCCGCCTTTTGCGGGCCGTATTTCTTTAGCACCCCCTTTTAGCGCTCCTTTTATCATCTGCGAAATTATGTCGCGAACATTCTCGTGTCTCGGGTCCTCAGCAGTAAATATAGAAATATCTGCTATTCTTGCTGATATTTCACCCATTAGTACTCTTTTAGCTATATCCCTTTCGCCGGCGCAACCGAATATTGCAATTAATCTTCCCTGTCTATCCTGGATTTCCAGTTTAACTTTCAAGGTTGATAAAATTTTTTCCAACGAGTTGGGAGTGTGAGCAAAATCAATATATACTTCAAAATCTTTGCCCGATTTTATTCTTTCAAGTCTGCCTTGCGGCGCCTTGAAATGACTAAGCGCATCTTTGATATCATCAAATGAGACTTTATAATATCGACTGATAGTTACGGCTGCCAAGATATTTGAAATATTATAGTTGCCTATCAGTCTAGTTCTTAAGCTAATAATACGTTTTCCATCCATCAATTCGAATAATGTGCCTTTACTTAAGTTACGGATGTTTTCTGAAAAATAATCCGCATTTTTAATTATTGATCCGTATGCGAGTATTTTCACTTTTTCGGGAACAACTTTTTGTATATATTCATAGGACTCGTCGTCTTTATTTAAAACAACAGCTCTCTCGACTCTTGAGAAAAGTTTTGCCTTGGCATTAATATAAGCCTTGCGGGTTTTATGATAATCTAGATGCTCGTGAGTAATATTAGTCAAAACAGCACTGTCGAATCTTACACCTGATATCCTTTCCTGATCCAAGCCGTGTGAAGTAACTTCCAAGACTGCGTATTTACAATTCCTTCTAACCATATCTCTTAACATTCGATGCAAAGAAACGGAGTCTGGACTGGTTACATGGAACCCTGTATCCATATTATTAGTGCCTATTTTTGCTCCGATTGTCGAGATTAAGCCGACAGCCTCACCGGAAGATACCAAAATCTGATAAATCAAACTGGCAGTAGTCGTCTTCCCATCCGTACCCGTAATCCCAATCACTTTAAGTTTTTTTGATGGGTTTCCATAAAATGAAGAAGCGAGAAATCCCAATGCACGTCTTGTATTATTCACTTTAATATAAGTAACGCCTACAATCTTGGTGCTTATGAAAATCTTTTCCCCAACAATTACTTTCGCTCCCCGCTCAATTGCCTTTAAAATGAAATCATGTCCATCAACGGTTAAACCTTTGACTGCTACAAATAATGATCCCGTAACTACTTTTCGCGAGTCATCAGTTATACTTCTTATGTTAACTTGCTGAAAATTATGAACTTTCTTGTCGGGAAGTGATCTTAGAAGAATTGATAACTTCATACTTTATATTTCCTCAATAACTGCACCCAATTTTCTTAAATTTTCAGAAAAATTAGGATGTCCTCTATAAAGAGAATCGGCATTTAGGATAAGTGACTCGCCTTCAGATATCATCGCTGCCATTACCATTGCTACAACAGCTCTTATGACGTACGGTGCCTCTAAAGTAGCGCCTCTTAATTTACAGCCTCCCATAACCAATACCCTGTGAGGATCAGCCATTATAACTTCGCCGCCGAGTTTAATAAACTCACTCGTCCAGAAAAGCCCGGATTCATACATCCAATTATGAAATATCATATAGCCGTTTTTCGGAAGAAGGGCTAAAGGTACGAAAATCGGCAGAAGATCCACAGGGAGCCCTGGCCAAGGTTGGGCTCGAACAATATTAGTCTTCTTGTCAAACGAGCCTGTAAATTTAATATCTTGATTTTTTTTGACTATTGCCGTATCTCCGTCATAATCGATATTTATATTAAACTTGGAAAATTCATAATTTATCTGTGGAAACAGTTCTTTTTGTGAATTGTGAATTCTTACCTCACCTCCTGTTGCGGCTCCAAGTGCCAAAAAGGTCGCAATCTCGTAATGATCTCTCAAAATTTCGTATTCAACGCTTGAGAGTCTTTTTGCCCCATCAATGACGAGAGTACTCGTTCCAACACCTGTTATTTTTGCCCCAGCTTTATTTAAAAAATTACAAAGATCCTGTACTTGCGGTTCTGAGGCTGCCCCGACTATTTTTGTTGATCCTTTTAATGTTGATGCAATCATTACTAGTGTACTTGTCACAGAAACTGCCATTTCGGTCATCCAAATGAATCCGGATTTTGCACTACTGGCATCCATTATTACTCCTTTTTCCGTTTCCGTGATTTTTATACCTAAATCTCTGAAAGATTTATAAAAAGGCTCAAATGGTCTTATTCCCAAAGTACATCCACCAGGAAGTTCAGTAAAATCAACTTTTTTAAATCGCCCCAAAAGTCCACCCCAAAGAAGCGCCGATGCTTTCATTTTTCCTAAATCCTCCTCATTAAGCCTCTCAAATGATATATGTGAATTATCTATATGGAGTATGGATTCATTCTGATTCCAGTCAATTTTACTTCCCAACTTTTCTAAAATAACAACTAGTCTCGATACGTCTGTAATATTCGGGATATTTTTAAGCGTAACAGGTTTATCGAAAAGCAGTGTAGAGGGAATTATGTGTACTGCAGAATTTTTACTGCCGGAGGGATAAATTTCTCCCGACAGTACTTGCTCACCTTTAACTTTAACATTCATATTAGTCCGATATATTATATCCTAAAACTACTAATTTAGTCGAAATCCATGATATCCTCCCTGCTCTTACGAGCGGGGTTTCCATATCTTACAAAGGATGACATACTAGCTTCGATTCTCTCCGAGTCAGAGACTCTCTGGGTTGGCGACATCCCCGAGCTAATGGTTGACGCTCTTACCATCCTGAGCTTGTCCAAGGACGCTCAGGGTTTTCTCGAAACTGTTATAAATTAAAGTCATTAATAATTTATAAATAACCTTTCCCATCGTTAGTCATAATACGATCTCATTCACTTCATTAATCCTCCGGTTGCAAACCCATATAAACATATAAATCTCTTGCCATAGAATACCAAAGTGGAGCTGCGGTTTCAGATGCCCAAGGCGAAGTAGAAGGTTCTTTTAGCGTTATTAACATTAAAAATCTCGGGTTATCGTACGGTGCAAAACCTATAAAGCTTGCAATTGTTTTTTCCTCATCATAATGGCCTTCGATTGGAATTTGGGCGGTCCCCGTTTTACCGGCTACCTTTAACCCCTTTTGATATGTCCATTTTGCTTCGCCATTTTTCGCAGCTTCAACCATCATTGCAGTGACCTCCCTTGCTGCTTTTTCAGAGATAACTCTTTCTCCCGAGTCGGTTTTAACATCCTCTTCCCAATTATCCCCTACTATTTTCTCAACAATATGAGGCTTAACAATAATTCCATTATTCGCTATGGCACCAACTGCATTAATCATTTGTATTGGTGTTACTGCAATACCTTGGCCAAAACTCGCTGTAGCGACATCAATTTCGCTCCATTTATCCCTCAATTTTGGTGTCATTTCTCCCTGTAAATCGATACCGGTTTTTTGTCCAATTCCGAACTTTTCTAAATAATCTCTTAATCTGCCTTCTCCCAACTTCCTGCCTACAAATGACATGCCGACGTTATCAGAATTGACAATAACGTCTACCATAGTTGAATTAGGTCTATATTCATTATTCCATGTCCTTACCGAATATTCACCAATTACTAATTTTCCTGAACATATATCACATTTCGTATCTGGCTTAATAACACCGGAATCCAATCCGGCTGCCATAACTATAACTTTAAATATAGACCCAGGTTCAAAAGAAGAGGAAATTGCAGGATCTTTAAATAATGAATCGTCAAAATTATAATATTTACTAGGGTCGTAGGACGGAAACGAGCTCATCGCCAGAATTTTTCCTGTTCGCGGTTCAAGTATTATCCCTGTTACCTCTTGCGCACCGTATTTACTCATTCCATCCTGAAGTTTGCTATTCAGCCTCAGTTGGATAGTTTTATCAATACCGGTTAACAAGTTCACTCCATGAATTGCAGAAATCTGCCTATTTTGCCCCAGAAGTATTGGTAATCCGCTTGCATCTTTTTCGTAATAACTATATCCCTCCCTTCCGGACAATGACGTATCATAATAACCTTCCAAACCGAAGTATCCCAAATTATTACCCTCTGCATCCTGTCCCAGAAAACCCAGTAAGTGCGCGGCTGAAGAAGCTTCCGGATAAATTCTTCCTTCTTCCTGTTCAAATTCTATGCCGCTCAAACCAAGCGCTTCAATTCGTTTTCTAGTGTCATCACTAATCCTGTCCTGCAAAAGTACCCATACACCACCCCGATTTAGTACTTTTTTTAATCTAGCGGATTCGTTTAATAAATCTTTTTCGTCTGCTTCAGATTCAATCGGTTCAACAAAGTAAGGAGCAAGTTTATCAGCCAACTTACCTGTTTCCATGTCCAAACTCGGGATAGAAGCGTATACTTTCCAAACATCAGATCTTGCAACCAACCAACTTTTATCCGATGATAGTATCTCTCCGCGTAGGGATTTTATTATGTTTCCGCTGTTATATTGGTTTCTTGCTTCAACAGAAAGTTCGCTGCTTTTTACTACCTGCCAATAAAATAACCTTACTAATACAATCGCAAATCCAACGATAAACAAAATTTTAACAAAAGCAATTCTTTTATCCATTTATGGAATTTTAGCTACGTTTTCCTCGGGTTCGAGGTAGAAAGTATCTAAAGGTTTGGAGAAACCCAACCGAGGCGCTTCCTCTTCGACTTTCGAAAGTGAGGATTTTATTATAAGTTGTTTTGCAATTTCTGAGTTTTCGGCTTTCAGCTTTTGTTCCTTTGAGTAAATTTCTTGCATCGTTGCACCCGAGCTAAATGCACGTACAAACGTAAATACATGTAGGCTTACTAGAAAAAGACATGCAAAACAAAGAATATATCTCCGTGAAATTTTCTTATTACCTCTTTTAATTTTCATTTTTTCTCAATTACTCTTAATTTCGAGCTTCTCGATCTCGGATTAATATTTTTCTCGACAATACCCGGGATAATTGGTTTTTTAGTAATAACTTTAGCAGTATTGGCTATTTCCAGTTTGGTAAAATAATTTTTAACTATTCGATCTTCGCCCGAGTGAAAACTTATTATTGCCAACCTTCCGCCACCTACAAGCAAATTAAATGCCTTGGGCAGGGCTTCTGCCAAATTTTCCAATTCGCTGTTTACCGCTATTCTTAATGCCAAAAAAGGCAGAGTTGCTTTATTCACCTTTTTCTTCCTGAAATTCAGTTCATCAATCACTCTTAACAAATCACCTACTAGAACAAATTCCTTTTCCACCCTTCTCTGAACGACACGTTTTGCCAGTTGTCTTGCATTTATATAGCTTAAGGTTGATTCAAAAAGCTCAATAAGCTGCTGCTCATTTAATAAATTAAGAAGGTCGCAAGCTTTAACAGACTGTGATTTTTGATTTATGCGCATGTCCAAAGGAGCATTCTCGTTTGAGAATGATATTCCAAGCCTATTCGAAGTTATTTGAGGACTTGAAATCCCCAAATCAAAGAGAATTGCATCAACCTCTGTAAAACTATTTTCCAATGCAATCCTATCGATATTCCTAAAGTTGCTTTGAACCAGAATAAAATAGCCAGATACCGTGCGGTATCTGACAGGGCAGGCTTTTTCCAGTTCCTTCTTAGCATACCTCAAGGCAACTTCATCTTCATCAATCCCTAAAACCCGAAGTCCTCTTTTAATAAACTCCTTGGAATGACCCCCAAAACCTATTGTTGCATCAATTATGCGGCCCTCTTTTTTTAAATGTGCAATACTATCAATATTTAAATATTTGATAACTTCTCTAGATAAGACCGGATGGTGCATCCCAGTCTTGTAGTCGTCATCTTTCATTATCAAAACTTGAAACTAAATCAGCACTCTGTAAGAAAAGTGATATTAAATAGAATTTCTTTATTATTTTCCTAATGCTTTTTAGTAACATATCATTTCTCCTTTACTATTTATCAAGTTTGTGGCGTAAATCTAGATCTCAAACTTTCTATTCTGCCAATTTTTCAATAAATTCCTTGGTAGTTATTGCCAGTTCATTCGTTCTTTCATCCCAAATTTGCTTAGCCCAAATTTCAATTCTATCCCTTAGACCTACAAATACTATGTCTTTCTCGAGTCTTGCGTAGTTTGCTAAAACCTCCGGAATAATTATTCTTCCCTGTTCATCCGGTTCAACTTCGTATGCAGAACCCAAAACAAATCTTTCTATATCTCTTATCCCATAACTAATTGCTTTTTTACCACCTGTTAATCTGTTAAAAAGATCATTCCAAAAATCAGCGCTAACCAAGACTAAACAATCTTCATACCATTTTGCGATAATCGGATTATCGCCTATTTCCTGTAAAAACCTTTTAGGAATGGCCGCTCGCCTTTTCTCGCTTAGACTACCCAAATAAGAACCGCTTAGCATAATTTAGCTTTTGGGCAGATCCACTTTTCACCACTTTCATCCATTTTTATCTATTTTCACGCTATTGTCAATACAAAGTTAACCCGAAGTGAATTTTTGTTAGCTTATGAACTGGTTTCAAAACTTGTTCATATAACCTAGCGTAAGCTCTCAAAACGAGCCTGAAAGGCGAGTTTTGAAACGGGTTCTATTTTTTAACTGGAGCTCAGTCTGAAGCAAAAATTCCTATATTTTTTGACTTATGATCCTCAAGTTTTACCCAGTCATCACCGTAATAATACAACGTATTTGAGTCCATTATTATCTCTCCCACAATTTTCTCATCGGTTGAAGAGAAAACGCCGTATGGACCCTTCTTAAGGGTAAAATTAATCTCTCCGGGATATCCGAGGGTATTTAATGTTACGAAATGGGCGTTAACCGATTCTTGAAGTTTATAACTAAACGCACCATCACTTGAGGTCAGATTATCAGTATTACTCTGTAAATGAAAACCCGTTGTTAATTTTGCCAATAATTTTCCTTCCCCATTTCTAAATCTGAGGGTAATCGAGCCGTTTTCTACCCCTTCGTCATATCTGAATTTACCAGACGACTCCGATCCGAGGAGTAAATCATTTTCATAACTCTTCTCTCCATTTAACTCAACAGTTCCTGGTACTCCCTGGGGAACTCCACCCGGGACGTCGTAATTTAACATATATTCTAAAGATTTAGCATCAATAACAATCTTATCCACAATAAGTTTTAAATAATGGCCATCTGAAGCGGGAATCAGTGAGACTACAGGTCGTTTCTCGATTGGGAGTTCTAATAAACCTTCTTCGTCCGAAGGAGAGGCTCCTTTCTTTCCCTTAATTACATAAAAAAATTCCTCCTCAACCTCCGTTCGATCTGACAAGTCTGCAAAGAGAAGCAT
>CAYREZ010000039.1:1168-1887 GCA_964423565.1 uncultured Gammaproteobacteria bacterium | reverse complement strand
ACTAATACTCCTACAACTAAAATGATTATCGGCAATAACTTTTTCATCCTTCGACAGGCACAGGGTAATTAATCCTCATATCGCTAATTTATTATTGATATACTCCTCCAATTTGTCAACGGAAACTCTTTCCTGTTTTGTTGTATCCCTGTCGCGTACAGTTACTGTGGCATCATCTAAAGTTTGGAAGTCTATTGTCACGCACCACGGCGTACCGATTTCGTCTTGGGCAAAATAGCGTTTACCAATATTTCCTCGCGAATCCCATGCCACATTATATTTTTTAGACATCACCTGATATATTTCTCTTGCTTTACTAACCAATTCTTCCTTATTCGCAAGTAGCGGGAATATAGCTACTTTATAGGGTGCAAGTTTTGGATGCAGTTTTAATACGACCCTATTTTGTGCCTTTTCGTATGCATCCAAAAGAAAAAATAGTGTTGCCCTATCAACCCCACCCGATGTCTCTATAACCCAAGGTGTGTATTCTTCGTTAGAATCAGGATCTTTATAAGTAAGTTTATGTCTGCCTAAATCCCAATCTCCCCTGTGGTGAATACCCTCAAATTCTTTCCAGCCGAATGGAGAATTATACTCAATATCGGTTGCATAACGTGCATAATGAGCACGCTCATCCGGAGCATGATCCCTAAATTGTAAATTATCTTTATTTATCCCCAATTTCACATACCAGTTCATTCTTTCTTTCTTCCAAT
>CAYREZ010000039.1:0-1158 GCA_964423565.1 uncultured Gammaproteobacteria bacterium | reverse complement strand
TTTATCATCAGGTTTCATAAAGTACTCTAACTCCATTTGCTCAAATTCGCGGCTTCTGAATGTAAAATTTCCGGGTGTAATCTCGTTACGGAAGGCTTTCCCGAGTTGGGCAATACCAAACGGGATTTTAATTCTCGTTGAATCAACAACATTCCGAAAATTTACAAAAACACCTTGTGTAATCTCCCCCCGAAGATAAGCCTTTTGTTTTGGCTCTGTCGCTCCCAAAAAAACCTCTGTCATCAAGTTAAAGTTTCGCGTCTTCGTCCAATTTGACTTATCACATACTGGACATTTTATTTTATTATCAGAAATAATTTTATCTAATTCCTCCAATGGTCTCCCCTCAATATTCTGCAATTTTGTATTCATTTCTATAAGATGGTCCGCCCTCTGTCTTGTTTTACAGGTTTTACAATCAACTAAGACATTTGTAAAACTGTCTAGATGTCCCGATGCTTTCCACACCTCCGGGTTCATAATTATTGCAGCATCGATCCCGACTACGTCCTCGCGGTCATAAACCGTATCCTGCCACCACTGACGCTTTATATTATTTTTTAGTTCTCCCCCCAGAGGCCCGTAATCCCAAAATCCTGTTAAACCCCCATATATCTCGCTCCCGGGATATATAAATCCCCTCCTTTTGCAAAGTGCCGTAATCTTTTCCATCAAATCTACCATATATTCTTAATTCTATACTTTTTTTGTTTTTTTGCCTACAAAAAACCCGTCCTAGTTAGGGACGAGTTAATGATCCTTCGACAAGCTCAGGACTATAAGCCCGCGGTTCCACCCCACTTCTGCATCCACCTCGGGAAAATGCAGCACTTTAAGAAAACCCTTTAGCTATGAGGGCGCCAATCTCCTCATTAACGCCAAATACTTTCAAAGATATTACAGAAGTTTACCTCTTTCTGTCAAATTTGCAAAAAACCTTAAATTATATATAAGTACTTTACTATGAGCGGAAAGGGTGAAAATTATTTATCCGAACGAACACGTGTGTCTCTCGCACTAGCTTCTACTCTAGCAGATTTATTAGCTAAAAATTTAGAACTCATAGCTACATAGAGATCAAGAAGGGGCTACTCGAACCACGCAACTAATTATTAATTTACATAATATACATCAAGCCATAAAACCCAGACATGTCGA
>CAYREZ010000038.1:0-9487 GCA_964423565.1 uncultured Gammaproteobacteria bacterium | reverse complement strand
TTAATGAAGTCGAATTCTTGGCATGTAGTAATATTGTTTCCGGAGCTGTTTTCATTTACTAGTAGACGAAGAAAGTTCAGCTAAGCTGAAATTCTCTTATTTCTCCGTAGTTCAATCGAGGGGGTGTGTCTGAATAAAAGTGTTTATCGTCAACAGGTTGGTTGAGTAAGGATAATTCAAGGCAACGTAGAAAATTTTGATGTCCGCAAACTAAAATAGATTTTTCCGGCCTGAGCTTAATTTTTTTAAGAAACTCTTGTGCTCTTTGGTAAACTTGTACACAGGATTCGCCCCATTTTGGTTGCCATTCTGTTTTACTTTTACCGCTAGCCTTTTGATCGACAGGAATCTTACCATCACCTGATATTGTATTTGTAAATATTCCCAAGTCTCTTTCCAAAGTCAGTGGCTCGCTTAAAATTGGTAGCTTTTTGTCTAAAGCGTCCATGTACGGCTGAATCGTTTGGATAGTTCTTTGCAAAGGACTGACAATAATTAGGTCAAACTTGTACGCTAATAGTTGAGATACCAATTCTTTTGCTGCCAGTAAACCATTTTCTGAAAGTGGAGTGTCTGTTCTTGAACCATTAATACCTTTTTCACTATCTGTAGTAATACAGTGTCTTAGGAGATAAATTTTTTTAGTCATAAATTTTTTAACTTTTAACAATTGTAACAGGATTAACAGGGACGTGGCCACAGTACTCACTTAATCAAGTCAGGAGTTAAATATCCGGCAGTGATACTTTGCAGGGAATAAAAACAAAGTTACTAGCTAATTACTTATCTTTATTTTCCCAGTAACTGCGCTTCCTTGAGTCAAATTGACGTGTTCTATTAGTTTCTCTGCTAGTTTTTTGGCATGTTCTTTACTTAAGCCAACTCTTGAAACCACACTGGCTTGGTTTGACGACCCAACTCTCTGTGTTATATCAAGCACAATTCCATTTTCACTAGAAGTAATCATAATAGCATCTGCATAAAGAATTGGCGTTCTGGTTGGATCAACTCCGACATTAAGCTGAACTTCTTTTTGTTGTTTATCTTCGTTAGTCATTACTTTCACCTCCTTACTGATATGCAAAACTCTCAGCATTCCTTGTTTCTCCTTGGATTTCACTGGCTTTAGAGTTAGGGATCATAAAGTTAATTCCTTCATTGCTTAAGAGTCTGATTCTTACTTCATACATAGGATTACTAAAATAATAAATCATATAATTAACAATTACTTTAACTTCTTTTTCTTCTTCAGGAATTAAAGAAATTTTCAATATTGTTTTTAGAGCCTTAGCAACTTTGTTTAAAGTTTTTAGCGAATATCCTTCATAGTCAGCTCGCTCGAGCCTAGCAACATTAGACTGTTTAACGCCTGTTAACTTTGCCAAATCTTTTTGTGTCATACCACGATTTTTTCTCAATTCGTATATTTGTATAGAGATGTCGATAGCAACATCAGCCCTGGCAAATTCATTTTTTAACTTAGGATTTTTTCTAATTTCTCTACCGATGTAAAAATCAAAATTTGTTTTTTTCATGCAATCATTTAATTTGTTTGTATCTCTTCCTTACGATTTCTACCTCTTTATTGAGTATTTTCTGGCTTTTCTTAACAAATCCGTGCAAAAGAAATATTAGCTTGCCTTTTTTGAAAGCAAAGAAAATTCTTAATATATTATTCTCAGATTTAACCCTCAAAGAGAAAATACCCGGTTCGATATATTCAGTTAAAGGCATTTTGTGATACTCTCGATCTTTTATTTTTAATATTGCCGCCAATGTTTTCTTCCATAAGAAGGGGTTTTTAATTTTTACGCCTTCAAGAAATTTCTCAACAGGTTTTTCTCCATTCTCCAGTTCATAAAATTCAACTTCAAACTTCATAACCCATCAATTGTGAATATACCAAAATTGGTATGTTTTGTCTAGTCATAACTTTGCTTCTATTTTTTCGCCACTTTATTAAGTTAAGGGTTTTTTAAAGCGAAGAATCTTTTCTGCCTTGCTCATTGTTGCACTGCGCGGAGGGGGAAGGTACCTAATATTTGCAATAATCGCTTTGTTTGCCGCTTTTACCGTCTGCGCCCGGAAGACTTTTGGCAAGACTTTTGTCCTGTTCTTCTAAATAATCCAGCCAACAGATACCATGCATGCCAAATTGCTCAATGTTGTAGTAGTTTTTAACGCTGTAATCGACTCCGTTAGTACGGCGTAAATCATAAACGCCAAAGTCATAAAATACATTTTTAGACCTTTCAATACCGACTTTGGTAGCAACATGTTCACCGGCAGATATAAAAACCGGGGGGCTGATCATTGTTGTTCTGGAATCACCTTCTGCACCTGTGGGAATGGGTCCTAAAATATTTTCAAACTTGTCGGTTAGCTCTCGCAAGTGATCAAGTTTATACATTATGCCGCAGTCGTTAATGAAGTATAGCGAGTACTGCATTTCACCAGATTCCAGATGTCTGGCTGCTTGATAAAGATTTGCATCCATTGGTGCGTAAACGCCCACGAAATTATTGGGTAATTTGTCAAACCGAACTCCGCCATGGGGTTTGTAATCTCCCCCTCGAATTTGACCCGGATACAAAATGCTGCTTGCCAGACTCAGATTAACCGGGGACGGAAAAACAAAAGGTTCAGGACAAGCGGGAGGAGTACCAATAGCCTTCCAAGTCTTAGTATTAATATTAAACTCCTAAGAAACTTTTGAGTTTAGTTTTGCTACATCTTCTTTTGCTTTTTCATACGTTTTTAACAAAGCTGTCTGCTTATTCAAAGGCGATAAAGAAGATTTTGTCGACATGAGAAATAGAACGCTAATGATAAGAGGAATAATTAATAATAGGATTATTGACGTAAAACCTTTAGCCATACTTTAAGTGTATCACTTACCGCTTCTTCACCACTTTATTTGGGTAAGATTTTGGTTAATTTACCTAGTGCAGCTCATATTCACTCAGAAGTTTTTTGTTGCCTTCAATTTGATAACGTAGAAGTTCGGAATAAACGCCTTCCTTTTTTGCAAGATCTCGGGGTTTTCCTTCATCGACAATTGTGCCTTCGTCCAGGACTACTATTCGGTCAGCGTTTTGAATAGTTGAAAACCTGTGAGCAATAATTATGACAAGCCTATTTTTAAATAATTTCTCCAAAACCTCTTGGACTAATCGTTCTGATTTGGAATCCAAACTGCTTGTTGCTTCGTCTAAAATTAATATGGGTTTATCGTGCAGTATTGCCCGGGCAATCTGGATTCTTTGTTTTTGACCTCCCGAGAGTTTTACACCCCGTTCGCCAATTTGGGCATCAAGTCCGTTTTTATACTTCATTACAAATTCATAAGCATTAGCTTTTTTGAGCGCAGAAATTATTTGCCTGTCGGTTACTTTGTTTGATCCAACTGTATCGGCAACCCCGTATGAAACATTTTCGCGGATTGTCGATGAAAAAAGTTCGTTATCCTGAAATACCAGTGCAATATGTCCACGTACCCAAGAGTGGCTTACTTTAGAGAAGCTATGATCGGATAGAGTAATTTTACCACTTGTAGGCTTATAAAGTTTCAAAAGTAAATTAATGAGCGTTGTTTTGCCGGCGCCTGAATGACCCACAATTGCAACAGTCTCGTGATTTTTTAAATTTAAATTAATGTTAGAAAGTACCGGGAAATCATCTGACGAATTCGGATCTCCGTAGGAAAAACTGACATTATCTAAACTGATTTCTGGATTTTTAATTAATTTTGGTAATTTTTTAGTGTGAAACGCTTCGTTTCCTTTCAAACCAAGAACTTCAAAGAACTCTTTGGAGTCCGCCTCTGCCCGTTGAATTTGTTCAAGAATGTAACTCATTCCGAACAGGGGCCAGCGTAATTGGTTGAGAATTTGGATAATAAGAATCATCTCACCAAGCGTAAGCTCACCCATAAAAGTTTTTCGGAAAATGATAAATAAAATCACGACAAATGCAATTTCGAGTCCAAACTCTCTTATAAAATTGAGGATGTGATAGAGGGTAGACTGTTTGTCGTAAAGCTTGTTGATGACCCGATATGTATCGGATAAATATTTCCATTCACGAAGTTGAGTATTGTATGTTTTAACTAGTTTAATGTTTCCGATCACTTCACCTATCCGGCCTCGGGTGGCGTCTTCGTGAATGTTTTTCTCTTTCTGAATTACCCCCCATTTGTAGGTAGAGTAACTGGAAATGGCAATGTAGACCGGGAATACTCCCAGGGCTAAAAGTCCAATTCCTAAGTCAAAATACGAAAGTACTAGGATGCCAAATACTGCTTGTAAAAGTGCAGGAAGTATAAAGTTGGTTGCGCCTCCGACAAATTCCCGAATTGAGATAATTCCGCGATTAAGCTGATTAACAATTTTTCCTGAGATTTCCGAATCAAAATAAGTTTGTGGCAATGTAAATATTTTGCGGTAGTAAACTTCGGTTAAGTATCGACCAAGCCGAGAGGAAATATAATCACCCAAGCGTTGATTTAGGGAATTAAGAACAACACCGGTGACATTTATAGTCAATATTAAGACAAAAAGGAGTGTTAGTTTCTGATAATTTCCCGTACCCGAACTAATCTGATGGGAAAGTTCGTCGACAACATACTTAAGTGTTATGGGTGTAGCTTGCTGCAGGATTGCTTGAATCGTAATTAAAATGCACGCAACAATAATCCATTTATGTTGCGGTTTGGAAAGCCTAATAATTTTGAAAATATTGCTCATATCACACCTTGTAAGTATATCAGCTATGCGAGTCCGGCTTCGCTCATTTGGTATGAAATAGCTGTTGGAAGTATACCCGGATTAGCGTATCGGAGGCTAATTTACACTTTTTTGTTTTCAAGTTCTTTTATTTTTTCTTTCAGTTTTACCATATCCAGCTCTCTTCCGAGCATAAGTTGATTCATTTTTTTTAATTCTATTTCCGACATTTTTTTCTCGGTAATATCAATAGAATAAAATAGAAGTAAACTGACCTTTCCATCACTGCCCTTGATTGGGGATATAATACCCTCACACCACTCATGTGTCGACCCCTCGGGTGTATGCTCCATCTCAATTCGGGAGAATTCACCCTTCAACCCCGCTTGGAAAGCATCCAGTACCATTTTTCGGTATTCAGGCTTTACGGTTCCCACCCAATCCCATTTGCTAATATCATCGGAAGGCTGTATGAAATGTTCTTTCCGTCCGCCTTTATTAATAAAGACTAACTTGCCGCTTGCGTCAAAAACTTTTATACAAATCGGGGTAGAATCGATAAGCTGGCGATAGTCCTGAAGGCTTTCTCTTAGTTTTTCTTCTTCTGAGTAAGGAATTGTCTTATCGCCCATATATTTCTTTTATTAATATATACCCTTATTAAATAAGTATGCAATATGGAAGAAACGCCCTTTTGGGGCGTTTCTTCGTGCGACCCAACTGAGCTGGGTCAATGCCACATTTGCCGTGGCTGATGCTAATTAATTTATTAATTAGCACTCCATGTGAGATAACTTCTCGGAAGTATCTCATGGGGCCATCATGTAGCCCTTGTGAAATCCTCGCATAAAACCGTGCCCAAAAGGCCCAATTACTGATAAATCAATTCCTTGACTTTCTGCCCAAGTTTTAAATTCTTCATGTATTGCCTGCATTTTTTCGTGTCGCTCATCAACCGACAAGTTTTTAAATTCCTCCATCTTATCCTGCATTTCCTCGTGTTTATCTAATATTGCTTCCTTTTGCGTTTCGGTTAATTTTCCATCTGAAACCATGTCATTTAGTCTTTCGGCAAAATGAGCATACATATCGGCTCTATGTGCATCACGATCTTCGTCGAAAACCTGTTGGACGTCACTAACATTCAGATTAAAACGGTCTGCGATTTTCTGCACAATCGGCGGGTAATTGGATATATCTTGTGCTGAAACATTTGTTGCCAGAATTCCTATTACAAGAATTGAAAGAGCCAGTATCGCCGGTAAAAATATTTTGTTGACTTTTTTCTGCATTTTTATCACCACCCTTCCGTTAGGTAAAGGATAAAAGGCAAGAAATGAAAGTAGCATCGTTTTTCCCTTTTAACTTTTATCATTCACCCTTTACCTATGTATAAAATACATATCTATTCTGAGAAAAGGCTTAAAAAACAAATACCCACCTTAGTCTGAATGAATATGAAAATCGAAGATGTTATTATGTAAAGATGAAAACTCAATTGATGTTTTCGGAAATTGCACTAATTTATACGGACGAATTACTAAATGCGATAGAAAAAGACTTTCCGAAAATGTCGTTATCAGATAAGCTATTTTTTGTTAATGAAACTGATAAAAAAATCTCTGAAATGCTTATCTTTTCCGCGTTGATATATCTTTTAAATCACAGTTTATTAAATCTAAATTTCGATGGGGACGAAGTGAAAATAATACCGGCTGAAAATTCTTGGGAAAGGGAACTCAACTTAAGCTCCCTAGAAAGAAAAATTCTTCGTGAATCTAACGTTGAGCGTAATTTGACTAAGATAATTCAAAACATGCTTACAGAAAAACCAGGAATTGGAACTTACGTTAAACTAATCAATCTAACTTGGGAATCTTTATATACTAAAATGCTAGCAGAAAGGAAAGAACAAAAAGCATTTAAGCTAATTAATTTAGGCTATATATACAGCCTAAGGCCAGGTACAAAAGATGAATTTTATAATGAGTACAAAGAGTTTTTAAGTTCGGTTATGAATTTTGAAAAAAGTGCTGGATACAAATTATTAATAGAAACCATATCAAAAACTCTAAAAAAATATTACCATAGCAGAGATGTTAGCGCCCCCACATAATTTTTTTACGAAGGAAGAATTACTTTAAAAGTGGATCCTTTTCCAACCTCACTTTTGAGTTTTATTTCTCCCTTGTGAACATCAACAATTGATTTCGCTATTGATAGGCCTAAACCATAACCATCTACTTTGGCCTTACTCCTCGAAGAATCTGCTCGATAAAATCGATCGAAAACATGAGGAATATCTTTTTGGCTAATTCCAGTTCCATGATCCACTACCTCAATCAAAGCTTTTTTCCCTATTCCTTGTCGCGATTTTTGTCGAAGGACTCTTACTTCTATCTCTGTCTGCCTGGGGCTATATTTAATCGCGTTATTTATTAAGATAGAAAAAAGTTCCACCAAACTTTGTGGATTCCCAATAACAATAACTTCAGCTAATTCAGCATTAATTTTAATTTTTTTTAATTTTGCCTGAGGCATATTTCTCTCAGTTGCCTGACGTACTGCCTCAGCTAAATCAACTTTCTCCATCTGCAAATCCCTACCATTTGCTTCATATCGAGACAATGATAAAAGATCATCAGAAAAATATTTCATTTTATCTACTTCTGCCAAACTACTTTTCAATAAATTCTTGGCATCTTTTAGACTTAGTTTTTTATCTCGAAGTGCTACTTCAACCTCAGTCTTAATCGAAGTTAGGGGAGTGCGTAGTTCATGGGAAGCATCTGCAACAAAGCGTTTCTGCTCTGAAACCATCAGTTCAATAGGATGAAGCGTTTTTCCGGCCAAGAAGTATCCTGCAGTCCCTGCTAAAAATAATATGGCACCGTTTATTATTGCAAGCTGTGTCGCAAAACGCCTTTTGGCTAAATTTATAATTTCTGCTACATCTTCGGGCGGAATCTCGTCCGGATAAATTACAAACGGTAATATTCTAAAAAAACCGTTCCTTTCTTGAACGACAAGTCTACGCTCAGGAGTACCACGTATAGCTTGCATATGAAATCCACGACCCAACTCTTTTGTAAAGCCACGGTAGACTATCAGACTGAAAAAGCCAGATACCAACATTATAATCAAAAGGTACCAGAAAGTTAATTTAAGACGAGCATTTTGAAACATATTTGAAAAATCCTAAATTCTAATTTCTAAATCCTAAACAATACTTAAATTTCAAATATCCAAATTCGAAACGTTTGAAAAATTGTAGTTTTGAATTTGTAATTTGTTTAGAATTTAGTGCTTAGTATTTAGAAATTCACTCCTAGCCTATCTTATATCCAAACCCTCTCACAGTTTGGATTAGATTTTTACTATTTGGAAATGCGATATCTATCTTTTTTCTTAAGTACCCTATATATACTTCGACTGTGTTGGGTAAAATATCCGCTTCGTAATCCCATACGTTTTGGATAATTTGATCTTTCGTGAGAATTTTCCCGGGATGTCGCATCATATATTCCAATAAGGTAAATTCTTTTTTCGAAAGGTTTATATTTTTTGCGAACCTCCTAACTTCAAAGGTATTTGTATCCAGATCTAGATCGCTAACTTTTAGTTTTGACTTTAATGTTTTATGGGGACGGCGTGACAAAGCCTTAACCCGTGCTAAGAGTTCGGCAAACGCGAACGGTTTGACAAGATAATCATCAGCTCCGGAATTTAGGCCGATTACTTTGTCCTCGAGCTGTCCTTTCGCGGTGAGCATTAATATCGGAGTATGAATACCTTCTTCTCGAAGATTCTTACAGATAGTTACACCGTCTATTTTTGGAAGCATAAGATCCAGAATTATTACTCCGTATGGCTCGGTTAGCGCCAAATCGAAACCTTCCTCTCCGTCATATGCAACGTCGGTAGCAAAAGACTCTTGTTCCAATCCCTTTTTGATCGAGTTGGCTATTTTGTGTTCATCTTCGACGACCAATACCCGCATTAACGAATATTATATCTGATTGTTGAGAATAAACTGAGAAAATAGGTGAAGTTAGTAGGTTAAGGGTTTATGGAATATTATTTGCTTGCTTTAGTATTTCTTGAATTTCAATTAGAGCGATCCCTACAGTAGTAGATCCTAATAAGATTCCAGCAGCGATAAACATCTCCCTTTTAAGCCTTTGTCGTTCCTCCGGAGAAATCATTCTAGGAGTTCTTGTCGGACTGTTATTCTTTTTACCTGTATCGGGATTGTCAGAATCATGGTTATTGTTTTCTAACTCCAAGGGCGATACTGTTTGTCCCTCGAAAGAAGAGGCGAGAGAGTGGCGCGATTGTCTTGCCAACGTAAGCCTTGTCATATCATTTATCTGATAAAGATCAGGATTACCTTCCTTGGTTTTACTCTCGATCGCTTTAAAAGTACTGGGGTGTTCAGGCAACATGTTAATAAATGTGGGAGTTATTATATCAGTTTCGAGAAAATCGCGCCAGTTTAGGACAAGGCGATTGCTTCTTAGAACAATACCCCCGCTAATAGTATTAAGGAAGACGTCATAATATATTTGATTATATGTCATAATTCTTCAGTTTCGTTGACTTTGACTGCGGAGTAAAATATCGTTATGTCACTTTTTGTCAGGATAGTCTTTTCAACCACCATAATTAGATTTCATTTGAAAGAAAGATTTTAAAAGCTTAAAAATGGGTTGTAATAGGTACCCTCAATATAGTGATTATTGACATGCCATTATATATTATAT
>CAYREZ010000037.1:0-9706 GCA_964423565.1 uncultured Gammaproteobacteria bacterium | reverse complement strand
GGATCCACTTTGATATCAAAAAGGGCGGTCCAGAAAAAAATAAAGTCAGCAAATCTGACCAACTTCGCATTTATTATCGGTGTAATTACGATTGTTCCGTTAACTCTCGCCATTTACGGTATCAACAATTTATCTTATATAATCATCACACTGCCCTTAAAATATCATCTGGGTGTCTGGTATATGGCACTTTTATCAGGCAACTTGGCATACTTTCTATACGTACGGGGCCAGCGCTCTATTGAGGTATCGGAAGCTATT
The DNA here is from genome assembly GCA_964423565.1 of uncultured Gammaproteobacteria bacterium. Classification (GTDB taxonomy): domain Bacteria; phylum Patescibacteriota; class Microgenomatia; order UBA8517; family UBA8517; genus CAYREZ01. The sequence continues at coordinate 9,445 of CAYREZ010000037.1, read as the reverse complement.
CTTTTCCAATATCTTCAACCTGTTTTCATGATCCCTTTAGCAATTTTTTGGTTAAAAGAAAGCTTGACTATTTCTTTTGTACTCGGAGGTGCCATAATCGCAATCGGACTTACTATCGCTGAATACAAAAAATCAAAAAAGTAGCAAAACTTATTGGTTGGCATGAAGTCACTAATAAGTCTTAGAATAGACTCATAATGTCAGAAAAAGTGATACAATTACCCGACAAGAAAATGTGTCCAATATTTGACCAATTCGGACCTTCAAAATTAGTTGTAAATGTTCATCCGTTCCCCAGCGGTAGGTTTTGAAACAACATTCACAAGATCAGAACCTAGATCCACTCTTAGTGGAAAATTAAAAGTACTTATGGGCATGAGAAAATCGTGTGATGCAATTGAAACCTTTTATAGCCATCAAGCTGCTGCGCAAATAAGAGGGGCAATAGTCTCAGAACAAACGATTGTATCCGATTGTGCTAAATGCGAACGTAGGATAACAACAGATATACATAGAATGGGTAATTCAAAGTAAACAGTAAGTACCATTTAAGACTTCAAATGCTTTATGTGATATAATTTCAAACGGATGAAAGCAAATATACACCCAACTTGGTATCCTGAGGCTCAGGTCATTTGTGCCTGCGGTAATATGTTTAGCTTAGGTGCAACCTTACCAAAAATAGAAGTGGAAGTTTGTTATAATTGCCATCCTTTCTATACAGGCCAAATGAAATACGTAGATACTGCCGGGCGTGTTGATGCATTCCGGGCAAAACAGGAAAAGGCTAAAGAAAATATTTTAAACAAAACCGAAAAAAGAAGAATTAAGAAAGAGAAAAAAATACAAAAAGAGCTTGAGCGGCCTGAAACATTGGAGGAACTCCGAAAACAAGCCAAAAACGAAAAGCGTAAAGCAAAAAGTTAGGCATCTTCTCTGCTTGTTTCATTTTACTTATATCTTATTACTATGGATAACCAAAAAGCATACATTGAAATCCGCGGCGCAACAGGCGGAGACGAAGCCAAAATTTGGGCGGCGGATCTTACTCGTATGTATGTGCATTACGCTACCAAGAAAGGCTGGAAGGTAACCCGGATCGACGAACAAACAATATTTGTAATAGGCCAAAACGCATTCGAATTACTAAAAAACGAGTCGGGGGTTCATAGGGTACAAAGAGTTCCGGATACAGAAAAAAGAGGACGAATACATACATCAACCGCAACCGTTGCCGTTCTTCCGGAAATCAAAGAAAATGAAGTAAAAATAAATCCAGTAGATCTGGAATGGCAATTTTACCGTGCATCCACCCAAGGGGGTCAAAACGTGCAAAAAGTATCAACCGCCGTGCGGCTTATTCACAACCCCACCGGTCTTGTAACAACTGCGCAGGAAGAACGTTTCCAGGAACAAAATAGAAAAATCGCTATGGATCTACTGCGGGCAAAGTTATGGGAACGCGAAGAAGCAAGAAAAATGGCTGAAATTGCAGGATACCGCTCCCCTATTGGCCGAGGAATGCGGGCTGAAAAAATACGTACATATAATTATCCGCAAAGCCGTATAACTGATCATCGGGTAGGTAAATCTTGGGGAAACTTAGAATCAATAGTGGATGGCAATCTTGACAAAGTACTGGAAATGACTAAGGCTCTATAAATTGTACGGTTATTGACCAGCCTGAAATATTGAGTAAAGCGGTGCAGGCAGACAGAAATTTTGACAAAATAATCGAAACATTTCGTGAATATAGAAAAATTAATATCGGTTTTGCCCCAAGGAATGAAATCAAGTATTCCTATTACTGGATCAGGCACCTACGTAACCAAATGTTTAGCCGAAGCTAAGACCGCGCTTATGGATGGCGACTTTACAACTTCAATCGGCATCAATTTCGGTCAAGATACTTGCATTCCGAGCGAAGGACTAATAATCGAAGTAATTACACAGATTCCTCATAATTAAAACCGTTAAAAGTAGAATATTCAAATAATTTAGGTATAAAATACCACAATGGTAGAACAAGCTGGAGGTGTTCTTAAAACAAACTACCGATTTAATTCGGGATTTTTTGAGGGATGCATAAGATCAATAGATTCTGACAGTCCCGAACTTGTCGGCCAAGAAGCAGTCATAGCCGGGGATATAAGAAAAAAATTGGAAGTGCAGGATAGAGTTGTACTTGTCGATCTGGGTGCCATGTTTGCTGCATCTTCTTTTGTCATTGCTAAACATTTTGAACCCGAAATAATAACTGGAAGGATCACTGTAGTTGCAAGTAATCGGGAAAAATTTAATCCTGAAGTACCGATTGATGCCGCAAAAGAAACTGCACATTGGAATAAACATCAACCTATTTACCCCGATATGCCTACTTTAGAGTTCATTAAAAGAAATTTAGTTTTAGTAAGATTTGCGAACGATATTGATTCTTCCCATCTCTATCAGGAATTACATTTACGAAATATTGGATCGGCTGATATTATCCATGAAAATTTCGGCGGTCTATTTCATGTTCCTGTAACAAACGGCAGAAATGCATTAAACGGAGTAATTAGAGCCTTAAAATCAGGAGGCATTCTTTTTACTACTGAAACTCCTTGCTCCGATACACAAAAGTATGGTGATTCTGTAGATATCGATCTCATTCCCGACGAAGAATACTACAGGGGAGGACCCGGATACCGCAGGTATCGAAAGAAATAGCAACAAATTATTCTTTAAATTCACTTAAGGTCACGCTTAATTGAAGCGTTTCGCCACCTTCGTCTTTATCCCGCCAAATTTCCAAGTTTATTTTATCTCCTGCATTCTTCTTTTTTATTATATCCGCTAATCCGTTCTCATAATCCGCAGTCTTTTCTCCATCAATTTTTACAATAATATCGTCGGCTAACACACCTGCCGAGTCTGCGGGAGATCCTTCAACCACATTAATTACGAGTGCTCCTTGCGGAACCTCATTTACCAAAGCGCTCTGCTTAGTAAGATCTGGTACTCGACTCCAAGATATGCTTTTGAGGCAAAATTTCCCGTTTTTTGATACTGACTGAGTGCATCTTTAACAACATTTACAGGAATAGCAAAACCAATATTCTGGGCGCTTGAAGCAACGGCTACATTAATTCCGATTACCTGTCCTGCCGAATTAAGAAGAGGTCCGTCGGAATTTCCGGGATTAATAGCTGCATCGGTTTGTATAACATCGTCAAGCTTTTCTACGTAGCCCTCGAATGCGTTACCGGCTGTAATTCCCCTACCTAATCCGGAAATTACACCTGTCGTAACAGTATGTCTAAACTCCCCCAGTGCTGTCCCAATCGCAATAACAAAATGGCCAACCTTTAAATTTGACGAGTCACCTAGTTCCACCGGTTGTAGATCACCTGCATCAATTTTTATTACAGCAATATCATTTGAGGGATCTCGGCTTATTTGCTTAGTTTCATATTCTTTTCCGTCTTTTGTTACAACCTTGTAAGTTGCATCAGATGCGACAACATGTTTATTGGTTACAATAAGACCGTCCTTCGAAACGACAAACCCGGTTCCAATATCCTGCGGCTCGCCGCCCTCCAGCCTCGATCTTAATCCCCCAAAAGGCGAAAACTCCAGCACTCTTCTTCTCGGAGTTTGTACGGAAACGGTTACAACTGAAGGGGAAACTTTTTCAGCAACATCAACAACAACGCTTTCTTCAGTAAGAATCCGTTGCTGCAAGGAATTCCCACCCGGGCTAGATTGGATTTTGTTACTTAAAAAATCCAGGGGCTTTATGCCAAACAATCTGTCAGCCAAGCCTCCCCCAAGGAAAGAAATTATTAATACCAAACCCACCGCGAGTCCGAGTAAAAACCCTCTAAAATTTAGTGTTTTTCTTTCAGTCATAATGATTATTTTTAAACACCGTTATTGTTACTTAATTTACTGAGAAAAAGCTGAAATGTTCGTATATCAGAACTTGTCGCTAATAACTTCTATTGCTTTTTGGAGCTGCTCATCCTCTTCGGTATCTTGATTATCTTCAACCTCAATATCAGGTTTCAAACCACCGTCATTTACCCAAAAGCCTGAAGGCGTTAGCCATTTAGCAATTGTAATATGTAAACCCGATCCGCCATTAATCTGTTGAGGTTCTTGAATAGTACCTTTACCAAAAGTGGTTTCACCGATGAGTTCAATTTTTCCGATGTCACGTAGTGCGCCTGACAATATTTCAGAAGCGGATGCTGAACCTTTATTGGCTAAAACGACTACCTTATAACTCTTTAATCGGCCGAGTTTTTCGACTCGATACTCTTGTTTTACATTATCGCCGTCATCCTCAATTACAACAACGCTGCCCGTGTCCAAAAAGTCACTTGCTAATTCTACGGCTCCCTGTAAATATCCTCCCGGATTATTGCGGACATCTAATATTATGCCTTTAACTTCGGGTTTTTCCAAGATATCGGTGACAATATCTTCCCATTCGGTTACAGTCTCCCCTGAAAATTTTAGAAGCCGAATATGGACTATCGCCTTATTTTCAGGATTATCTTTTTTACCTACGTACTCACTTACTATACTCGGAACATCGATATTCTCGCGTGTAATTACTTTTTCAAACGGCTCTTCAGTCCCTTCCCGTAACAGCATCAAAGTAACCTTAGTGCCGGCAGACCCTCTTATTGCTTGTACTGCATCCGGCAGAGTTATTCCGGCAGTAGATATGTCAATACTCTTTTTTTCATCCTTAATGCCCAGTATAAAATCGCCTGCCTTAATTCCGACTTTTTCAGCAGGAGAGCTCGCAAGGGGCGCAATGACCACCAATTGATTGCCTTTAAAACCTATTTGAATTCCCACTCCCTGGAAGTTGCCTTGGAGATCTTCCGTAACTATTTTATTTTCTGTCGGCGGCAAGAATACCGTATAGGGATCATCTAATGCCGCAACCATCCCGCTTATTGCGCCATAAACCATTTTTGCAGGTATAACTTTAGATTTATCAAAATATTTTGATTCAAGAGTGTCCCAGACTTTCCAAAAAAGGTCGAAGTCCAAAGTTCCTTTACTTGCCGGAACCTCCCGAACAATATTTACCGACGGGAACTTTTGTGCTCTAACCGAATATCCTTGATAACCAAATATATAACCCGAGGAAAAAATAAATGCTATCGAAAACGTTACAAATACAATCTTTCTAAGAAATTTTATATTGGGAATTAAAGATTTGAGCATATAACTAATATAGACAAAATTTTATGTTAATGAAACACGAAAAACATTTTATACCCAAAATGCATTATAGTGTATACTAAAATCAATTTGGGAATCCAAACTTTAAACTGAAGGTATAAACGGCAGAAGGCTAAGAATTCTGGCACGTTTTATTTCTCTTGATAAAATTCTCTGATGTCTTGCGCAAACCGATGTTCTTTCCCTGCCTAATATCTTACCCCGATCGGATAAGAATTTCATTAATAATTTAGATTCTTTATAATCAGGATAAGTTTCCCCTTCACAAAAAAGACATTTCTCATAAATTTTGGGTTTAATTATTTTTCTTCTTGCAGCCATATAGTTTTGGAGAATATTTAGAAGGGAATATCGTCATTTTCATCCGATTCCTTATCTTTATCTTTTCCCTCAGCTTTAGTAACCTTTTTTTCCAGCGGTTTTTTTGTTTTTAAATCTTTCGTGTCCAATTTTTCTTCTTTCTCGCCTTTGACCCCACCCTTATCGTCCGCAGGTGCTAAAGTCGTATCCTCGCTGAAATCCTCGGGAACGTCAAAATCCTCGCCCGATGCCGCGGCAGTTCGGGAATCCAAAATAATCATGTCGCTAATTACTACTTCAGTGGTTGATCTTTCGGTTCCGTCTTGAGCAGTCCAGCGCCTTGTTTGCAATCGGCCCTCAACATACACCTTCCTTCCTTTATTCAAAAGTTGTGCGCAAAGTTCGGCTAATTTGTTCCAGGCAACAATCCGATGAAATTCGACATCCTCCCTTTTTTCACCCGAATCTGTGGTCCATTGGCGGTTAGTTGCAAGTCCAAAAGTACACACCGCAGTACCGGACGGAGTATACCTTAATTCCGGATCCCGGGTTAAATTGCCTATAAGCACTGCTTTGTTTAAACTACGCGACATACAATCTCAAATTTTTTGTGAAATCTTACTAATCCTTTCTCACTAGAAGGTATCTAATAATATCTTCTTCCATTTTAAGCTTTGTTTCGACTTCCCGCACCATTTTCCCCTCTAATTTTAAATCATAATTCAGAAAAATTCCAGTTGTGTTTCCCAAAATTTTATAACTTAAATCAAGAACTCCCCAATCATTCGTTTTATCAACTGAACCTTTGAATGTTTTGATCAATTTTTCAATTCTTTCCTGAACGGCTTTTTTCTTTGCCGGAGTAAATTTTCCCGGCAGCACAATTGTTAATTCATAATCTTTCATAACTTTGGAAGTTTACCATAATTACGATTATCTAAACAAGTATTTAAACGTGGATTACAATTTTAAACTCTCTCGTAAAATCTCTTTATACACTCTCGCTTTTGCATTATCCAATACAGCAAATAAGACGGTCTTAAGTGACAAGCTTAATATTAATGCCGACTTAACCGCACCATGATATTTAGGGAAATATTTTTCATGATAATACAAATAGCCCTTTAGCTGTTTTATATAAGAGCTTCCGTTTTCGTTATGCGTACTAGCTCCGGATAAATGAGTTACCCAAATCTTAGAAGTATATTGGATTCTAAATCCGGCATCTTTTATTCTTTTGCACCACTCGAAGTCTTCCCCGTAAAAAAATATATTCTCATCAAATCCTTTCGTTTTTTCAAATACTTGACTTTTTAAAAACATGAATGCACCCGATATCCATTCCATCTCCCGATCCTTTGCGTAAAAACTAAAACCCATCACCGGAATTGGTTTTATTAGTCCTATATTGTAAAGAAGTATATCAACTTCAAAAAAACGTAAAATGGTATTTAGTGGATTTGGCAGATATCCTCCACACGGCTCGAAACCTCCATTAGCATAACGAAAACCTACCTGAAGCATATCTATATTTGGATTTTCGTCCATATTCTTTAACACTTTATATAATGTGTCTTTATTTAAAAAAGTATCGGAGTTAATCAGAAGTATATAAGGCGATCTGACCTGCCTCATAGCAAGATTATTTCCTTTAGCAAATCCTAAATTTTCAGACAGGGATAGAACGTTAACCCAGTTAAACTTATTTTTAATCACTAGAGCCGAACCATCCTTCGAACCTTGATCAACTACTATAACTTTGATTTTATTACCCAGTTTTTTCTCACAAAAATCTTTCGACTTTTTTAATTTAATTATACAGGTCTCCGTAATCTTTTTAGTATTATAAGATAATAATATTACCGTTATATCTTGTTTTTTCATTATAGATCCATTATTGGTTAAACAGCTATTATATATTTACCGTAATGTACATTCAAATTATTTTAAAACTCGTAGACAAAAATCCCCGCGGATGAAATAATTATTCGATGAAAGAAAAAATTTTAAGCATTTTTTGGATATACTACATAATTTCGGGAGTATATATAATCCTGCTTCTTTTTATTTTCGATGCAGTTTCCCAAGTTTACCCAATGTTGGGAATTTTCGGAACTATTACTTGGTATCTTTCCTATCTTTATATAATTATTTTTGCATTAGTCTCATTTTTTAAAATCGTAAAATCCGCTTCTTTATTAAAAACACCCTTTAGCCTAATTACCATCATCTTTTTTATTACCTTAATTTTTATAAGACTTGATAATCCTAAAAGTTTAAGCGCCGAGGCGTCAATCGAAATATCGTGCGGGATAAATCAGCTTACAACTACCCCAGATTTTGGGTATAACCAGACATGCATGTTCGGTTATCCCGCCCGCCAGTATTTTCTTCCAGCATTAACGACTTTTTTATTCGGAAGGAATATTGTCTCCATCAATTCAGGAAACGCGATATATTTCATTCTTGGTCTTATAATTTTCAGCAGTGGAATTCTTGAACTTTATTCACACTCGTTCAAGGGAGATTTAATAAACTCAATTTTGATATTTTCCTTCATGCACTTATTTTACTTTAACCACTTTCTTTTTATTTTCGAGCAAGGTATATATCCATTGAGTTTCGCGCTTATGCTAACAGGTCTTGCTTTGTATTATTTTAAAAGTCGTAAATTTTTCATACTCGTCCCGTTTGGGATACTTCTTTACTATTTAATATTCTCGTATACGACAAGCCTGTCATTATTCATTCTCGCCTTAGGAGGGATTTTATATAGTTTAATCACTGACGTCCTCCCCGCTCTAAAGAGCAGGGTTTTCTCTAAAGGAGGACGACATACCAGTATTAAAAGATCACATAAAATATTTTTGTTCTTATTATTTTTAATCACATCTGCATCGTTTTTGATTTCTCTTGCTTTCAGGAACGATCTAAATCTCGTTGATAATTCGACGCGAACCGGCTCCCAGCTTATAAATGATCTGGAATTAACTTTCAAATATATTATGCACCCGAGTAATAATAAATATTTTATCTCTCCGATATTAACTTACCCCATAGCTGGTGTTATTATTCTTTCTCTTCTTTTTATTTTCGGGAAGACGGCTTTTTTCATATCTGTCTGGAGTGGAATTACTCTAATCGTATCCGTCATATCTCAAGGCTATTATTACTATGATATAGATTTTAGGCCGCACAGGGCGTTAGTCATCTTCCCCATTCTATTCGGATTGATTGCATACTTAGCATTAAAAGCAAAATCTAAATATATAAATCTCGTTCTTTTTGTTTTATTTATTCTAATTTCGGCATCCGGAGCCTACTACAACCTCCGCTTTTATAAATATAAAGCTGTAAACGAGCACTATCCGTTCATCGCATGGATGCAAGAGCGTATCGATTTTACAAAGCATAAAGGAGAATACGTTTATCTTACTTATGATGCATACAATTATTACAACCTCATTTCTTTATATGATGATACGCTTTACTTTACGCCTGAAATTACTACAGTTGTTGATCGCGAGAAGGTTTACTTGGGTAACGATTGTATGCCAACCGATCTATTTTCCAAAGGATTTATTGTAGTTCCGGATACTCATCAATGCTATCTGGTATTTAATAAACAAGCTAATTCATTTAATAAAATCGGGGATTTTAAACTGGACCATGAAGAAAATTATTTAGGAGTTTTCAGAAAAATTTAACTAGGCACCAATTTTAAACTCGATTACGTCTCCGTCTTTAACAATATATTCTTTCCCTTCAATTCTTATAAGACCTTTTTCTCTGGCATTTGTGTAAGATCCTGCGCTTATTAAATCTATATACGCAACAACTTCCGCTCTAATAAACTTATCTTTAAAATTATTTTGCTGCTTAAATCGCTCAACTACTTCTC
>CAYREZ010000036.1:0-9796 GCA_964423565.1 uncultured Gammaproteobacteria bacterium | reverse complement strand
ATAATTTTGGATTTGTTTAGGATTTCAGATTAAGTGTTTAGATTTTTTTATACAAGGCTCATCTGCTCACTTTTAATTACACTTGCCTTCTTTTCTGCTTTATTAATAGTTATCAAAATATCCGGTATCTTTTTAAAATCTTCGATTGTCTTTAACTTTACTTCTGTGCTCCGCAGCCCCGCCGCCGGGTGATACATCGGAATTACCGTTATATCGTGCCCGTTCCAAAAAACATCCTTAGGTTTTCCGTGGACTGAACTAATATTAACACCAGGTAAAAATTTTGCCATTGAAAATCTCCCCAAGGTTATGATTACTTCCGGATTTATAATCTCGATAATTTGATCAAGATAGATACCAAAAGCTAAAATTTCATCGGGCAAGGGGTCCCGATTTTCAGGGGGACGATAATGAATAACGTTAGTAATATACACGTCTTCTCTTTTTAATTTAATGGCCAAAAGAAGCTGATTTAAAAAAGCTCCCGCGTTTCCCACAAATGGAATTCCCTTAATGTCTTCCCAATATCCCGGACCTTCCCCGATAAATAGAATTTTACTGTCTGGATTTCCGTCTCCGAAAACTAAGTTATTGGCAGATTTCTTAAGCGGCAAACTGGTATCGTTCTTCATTTTAAGCTCAAGATCGGTCAAAAGTTTTTGTTTATTGTTGCCTTCCATATCAGGAGATAAATGTCTTGTAATTCTCTGGGGTAACTTTGAAGCTCTGTCCTTTACCCTCGATCATCATCTTTGCAACCTTTCTCGCAACTTGTTCAATTGTACGCTCAAGTGTTCTCATTCCGGCGTCATAGCCCAGAGGTCTTACTATTTGAGCCCAAATCTGATCATCAATCACCAAGGTATTTTCGGGAATACCGGACTCTCTCAAAATTCTAGGCAGCATATAGCCCTTTCCGATAGTTATTTTCTCTTCGTCGGTATAAGAAGGCATTCTTATTGGCTCAAGTCTATCCAAAACCGCAGTTGAAATATTAATGGTGTTATTGGCAGTTGCAATAAAAAGAACTTCAGAAAGATCGAAAGGGTAATCGATAAAATGATCTACAAACTGATTGTTCTGTTTCGGATCAAGAAGCTCAACCAAAACTCCCATTAGTGAGGCGCGGCCTTCATCCGTAACCCTGTCAATTTCGTCAAGAAGAATTACACAATTTTTACTCTGTGTTTGCCTGAGTGACTTTAAAACTCTGCCTGGTTCTGCCTCGGCATACATCCTCGACTGCCCCCTAAGATCTAACGGATCTCCCATTCCTCCGAAGGGAATTCTGGCAAAATTTCTTCCCAGGGCTTTGGCTATTGATATAGCGATTGTTGTTTTTCCTGTTCCAACTAGCCCTACAAAACAAAGGATTGGTGCACGCAATATTTCCTCCTTATCACCCTTGTCAAAGTTTAGCTTCATTACAGACATATACTCTAATATTCTATCTTTGATTTCGCCCAAACCGTAATGACTATCGTCAAGAATTTGTTTTGCTTTTTCAATATCGAGTATGTCTGCAGTCCTTTTATTCCACGGAAGAGATAATACCCAATCAAGATAATGGTTCATGCGATCAAATTCAGGCAGAAAGGTTGGTGACTGAGTCAAATCTTTAAGTTGACTCAATCGAACTAATATCTTATCCTTCAGCTCACCCGGAATATCTACTTCACCAACATTTTTAATTAACAGATCTAACTGTCCTGATACGTCTGGCATACTTATACTTTAGCAAAAAAATGAAATGAACTTAAGAGGATAAATTTTTAAATTGCCTTTAATCTCTGTCTTCTCCAAGAAGTCTGCTTGTGGGAAAATGAGGTCCGCTTGATCTATATTTATCTCTTCCTTGATCTTGATTTCGTCCTCCCATTCCTCTTCCACCTCTTCGATCAAATCTACCTCTAGTGAAATTATTTTGGCGGGGCCCACGATCATTTTTCCTTCTTTCTTCTTTCTCTTTATCTTTTGCTGGATCCAAAAGCATCGAAAGGTTAATTCTTCCGAGATCGTCAATTTCTTTTACTCTTACTTCCTTTTTGTCTCCGATTTTAACAAAATCATTTGGATCTTTGACAAAATCATCACTCATGTCCGAAACGTGCACAAGTCCTTCTTTTCCGGGAAGTATTTCTACAAATGCGCCGAATGGTTGTATTCTTTTGACGACACCCTCGTAAATCTCTCCGGGAACAGCTTCCTTTACAATCCCCAATATCTTATCACTCGCCGATTTTATTTCGGTATCAGTCATTCCTGAAATATTAACCGAACCGTCGTCCTCAACTTCAATTAATGCCCCTGTTTCCGCAATTATCGACTTTATCATTCTTCCACCTGGCCCAATAACCTCGCCGATTTTTTCAACTGGTATTTTTATAAGGATTATTTTGGGAGCGTGTTGGGATACGGTTGGTCTTGGTTTATCAATAGTTTTTTCGATTACACCAATTATCTCTAATCTTGCCTTTCTCGCCTGCAGCAAGGCTTCTTTCAATATTGGAATAGTTAAGCTGGTAGTTTTTACGTCGAGTTGGAGCGCTGTGATGCCGGACTTACTCCCCGCTACCTTAAAATCCATGTCGCCGTTTCCATCTTCAATACCAACAATATCGGTAAGGATGCTATATGTCTTCGCATCTTTTATAATAAGCCCCATCGCAATTCCTCCGATGGCTGCTTTTATCGGAACACCCGCATCCATTAATGATAAAGTTGAGCCGCAAGTCGAAGCCATGCTGGTCGAACCGTTTGACGAAAGAATCTCGGTAACCACCCGAATTGTGTATGGAAATTCTTCCTCGGAGGGAATAACCGGAATAAGTGCCCTCTCAGCAAGGGCACCGTGGCCGATTTCCCGACGGCTGGGTGAACCCACCTTTCCCGTTTCACCGGTTGAATACGGAGGCATTGAGTAATGATGAATATATCTTTTAGTTTCTTCTCCTTGCGCTGTTTCGATTGACTGTTCTAAAGAAGGTCCTCCTAAAGTGGTAATGCTCAAGGCCTGAGTCTGACCTCTTTCAAAAATCGCCGATCCGTGGGTTCTTGGGAGAACTCCAACTTCGGCTGACAAACTTCTTATTTCATCATGTTTTCTTCCGTCTGGTCTTTTGCCCGACAGAATCATTTCCTTTAATTTTTGTTGATATAGCTCTTCAAGAACCTGAGAAGCTTCCTGCCTTTCTTTTGTGTCTTCAAAATTTTCTACCAATGCGTGCTTTAATTCATCGTAATCTGAGTAAGAAGCTTCCTTACTCGCCATCTTCTTAATAAGAGTTTCCAATTCCTCACTTACCAGCTTTTCAACTTTTTTGACCAAAGCTGCGTTATGAGTCGCCTTTTCCAATACTTCTTTCTTATTATTGACTTCCTTAGTCAAATCCTCGATAAGCTTGATAACTTTAGATGACTCTTTGAATGCAGCTTCGATTGCCTTGACCATATCCTCTTCCGTTACCTGATTAGCTCCCGCTTCGATCATGACAACTGCTTCGGCTGTTGCAGAAACGAGTAAATCCAGATCCGATGTAGCAACCTCACCCTCTTTGGGATTTATAATAAGCTTGCCGGCATTCATGCCGACATTGATTAATCCGACAGGGCCATTCCATGGAATATTAGATATCGAAATTGCCGCGGATGCAGCGTACATGGCAGCTACTTCCGGTCTATTTTCAAGATCAACTGAAAGCACTGTAATTATTAGCTGTACGTCCTTTTTATATTCTTTTGGAAAAAGAGGCCTGATTGAACGATCAATTAATCTGCCGTTCAATATCTCTTCATCAGTTGGCCGGCCTTCACGTTTTACCCACCGGCTGCCCTTTATTCTTCCTCCTGCGTAGAGTCGCTCCTGGTAGTCAACAGTCAGAGGAAAATAGCCCAAATCTAGCTTAAGTGGGGCTGAAACAACCGTTGCCAATACAACAGTATCTCCATATTTTGCCATCACAGCACCGTTTGCCTGGGCCGCAATATTCCCTGTTGATAAAGTTAGTGTTCTTCCCCCTAACTCGATGGATTTTTCAATCTTTTTCATTAATTCGTTTCTTTATGAAGCTTAGTTAGTTCGACAATCTAATTATATGGAGTGTCTATTTCCTAAGCAATATAATTTCTAGTTATCTTGATTACTTCTCCAGACCTAACTCTTTGACAAGTTTGTCATACCTTTCTTGATCATGACCTTTTAGGTAATTTAAAAGTCTTCTTCTTTTCGCAACCATTGATAGAAGTCCACGCCTGGAATGGAAATCTTTCTTGTGATCTTTAAGATGAGCTGCAAGTTTACCTATCTGAAGAGATAAAAGTGCTATTTGGACTTCGGGAGAACCTGTATCGCCTTTCTCTCTTGCAAATTTTAGAATAATATCTTGTTTTTCTTCTTTAACTAGTGCCATTTTTTGTCATGCCTGCTACGTTCATGTAACCTGAACGTAGTAAAACTAAGTAAAGCGGGGCAATCGCAAAACATGGTCTTACATCGAGGCTTATAATAACATGTAATATTTAATTACGCAATGTCAAAATAAGCGTTTGATAATCTTTCCAAATTTTAACTTGCTGAGGTACCCTTAAATATTTTAGGTTCAAGCCAGTCTTTGGGAGGGTTTTCATTTGTTTCATCTTTTTCTAAGTTTTTTTGATCCTGAATCTTTTGCTGCACCTCTAAATAATCTTGTGTCTGATTTTCATTCTGGATTGGTTGTGGCTGATCCGGCTGGGGTATCATTTGCTGTTGAACTTGAGATTGGGGTGCAACCTGAGGTTGAACCATCATGGGCTGGTTTGGAAGAGGTACCTGCATTTGTTGTGTAGGTTGGGAAGTGGGCACCTGTTGCAGGTTTTGTGCTTGTTGGGGAACTTGCCCAGGAATAGATCCGGGAGGATATGTCATTTGTTGCAACTGCTCAAAAGCAACCCTTTTTCCCCCGGCTCTTATTAACTCCGATGTTATCGCAAAAGTATCCGAAGTAACATTTCCGGTAACAAAACTATCGGTTGCCACCTCAAGTCCCATCAAAAGATTTGTGGCAATATCCGGATCTATCAAGAGCCCGCTTTCGTATATAAGTCCAAAAACAACCTCGGATACTGAGGAAGCCGGTCTTGAAAAGGATATATAACTTTTATTAGCTGAAAGGCTAAGCTGTTTTACACCAATATGTACAAGGTTGGATCCAGATAATTCTTTTTGACTTATCGCCGGAAAGCTAGACTCATCTGACCCTCCTATTATTATCACTGTATCTGCACTTACTCCGGAATATGCAAGTTCAATCTGGTCTTTGGAAGGAGGTAAAATTCTCTGTTTGGGAATTACTGTCAGCCTGAATTGGCCATCTTCGATATCGTAGCTCACTCTCTCTATATCGTTTGCCTTATAATCGCTAAACCTTATTATTAAATTCTTATTGCCAACTTCAGTGGCAATCCTATTAACACCAACAAGACGGTTGAATTCGACCGTCATTGGAGTCGGCGAAGAAATAGTAACATCACGCTTATCTTTAAGCGCCAAATAAAGAGAAAGCCCAGCTGCAACCTGGTCAAGGTGAGGTTTTGTAGGCAATAGAATCAATATCGATTTAGAGCGCTCAATGATTGATTTGAATGAATTCTCCATATTTTATTTCTCTGCCACCGATAATAACACATCTCCTATAGTAAACTCAAGTTGGGGAAAGAACAATATTCCGCACTCTTCACCTTGAGCAGTTTCCCGTACCTCGGTTTTTCCCTTTCTAATGGTTACTATCTTTACCGTGCCTATCTCTTTATCATTTCTTATAAGCTTGCACTTGTCATTTACGGAAATCTTGCCCTGAATAATCCGACAGCCAGCAACTTTTTTATTCTCATAAGGAAAG
This sequence comes from uncultured Gammaproteobacteria bacterium, assembly GCA_964423565.1. Lineage (GTDB taxonomy): Bacteria > Patescibacteriota > Microgenomatia > UBA8517 > UBA8517 > CAYREZ01. The sequence goes on along the minus strand of CAYREZ010000036.1, from coordinate 3,917 downwards.
GATGCAATTATGTTCGCCTTTCCGATAATTCGTACTTTCCCTTTTTCCAAAAGCTCCTCGACTCTTTCAAAAAGCTTATAAATTAAATCAAAAGACTCAATATAAACACTCTCAGACTCGGCAAGTTTTTTAACAGACGACGAAATTCTTACCTCAAAGCAGAATATGGAGGCGTTTAATGATTTAGCCAAAAGTACGTCGCTCTCGCTGACATCTCCGACCCCCGATGCTAAAACCAGCGCTTTCTGAGGCAAGTTAGCTAAAACGGCTTCAAGAGATCCTGCGCTTTTTGCTTTAAGAAAAAGTGCAATTTCATCTTCCTGGACTTTTTTTAAAAGAGAAACCGGCTTAGCGATAACCGGTACCGCAACAAATGAATTTTTGTGCCATACTGTTGAACCAACTGCGGGAATTTTCGAAAAACCAATTACCTGCCCCGCCTTCCCCGGAATAATTTGGTTTATATCCTTGCCTAAATAATTATAAATTGCCCTGACTTTGCAGCTTTCCGTATCAGTAACTACTTCATCACCCTTTTGCAGACTACCGCTTTTGACTATAATTGTTGCGAAGTGTCCCCTTTTGTCTTTACCCGATTCGATAACAATCCCCTCAAATTTTCCGTCTCTATCACCTGATATCGAATTTAGCTCAGATATAAGACTTATCATTTCCAATAAATTCTCTACACCCTCGCCCGTTTTACCTGAAACTCCGATTACTGGAATATCTCCTCCTCTTCCTTCCAAAAGTACGCCTTCTTTCTCTAAATCAGTCTTAACTTTATCAATCGAGGACGTTTGTAAATCAGACTTTGTCGCAGCAACGATAAATGGTATTTTATTTTGCAAAATAAACTCCAGCGCTTCCTTTGTTTGTGGCTTTACCCCATCATCGGAAGCAACAACAAGAATAGCGATATCCGACACTTTTGCGCCTCGAGAACGCATGTTGGAAAACGCTGCGTGGCCGGGAGTATCGATGAACGTAATTTCTTTTCCTTCTTTTGTAACGACCTCTGATGCCCCAATGCTTTGCGTTATCCCACCGACTTCCTTCTGGGCTACGTTTGATTTTCTTATATAGTCAAGAAGTGTCGTCTTTCCATGATCAACATGTCCCAAAATTACTACGACCGGCGCTCTTGTTGTTTTTTTGTTATCAGACATAATAATTTTTTTCCATAATTATCAAATACCGGAGTTAGAAATCTGTCAGTCGGTAGCAAGATCAGAAGTCTGTTTTATTGGCTGAAAAAAGATAAATTCCTAATTGTTAGTAATTTCAGCAATTCTCATTTTTTGTCAGGCTTTGAACTTTTTTTCTCCGGCTTTAGTTTCTTTACACCTTTTTTCTTTACAACTTCATTCTTGTCTGCAGAAACAGGCGAAACCTCCTGTTCATCATCTTTTTTCGACTTTTTTTTATCAGTACTGGTAAGTCCCTCAATTTTGATTTTCCAATTGGTCAATTTAGCCGCAAGGCGCGCATTCTGACCATCACGTCCAATAGCCAAAGAAAGCTGATCTTCAGCTGCTTTAACTATTGCAGTCTTATCTTTCTCATGCAAAATTACGGAAAGATTTTCCGCCGGAGACAGTGCTCCTTTAATTAGTTCAGTTATCTCCTCTGTGTATGGGATAATATCGACTCTTTCTCCTCCAAGTTCGTTGGTAATTGCCTGAACGCGTACCCCCTTTTGACCGACACACGATCCTACTGGATCTACCCCGGATTGGTTTGAAAAGACAGCCAATTTCGTCCTAATTCCCGGATCTCTTGCAATTACTTTAATTTCAACAGAGCCCGAAGATATTTCGGGAACTTCCCGTTGGAAAAGTTTTTTTACAAAATCGGTCGACGCTCTTGATAAAATAATCTGTTTTCCGCGGGGAGTATCAATGATTTCTTTAAGAAGAAATGTCAGTCTTTGGTTTGGATTTAATCTTTCACTTGGCACTCGTTCATCCGCCGGCATAATGCCCTCAGTTCTTCCCATGTCAACCCTTACGTCCGGCCCGTCAAAGCGAAGAATCATTCCGGATACGAGGGACCCCACTCTATCTGAAAATTCATTCATAATGGCACCTTTTTCTGCTTCCCGGATTTTTTGATGAATTACCTGTTTTGCGGTTTGTGCTGCAATCCGGCCAAATCCCGGAGGAGTGACGTCTTTTTTCTCTTCAGGTTTCTCCAGTGGCCAAGAAAAAACTTTTGCTTCTCCGCTTGAAGGGTTGAGTTCTACATCAAATTCAAACTCCTCGGTCTCTTCGCCTCGCTCTTTAGCATCTCGACGATAAGCTGCAATAATTGCCTGTTTTATTGTTTCCAATATAACATCCGCATTAAGCCCTCTTTCGGCGGCTAATGCCCTTAGTGCCTGTGCAAATTCTGTTCTTGCCGTCTGCATTATAAGATAAATAATAAAAGGCAAGAGATGGGGGGATTTTAATTCTTCTTTTACCCTTCACCTTTTACCTTCTATTAAAAAAGGTGGGTATCTCTCCCACCAAACTTCAATCTCAAACCAACTGAAGTTTACTCTTTTTGTCCCAAGAAGTCAAAGCCCCTCCGATTGGAGATTTTCAATTACATTTCTTTGTTCCCGCGTTAGTTTTTCAGGTACAACAACCGTTAATCTAACGTATTCATCACCTCGTCCTCGTCCTCTTAAAATCGGGGCTCCTTTATCCCGAAGCCGCATCATCGTCCCGGATTGTGTCCCCGGCCGAATTCTAATCTTTACTTCGCCATCCACTGTCGGAATCCTGATTTCTCCTCCTAATGTAGCTAAAGAAAAGGGAATTGCAACCCTTACATAAATATCCGCACCGTCTCTTTCAAAGACATCGTGCGGTTTAATATTTATTGATAAAATAAAATCATCAAACTTAATTCTCGAGCCTTCGTCAACTCCTGCCGGTATTTTAAATTTCTTATTTTTACCTCCGATTGACACCTCCTTTTCTACCCCTTTAATGGCGTCCATAAAATCGATATCAATGCTATACCTGGGAATACTTGCGGAGCGACCACCGAACGGAGATCCGCCAAAAAACGACTCGAAAATATCAAATGGATCTCCGAAATCAAAACCCGCAAAAGGTGACCCACCCCCGCCGCCGGAATTTGTATAAGTGTAGGTAAAAGGTCCCCACTGTCCGGTCTGTGCGCCTCCCCCAAATCCTCCCATACCGCCGGGTGTACCTCCGGGTGAAAAAGCTGTATGCCCGAATTGGTCATAAGCTGATCTCTTTTGCGTATCAGACAGTATCTGATAAGCTTCATTAATTTCCTTAAAGCGTTTTTCGGCGGCTTCCTTATCAGCACCCTGATGTCTATCCGGATGCCACTCCAAAGCCTGCTTCCGATAAGCTTTTTTCAACTCATCTGCGGAGGCATTCTTTGAAACCCCCAGTATGTCGTAATAATCAGATTTTGCAGCCATATTTATAATGATAAATGCTAAATTATAAATGACCAATTAAAAAGAGTCATTTATTTTTCTTAGAATTAATAATAATTTTACTAATAATTGCTATTATCTCCTGATTTTCTTTAATTAGAGACAGAAATTTGAGTTTTGATTGAGAGTTATGATCTGAAATCACATTTAACCAGTAGAGTGTTTCTTTGGATTCTTTTTTGGAAATTGTGAACTTATGAATAAAATCCCTTTTACTTTCCGCACCATCAGCTTCAACTGCATTAGCTCCAGTTGAAGTAACCGATTTGGCACACTGTTTTCTTAAAATTAAATTTCTGGAATTGTGGGAAGTTTATTTATTTCTTCTAAAACCTTTATAACAAATTTATAGATTCTATCGTGAATATCTTTTTTTCTCGCATTTAACATTAATTACTCAACCACTTCCCCCTCTTCAACTTTTTCGTCTTTCACTTTCTTATCTTTCTCT
>CAYREZ010000035.1:2888-9877 GCA_964423565.1 uncultured Gammaproteobacteria bacterium | reverse complement strand
AAAAAACTTTACGGTAAGTTTGAATATATTCAGCTTAATCCAAAAGAGGCACAAAATATGATAAATAAAGGTTATAATTGGGTAAAAGGACAGTCGTGGGAAAATTTAACAAATTTATACAAAAATCTTTGGGAAGTGAGCTAACTACACTCTCTCTCTTATCTATTGCATTATTTTTATTTCTGATCGTTTATTTCCTGTTTATTGGTATAAAGTACACACCTTATGAAATAAATGAACTTGATAGTCTAGGCCAGCATATCCCCTTAGCAAAATCAATTTTGGAAGAAAGATTGTTTAATCCTCCGGAAATGGGTAAAGGATTGGGTTTTTACATGCCGGTAGGGGAGATAATTTTATCGTTATTAATACTTCTGAATATTCCATTAGGTTTTTACAATATTATTGCAGTTATTTTAATTTATTTTCTGTGTTTTAAACTGGCGAGATCTTATTTGTTATCTAAAGAAAATGCACTTTTGTTTTCAACTGTAGTTGTATATTTAAATCCGATAGTTAGACTTATCTCCACGCAGAAGAATGACCTTTTTTTATTATCATTTTTTTTGCTATTTTGGTTTTTGCTAAAATTAGGAGGATCAAGTCTTAAGTATTTTATTACTTTAGGAATATCGTTCGGGCTACTGATTGGCACTAAGTATTCCGGGATAATATTTTCAATAGTTTTACTTATTGCTTTTGGAAAATCGCTTTTGAAGACGATGACCAATAAAAATATTACCTCGTTTGCGATATTTGCATTTTTATTCGGCGGTATTTGGTATACAAGAAACTATGTATTAACGGGGAACCCAATTTATCCTGTAGGGTTATTTGGTTTTAAAGGCCATCCGGAGTTTATTATTCCGTCGGGTCTCGATACTCTTTTCAATAAATCCACCTTTCCGATCACTCTCGACGCATTTATTTCTGAATATTTAATCTGGATATTTATACCGATCATGGTGATTTGGCTTTTTGTGCTTAGAAAGACAAGACGTCTAGCAGTAAATAATTTACCATTACTATTGATTGCGGCGGGTGCAAGTTTTGCGTATTTTCTGGGCCCTTCGGAGTTTATAAGGGTTAATATTACTTCAAATATGCGGTTTTTACTTGAAACTTTTGTTGCCCTTATCTTATTTATTTTTTTGGCATTTAAGAATCACAACTTAGAAAAATATTTAAAATTGCTTGCTATACTTTCAGTGTTTGTAATTATTCCTCAGCTAGATTATTATCCTAAACTTATTATTTTATGGATTGGAATTATTGCATTTATTGTCTTTATTATGAATAAAAAGGTAAAACTGGAATGAAAATATCGGTTTGTATTACTGTCTTTAATGAAGAGGGAAGCATAGGCAAACTTTTAGAGAGTTTATTGAAGCAGACAAAAAAACCAGATGAAATAATTGTAATTGATGCTTCCTCAGCCGACAATACAGTCAGAATTATTAACCATTGGCAGAAAAAGGATAAACGGATAAAACTGCTAATTGAAAAAGGTAATATAGCCCATGGTAGAAATACCTCAATTGATCTTGCAAAGAATGAAATCGTGGCATTAACAGATGCCGGATGTATAGCTAGGATGGATTGGTTAGAAAAAATATCAGAACCCTTTAAAAACGAAAAAATCAGAATTGTTGCAGGTTTCTATGTTATGGAGGCAACAAACTCTTTTCAGGAGGCTTTAAACGTCTATAATGGAGTTCCACCGGAAAGGTTTGACATTAATTCGTTTATCCCTTCGGCAAGATCTGTGGCTTTCAGAAAAAAGGTTTGGGAAGAAATTGGTGGTTTCAAAGAGAGTTTATCAAATGCAGGCGAAGATACACGATTTTTTTACGAGGCTATAAGAAAGAGTATAAGAATTGTTCGGGTAAAGGAAGCAGTGGTGGTTTGGGAGGAAACAAAGAGAATGACATTTAATGAAAGTGTCAGAAAATTCAGACGATACGCAATTGGAGACGCTCAAACCGGAATTTGGTGGCATCCGGGAAAAAGAGGTGGATCGCATAATATTAAAATATCTGCTATTTTCATAAGATATTTCACGGGTTTTATACTTTTACTGCTATCTTTCAAATATTTTACTCTATTTTATTTAATATGTATTCTGTCTGCACTATATTTTGTCTGGCCTGTGTGGAAATGGAAGGATGTAATTAAAAATTGGAAGGCAAGGGTTTGGCTACCAGTAATTCAAATTACCTCTGATCTTGCTGTGATGTCAGGCTTTTTAACAGGGTTACTAATAAAATAATGCGGTATTTAAATATTACACTAAAAGGCGCTTCTTGGATTGGAGGAGCAAGGGGATTAATAAGAGTTATTACTTTTATTAAACTGGCAGTCTTGGCAAGACTTTTAACTCCGTATGATTTTGGACTTTTTGGAATTGCATCACTGATTTTGGCTTTACTAGAAATATTAACAGAAACAGGTATTAATGTATTTTTACTCCAGGCAAAAGACAGTATTGAAAAATACTTAGATACGGCTTGGATAATATCTTTAGCACGAGGTTTGGTAATTTCGCTGATCGTGTTTGTTTTAGCCCCGTATATATCCTCATTTTTTAAAAACCAAAATTCGATAAACATTTTAAGACTTACGGCGCTGATACCACTTATTCGAGGTTTTATTAATCCAATGGTTGTTAAATTCCAAAAAGATCTTGAATTTAATAAGGAGTTTTATTTCAGGGTCAGTTTAAATCTGGTAGAATTTCTTGCCGCAGTCTACTTCGCAGTAATAATGCGTTCCGCGGAAAGCCTTGTTATTGCTATGGTTATTTCCGCGATTGCGGAAGTAATTTTATCTTTTGTTTTGTTTAAGACCAAACCCGCATTTACGTTTTCGTTAAATTTGGCAAAAAATATAATTAAACAAGGTAAATGGATAACCGGGTATAGTATTTTCAGCTATGTACTTACCCAGGGAGATGATATAGCGGTAGGGAAAATATTAGGCCAAACCTCGCTCGGTATATATCAAAATGCTTATAAAATATCGACACTTCCCATGCTTGAAGTACACGATGTTTTGCTAAAGGTTACTTTTCCGATATATGCAAAGATCAAGGATGACACTAAGCGGCTTAAAAACGCACTAAAAAAACAGATCGTCTTTACGTTTTTGATGTCGGTTATTATAGGAACAATTCTTTATCTATTTTCAGAAAATGTTGTTTTAATTGTACTTGGCCCTAATTGGATATCCGCAGTACCGATCGTAAGAATATTGGCTTTCCTCGGAACAATCAGAGGTATCTCGTATTCCTTTAATTCTTTATTTTTAGCTTTGGAAAAACAAAAATATGTTACTTATATAACTTTTGTAAGTACACTATTTTTATTAATAACTATCATTCCTTTAATAAAGCATTACCATATGGCCGGCGCCGCAATGTCAGAGATGATAGGTGCTCTAGCGGCACTGCCTTTCGCTTTTTACTACATGCATAAAATTTATCGAAGATTATGATTAGTAAAAGATTAATATCTTCAAACCTAATAGTAATAGGGATACTCGCAATCGGCTTTTTTCTCAGATTTTATAGGATTTCTCAGAATTTAATTTTTAATGCTGAAATGGGGTACGATTATCTCGCAGTTATCGAGATATTAAAGGGCGAAAGAACTTATTTAATCGGTCCGCAGACTTCGCATTCATGGTTAGCGCTGTCCCCGCTATTTTACTGGATTCTCGCGATTCTTCTGCCTATCGACAATTATGAGCCAGTTGTAGTTGCCTATTTTATGGCATTTATAGGGTCGGCAGCAATATTATTTTTATATTTTCTGTTAAATAAATTTATTAATAAAAGGACCGCTTTAGTGGGTACATATTTGATGGCGATTTCTCCGTTATGGATTGACGGAGCAAGAGGCTCACGTTTTAACTTTATTGCGGCTATTCTTTTTATGCCTTTCGTTTATTTTCTTATTAAAGGTATTAACGACAAGGGTAAAAGCCTTTTTTATTGTGGGTTATTTTTAGGAATGACATACAGCTTTTTCCCAACAATTATAGTTCAATTACCTGCTGCATTAGTAATTTTATTTATAAAGAGAAAAAATATATTACCCATAAATATAATTAAATTTATATTTGCGGTGTTAATTATAAATGTTCCTTTTCTAATCTTTAACTATATTAATAAATTTTCCATGATAACAAATTTACTATTATGGATTCCTTACAGAACGTTAGGCTTTTTTGGGATATACGGGGGTAATGAAGTGAATCTTGATGTTGCCCAGAAAAATGTACGATCACTGTTTATATTCATAAGGGAAAGCATTATTGTCAATTCTAATGCTTTTGGTATAGTAATATTTTTTTTAATATCAGTATTTTTTATTCTTAAGGCAGTAATAGAGGTAAAGAGGGGAAATAATTTCTGGCTGGTAATCTTGATACTATTTTTAACAAGTTATATTGGACTGTTTGTTCATGGAAATCCGCCCCAACATTACTACCTTTCAGTTTACCCTATTCCATTAATAGTATTCGCTTTTTTTATCGATTATCTGGCAAAGTATAAAATAGGAAGATTGTGCTCGATTTTAATACTGGTTGCGATTTCTATCATAAATTTCAAATATTATTTTTCTCAAAAATGGTTTTATAAAGCTGAAAATAAAGTTGATGTAGAAAATTATTTTGTCCCGTTTAAATTACAGGAGGAAATTATATTATCGATAAAGGAAGATAATGATAGTAATAATATCAAGTTAGCTAGATATGGCCATTTGGATTTTTTTAATCGTGATTTCTCTGACAATTATATTTATCTTCTTCAACTGCAAGGAATTAATATTACGGGTAAAGCAAATGTGACTTATACTATATATGAAGATTCAAAATATATTCCTGACAAATATGACAACGAAGTTTATCTGAATAGGGAAGCCGGAATATTAGTTAGCAAATCAAAATGAGTTTATCTGTAGTAATAATTACAAAAAACGAAGAAAGGAATGTGGGGGAGTGCCTAAAAAAAGTAAGTTTCTGCGATGAGATTATAGTCGTTGATGATGAATCAAGTGATAAAACTAGAATTATTGCCAAAAGTTTAAGTGCAAAAGTTTTTACTAGACCTTCGAATAAAAATATATCTGATCAATATAATTACGGAGCAAAAAAAGCAAAATGTGATTGGATTTTGTTTATTAACGCCGACGAAAGGGTAACAGACGAGCTTAAGAACGAGATATTAAATACAATAAAAGATGCAAAATACGCCGCCTATAACTTGTCGCGCAAGGATTATCTTTTCGGGCAATGGATAAAGCATGGTGAAACCGCGCATTTTAAAGCGATTAGGTTACTTAAAAAAGGTACTGGGAAGTGGGTAAGACGCGTGCATGAATATGTAGAAACAGGTGCCAGAGTCGGTAATCTAATTAATCCACTACAGCATTATCCGCACAGAAACCTTACCGAGTATATTAATTCGATTAACCGTTGGTCGGAATGGCATGCATTGGCAAATTATGAAGAGGGCAAGAGGTCTAATATTGCTAAAATACTATGCTATCCGGCTTTTAAATTCATTGATAATTATGTTTTGAAATTAGGGTTTTTAGACGGAATCCCCGGATTTTTAATTGCACTAATAATGAGTTTTCATTCATTTTGTGCATGGAGTAGTCTATGGCTTTATCAAAGAAAGTAAATCTTTTTCTGTCCAAGTATTTATTTTATTTATACCTGGTTTTATTTCCGTTCGGAGTATTAATTAAACTGAGAATTGGTATATCGGACGGCGAAGCAATATCTGTAAATTTAATAGATATTTTAGTTTTCGTTATTGCGGTAGTTACGCTGTTTTCAAATAAAAAACTTCCGAAATTCTTCTATTACATCGCAAGTTTGTTGTTTGCCTCGATGATCGGTTATGTAATTTTTTTTGAAAAATTGACGCCTGTGCAGCATTTCAGGGGACTAATGTACCTAATACGACTTACTTCCTATTCTCTATTTTTCGTTTATGGATTTAATTTAATCCTCCAAAAGCAAATAAGTAGGGATAAAATGACTGATTATCTTATTAGCCTTTCTTTAGCAGTTTCAATTTTTGGTTTAGTTCAGTATTTTTTCATTCCCGATTTACGAGACTTGATGTACGTCGGTTGGGATGATCATTTGTATAGACTGGTTAGTACCTATCTCGACCCGACTTATACCGGGATTATTATAACTTTTGGTGCACTACTTGTATTATATTTATTGAAATTAAGGAAATTACAATATTTGCCGGTATTTATTGTATTAAGCGTTGCTTTATTTTTGACATACTCGCGCGCAAGTTATATAGCATTTATTGTCGGTTCGGCTACACTATTTACGAGCAAGAAGTATTTTTATTTATTTTTAGGAGTCTTTATGGTTATTTTACTACTACTTCCGAGAAAGGAAGGGTTTGGAGTACGTTTAGAACGTACACACAGCATATTTGCAAAGTTTGGTAATTATTCTCAAACTTATCAACTATTTAAAAAGTCACCGCTTTTTGGAGTGGGATTTAATAATATATGCAGTTTTAGGACAGAAGAATTTAATGATGACCCTAACTCCCATGCTTGTTCAGGTTCAGATTCGCAAATTTTAACAATTCTTGCAACGACAGGTATTTTTGGACTGCTATTAGTTATTACTTTGATTATAAAAATATATTCGAATATTTCTAAATCGGATTATTCTAATGCATTCAAAGCGTGTTCACTTGCACTGCTTGTACATTCGTCTTTTTCAAATAGTTTGTTTTACCCATTTGTACTAGGTTATTATTTTTGTATGCTTGCTATCAATTTGAGGGATAGTCCCTAGGGGTTAAAGATAACTTTTATATTTTTTTCGGTGCTATTGCCTGCAAGATCTTCCGAGCGAATAAGAACAGTATTCTCGCCGTCTTCCAAAACCAGCGGATAATTAAATTTTCCATTGCCGTCTACTACTGCCTGCCTTCCATTTAT
>CAYREZ010000035.1:0-2878 GCA_964423565.1 uncultured Gammaproteobacteria bacterium | reverse complement strand
TCCATTTATACTAACTTTTGTATCGATATCGCTCGATCCTTCAAGACTGATTTGTTGTTGTTTTGAGCCGTAGAAATTATCACCTTCATTTGGTTTGTTAATTGTCAGCTGCGGAGGAGTATTGTCGAGAATAATTTTATACGTAGTAGTTTTTTGACTTTCGTTGCCTGATTGGTCTTTCGCTGTAAGATAAATTGAATTTTCTACTTTTTCGAGTACTATGCTTTCTGAAAATTTTCCCTCACTATTGGACAATAATTCATTTTTATCACCGTTAATAGATATTATCACGGTTGCTCCTGCTTCGGTTGTGCCGGAGATTTCGATATTTCTCTCTTTAGTAAATGATGGCAGGGTATCAACAATCGGGGGAGGTGGAGGCGTCGTGTCATTTGCGTTTATAGGATCGGAACTTGTTTTAAGCTCGGTTAGAAATGCTGAAAATCTAACAATGGCAGGCAGACCAAAAAACCAAAATAGTCCTATAAAAGAAAATGTAAGGAAAAGTAGAATAAAAGACTTCCTTGTGTTTTTTTTCTGCTCAGTTTTAATTCTGCGTGAATATTGATAATAAGACATAATATGGAGCCAGGAGAGGGAGTTGAACCCACGACCTGAGCTTTACGAAAGCCCTGCTCTACCAACTGAGCTATCCTGGCTTATGGTAAGTATATCAAATTTAAAGAAGAATGCCGTTTCATTTAGAATTATTTAGTATCCGGTAAATTTTTCCGTCCTAATTTTATTGCCTTTTATATTCATTGACCTAAGAATGCTTTCCATTGCGGTTACTAGCGCCGGGGGGCCACAGAGCCAAAAAGTAGTAGCTTGTAGATTGTAGTTTGCATATAGGGAATTGATCATGTCAGAATCTATCCTGCCGACTAAGCCGGTCCATTTAGTTTTGGATTCTTCGGGTTTAGTGACAGTAATATTAATTTTAATATTTGTATGATTGCCCCAGTCATCAAAGTCTTTTTTGAAAATAATATCGTCGGGGGTCGTAACAGAATTTAGCAAATATAAATTTATATCGGTAAGTGACTTGTCGATATTATATTTAATGAAGCTTCTGAATGGAGTAACTCCGATGCCCCCGGCGATTAATATATGGGTTCCTTTTTCATGCTCATCAAGAATTAAAGTACCAGTTGGACCTTCTACCTCTACTTCCTCACCAAGACTTAGCTCAGCCAACGATCGTTTAAACCCCGACTCCTGCCTTATTTTAGTTGTGAAGCTTAAAATATTTTTTTCGGTTGGGGACGAGGAGATAGTAAAATGTCTAGTTGATCCGCGCGAGTCAGGAAATTTTAGTTTTGGAAGAGTAATGTATAAATATTGTCCGGGTAGGTAGGTAAATATCCCACCGGCTTTAAATAAGAAAGATATAACATCATTCGTTTCGGGCTTTTTTTCAACAAGAGTAGCTATCATCTAGAAGAAAACGAGTCATCCATACATTTAGCCTTAAGATACTCATATGTATAGCTTGGTTCAAGGAGGTTGTTATTCGATCTAAATAAGTTACTCGATTTAACAGCAATTTCACTGCAGCTTGCTTCTATTACTTGAGGTTTATAAAAGTTCATATAAGCCCATCCAATTAATGAAGCAAAAGCGGCAACAGCAAAAAGATAAACTTTGCTCTTTTTTGGAGTTTCGTAAATCATAATTTAAGTATTACAGCTTTTATTTCAGTATGCAAGTATCATTTGTAAAATGGCTTGAATCAATGAGCGGGATACCAGAATCGAACTGGCGTCTCATCCTTGGGAAGGATGCATACTACCTCTGTACTAATCCCGCGTAGTAATATTTTAATTATACATTAGCGGCTTAGTTTTAGGGTATTTCCCGGATGTATAACTTGCGGGGTTACAAGGCTATTATCCTTAGCGATATCGACCCACCTATATCCATCGGCGTAAGCCCGTACTGCAATACTCCATAAAGTATCTCCTTCAGAAACAGTGTATGTATCGCCGGATATAGCTTCAGCAGATGAGGTGTTGGATAAAGAAAGCGGCATTATCGGTTCAACGGCCGGGATAATTAACTCTTGGCCCTCTGAAATTATTCCAGGGTTCGTAAGATTATTAGCTTTTGCGATATCGACCCAATTATAACCTGATTGATAATAATTTATAGAAATATTCCACAAATCTTCACCTTTTACAACTTTATGCGTTTTTCCGATACTCACTTCGCTTTCCGGAGCAATTGCTCCCGTTTCGGTCGGTGCAAGCGTGACGGTTTCAATCTCTCCTGTAACGGCTACCACCGGTGTTACAGTTGCAGCTACCTTAGTACCTATTAATTTAGGTTCCACATCAGGGATTGTTAAAGTCTGACCCTCGCGTATCTCATTGGGGTTACTGATACTGTTTTCTTTTGCAATATCAGTCCAATTATAACCTGTACCGTAATACTTCTCCGATATTTTCCATAAATTTTCTCCGGATTGTGCAATATAAGTCGTAGGTAAGGAAAGAGTTTCGGAAGTATCGATAGGGGGTACTACTTCACCCTTTCTATTTGACATAAAATTAACGAAAAGAATTCCTACTACAATAATAAGCAATCCGCCAAGAAGCATACTTATAAAAGACTCGTTAAGTTTCAAAGATTTTAATAAATTTTTAAGATTCACTTATATCACCTCCTTCGAAAATATATATTTTCAATTTGATTTAATGAGGCAGAATTGAAGCAGGATTAAATTAGAATGAATTTAAACTATAAGTCACTTTTTGTCAAGAAGAAAAGGGAAATACAAAAGAAAAAGATAAAGGGTAAAAGATAAATAGAAATGACGTCCTCCCCGCTCTGAAGAGCGGGGTTTCCTCTAAAGGAGGACGACATATCAGTATTCAAT
>CAYREZ010000034.1:542-11046 GCA_964423565.1 uncultured Gammaproteobacteria bacterium | reverse complement strand
AATTTATATGCTTTGCCATTTTCGAACCCTCCTGCCATTGCTTGATTGCCATCAGAATACTGGACAATATAATTACTGCCTCCACCCAGCTTGATTGAAAAATCATGATCTTTGTATATTTGCTCGTTGCTTCGATAACTATCCGAAGCATCCATTGCCCCGCTTGTATTTTTCTTTTTCCACGCATCCCAACCATGTGTTCCTCTTGACCAAATCGACTCCATATCCATCCATGTTCGGTAAAAATTAGTCTTACCGGTCGCATACTTATCCCTGAACTCTTTCTCTGCTCTCTGCTCCGAATGATAGATCCCCCCATCAGCGGCATTTATACCTGTTCCGGTAAATGGAGTCCCGTCGGAATATTCGAAATATCTTTTATCCCGATCACTAACTTTTACAAAACCGTGCACTCCCGGATTCGGGTTACCCACACTAAAAGTTTTAACAGACGACTCTACCCAATTAGGATAATTTGAATTATCTTGTGCACGAATTTTATATTGCCAATTTCCTTTAACCTTTGGAGCAAAACGGATCAGCCAATATGGGTTTCCGACCGGATATATCCATTCCGAATTATCCCCGCCGGCCATTGTATTCCTGTCCTTGATGGTTGGTTGATAGACAAACGCCGGTTGGACCTCGGCATTATTCCAATTTGATTGACCTGGAGGTAAAAAAAGTCCATCAATTGTAATGCCTACACGAAGCGATTGATCCGTCATACCGACAACCGGACCCGGATCGAATGGAAAATCCAAATTTTTTGCGACAGTTCCGTTTATATCAAATTTAACCTCGATTTTGTCGTATTGAGGGACACTTGTTGAGGATTGAGAAACGTTTGAGATTACAAGGTTCGTTTGCGCTTTCGACTCTTCAACCTGACTTTCATTATTTATAAAAACAAAAATCAGTACAGAAAAAACTAAAAAGGCGGCAATTTTAAAAAACTTAGTTAACACTATTCATGTTAACTAATATTTAAAAAAAGTTCAATTAATATTATCCTGTGTAAGTAATAAGCCAAATAACCCTACGTCGCTGCGCTCCTCAGGGCAGGCAAAATCTTAACCAGTATAATTCTTTAACCAAATAATGAAGTCGATACCGTCGATTTTTCCGTTTGAATTGAAGTCACCGAATGTCGGACCAGAAAGATTTTTATTATAATTAGTTAGCCAAATTGCATAATCGGCAATATTTACCTTTCCGTCCCCATTCGCATCTCCCGGTTTTGACGCAGTTACGTTTATTGTGACTGTCGCTACGTTAGAATCCGCCAGCCCGTCCCTAACTTTCCACTTAAACGTGTCTGTACCTGTAAAGCCGGAATTCGGCATATAAGTTCTATCATTGTCAGATCCTGTCAAGTTACCATTTGTTGGTTGCTGGGTAATTGAATAAGTATACGGACCAGGACCATCAGGATCGTCAAAAGTAAGCTGAATGTAAATTGGAGTATTTAGAGAGGTTGTTACAGTAACATTGTGAGCAACCGGCGGTTGATTAATAGTAACTGTCGGTGTAGGAGTAACTATTAATGTTGGAGTCGGAGTGTTTGTTCCTGAACACGAAGGCCAAATAACATTCCCCGGCGTTGCACCATTGCCAAAACCCGCCGCACACCTTGTTAGGGCGGCATTACCAAGCGTTATCGATAATGCTTCGTTATTTTCATCAGTATTATATTCCCCCGCAACGACCGGTTTGGGTGAAAGACTGTTTATGGCATTTCCAGTCATAGTTTTTATTCCGTCTGCAGTTTTGCCAAATCCATATTGGAGAATCATGTAATCACACCAGCCAGTACAGTAATCCCATTTTCCCGGAAGCTGATGGTCAGCAAGAGGTTTAGATGTAAGACTGTCTAAATGTGCCCCAATTTGATTAGTCTTATCCAAAGTCCAATATTCATCGGCTTCTAATCCCACAACGTAACTATTTACCAAGCTGTCTATTACAGGTATGAAGTTTGACAAATCATTCTTAATAATATCAATTGACTGGTTCCTCCAAGTACCGGAATCGGAAGTCAACCAAACGACAGGTTTAATTCCGTCATTTGCAAGCTCTTGTAGCAATGCCTTAAATTTTGCCGGTCCGTTGGGATCCTGAGACGGATAATAAAGATGTCCTGCAGTGCTACTTGTAACGGAAAGGTAAGCGTGCGTATAGTTTCTTCTTATGATGTCAGATCTATATGTTGTTCTTTCGGCAGCAGTTGCTTTAGCGGCATACCAAGTTGTGCCACAACCTTTGGTTTTGCAGGCAGGAAAAGTTAGAAAATCGGTTTTATGCGGTAAAGTTCCCGTTGTAGGTTCAGCCAACACGTAACCCGTTGTTAATGCCCCGAAAAGTATTACCAATGTAAATGTTACTATTATCTTTTTTAAGTTCGCGATATTCATCCGGGTAGTTCTTTAATTTGTTAAATTAATAATATAAGGAATTTTAAATTATGTCTACCTCGCATGATTATTTAACAAACTCAGGTTGGCCCAAAGTTGATATGTAAATTGGGAGTAGTTCTTGTTTAGCAATTGTTTTGCCCCTAAACGTTAGCCTAACCACAATACCCCTTCTTGTTTCTTCGCTCCACATCTGGTCAAAAACAAAATTCCCCAATGAATAGTAGACGGGTTTCGAACCTAATGGACAGTTATTATCCTGGGGTGCGAAGCTAGTCCACACTGGGTGTGTATCTGTATTGCCACCCCAGGTCCTTTCAAAACATTCAATATCCTGGACCCAATGAGGGTGATGACCAACAACAACATCCGCCCCATTTTCTACGAAATCTCTTGCCAAATTTCTTTGAAAACTATTTGCTTCAGGTTTATACTCATCACCCCAATGCACACTAACAACCAAAATATCAACTGAAGGTTCAGAGCTTTTTACTAAAGCCAAATCACCAGGGTTTAGAGATTTAAAAACATAATCAAATCCCAAAAAGCCGAACTTTGTTCCTTTCATCTCTTTGATAGCTAGCTTACCCATCCCGGTTGTCAAAACATTCAATTTGTCCAAATAATTGATAGTTTCTTCTAGGCCCGATTTACCGTAATTCTCGCTATGATTATTCGCAAGATTTACAATATCCACTCCAGCATAAACCAGTCCTTTCGCAATTTCGTAGTCTGTACAAAATTTAAATCCTGAGCTTGTCGAAGGACAATCTTTAACTATCGGATTTTCCAGGTTGATAAAAACAAGATCAGCCTGATTAAGTTGGTCTGCAACTTTTAAAAACGGGTAGTGATAATCACCCAACTCGTGAGTTTTTTTCATAACACTTCTTCCAAGCATTACATCGCCTGTCAAAATCACGGTTATAGAATTACTTGGGGTAGGTGTTGGAGTGATTAAATTTCGAATTGAATATTGACTTAAAATTTGTCTATTCTTATCATTTGCTCTCCAAATTTGCAGATCGCTTACCGATATCGCTGTTATAGCTATCAATAAAGAAATACACAAAAATATACAGAAGTATTTAAATAACCTCAACGGCACAATCTAATTCTAACACCTGCAATCCATAAGGTAATTAAATCGCAAGAAGTATTGCACCGACGATTACCAATATCCCAAATCCGGCGCCGACCAAAGTCGGATAGGACACTCCGGCTTCCGGTAAAGTTGCCGATGTGGGAGTCGGAGTTTTCGTAGCTGACACCGTAGCAACGCTAGTCGGAGTTACAGTCACAGTAGCCGTGCGGGTCGGAGTTAATGTCGGACTTGTTCCGGGTCTTCTTGTCGGTGTCGGAGTTTTTGTAGCAGAACCCGCACCACCAATAGTATAGGACCCGGTACTCGAAGGAATCAATAGTATATCTTCATTATTGGATTTTCTTTTAATTACACTTTTTGCAGGATCAAATCGAACTACCAGCGGACTAACAGAGGGAGCTCTTTCAACTTTTAAAGCTACATTTGCAAGAAGAATATCTGTGTTGGATGTAAAACCGGAAGCTGAGGTATTAGCGCAGGCAATATCCACAACAACATTCAATCCCTGCTGCTCGCTGGTCTGAACAGGGCAAGTCCAGTCCCCTCCGGATAGCAAACCCTGATCAACTTCTATTGATTCAACCCTTACCTCAGAAGTATCACCCGAATATGGATAGGATAAACGAATTGCAATACCGGATATGGCTATATTGGAAGTATTAAAATATATGCTGGTATTAATCGTATCTCCAACATTAAAATTTCCCGATTCCGGTTGAATTTTTGCCTCTGCCCGTCCACCCGGAACTGCAGCCTGCTCCTGAACATCCTGTTTTTGTCTTAAGAGTACCAAGCCGGCGACAAATCCTCCGATTGCAACCAATATTATTACCAAAGCTACAATTATTTTCCTTGCCTGCATATTACTATTTAAACACTAAATCAAAGCGGGATGCAAGTATTTAAATACTTTTAAAGTATACTACCCAATCTGATATAATGCGAGGGGTTTGATGTTTAAATAGGCCCGGTTAGTTCAACGGCAGAACAGTAACTTGGTAAGTTACAAACGAGAGTTCGACTCTCTCACCTGGCTCAAAGGTTTCAACCAAAGGTTGACCCTTATTAAATTGCAGCTTGAGGCGTGAACGAACAGTTTATGAAGTAGCCGAAAGCTAAAATTAGAAGGGCAATTCCCATCCTCGGCTCAGAATAATTACTCTCCTCTTCGTCTTTTTCTTAGACTTCTTAATCCTAAACCGCCAAGTAATATTAACGCTCCTGCGGCAAGATAACCCACCATTCGCGGTGAAATATCACCAGGTTTTTTGCCTGAAAACTCAATACTTACTGGGGGTGGCGTTATTTGAACTGAAGGCATTTCAGGTAATTCCCCCGGAAACACATCTTCCGATTGGTCAGGCTCGGTAACTTTACAATCTTCAATGTCACTTGCCGCTTTGAGCAAAGCTTGGACGTCGGTAGCGAAATTTTCAGCCAGTTTTTGTCTAAATTCATTTTTATCTTGAATATCTGGACTTTTAACAACTATTTCTTCGGTCTGTCCGCCTGTTTCATTATTCAAATTAATATGTTCGGTAGTAACTTCTGCACCTTCGCCAGCTGCATTCGAAAATGCACTCAGTGTCTGATCCTCGGCAAAAGTATTTTCCCCAACCTTAATCTTCTCATCCTTGTTTGTAGGAAATCCCCATATTTGACAAAATTGTACATCGCCATTTCCGCTTTCCCCGTTTTGAACTTCAGACTGAGAAGGAACAATTTTCGGTTCAATTATTATTAAAGGTCCTAGTCCCGGTAAAGGTTGAAATTCGTCTGCTGGAGACGGCTGGAGCAGATTTTCCGACTTCCCAGAAACCACTTTAGCTAAAGCGCCGGCAATCTCGGTTTTGAATAACGCCAAATCGGATTGACCCAAAACTCCGTCAGGGTTTGAGTATGCATTTTCGAAAAGTACGAATCCGTCTGGTGTCTCACTAAAGGTCGCTGAAGTCGGAAGCACCACGGATCCAGCCTGAAACCTTTCAGGAATTGCAGTTAGTCCGCAAACTCTTTCGTTCGGATGCTCAATCTGCCCTTCTAATTCGCTACAAAAATTCCTTAAGTTAAATCCTCCTATCGGTGTCGTAAATATTATCTGTCCGGGAGGTTCCTGAAAAAAAATTGTTACGGCATTCCCATTTCTATCGGGAACAACACATCGATTATTTGCCTCATCGCAACCAAAAGTTTGTTGACTTATTTCAGTTAAATCTAAATCGGAATCAGAAGTAATAGGAGTTCTATTTTTGAGAAAGGCTTGGTTTAAATCAACTTGAGATACAATCCCCCCGAAACTGGTAAGCTGTGTTACTGCCGTAATCACCCTTGCACTTATATCAATAAAGTTTGCTTCTATGCCCATAAGCTATTTCACAAGTGATGGTATTTTACTACATAAGTTATTTATTCACGACATTAATATTTTATTAATAGAAATGAGTTAGAGTTTCGACAGATTGAGGGTTTGGACTATTTAAATTTATTTTGTATTTACATTCAACTAATACCCATATTTTTAAATATATTTATAATTTTCGTTTCTACAACATTATACGACAAGTTCTTTCTGGCAACTTCAAAATTGTGATTAACCATATTAATCTTTCTTTCCGAATCAGTAGATAATTCCCTGACTCTTTCCAAAACATCATCCGTGACTTCGTTTTGCATTTCTATTACATCAAAACCCAATGGTGCAATATCAGCTCGATATACTTCATAAGGAGTAATTATTAATGGAAGCTTAAAGTACATCGATTCAACAAATTGATTACCAAAACCTTCGACTTCCGTCGGATATGTTACAAAATCGCTGTTTAGATAACAGTCCCAAAGGGTATAGACCCTTTTACCCGCGATTATTTTCCTTCTTGAATCAACTCTCCCTCCAATAAATTTTGCTCTGACTCCCAATACTTCGGACATTTTCTTTAGCTTTTTCAAATAACCCTTTTCTTCATCACCTTCTGTTCCATTTATGACTAGGATTGAATTTGATTGATTCAATTTCGACAGCAGTTCGATCGACAGCTCGATTCTTTTTCTTGGGACAATTCTTGTTGCCTGTAAAAATACGAAATCGCTTTCTTCTATTCCGAAATCTTGTCTAAAATGCTTAGAATACTCATCCATTCTATTTAGCTCATTATTCTCGAAATCAAAAGTGTCTGGAATAATCGGCGCGATTATTCCTGTCCTCTTTTCAAGTTCTTTTTGTGCGAGGGAATTAATCACAGTATGCCAAATATTTTCTTCTTTTGGAGGAAACCAATGGTCAAAAAATTGAAACATCTCGGATTTGTTATACCTTTCCCTTTCCCACCAAAAATCGTGGTGTCTTGCAAGGGTTTTAATCGAAAACTCTTTTACAGTCCGCGCCAAGGCAACCGCAAGTGGAAAGTGCATTGGAATCGAAAAAACGTTTGGGACAATGAGTAAATCAGGTCTCACTCCATTTCTAAAAAGTTGTCTCAGGCGTCCTTCCAGCATACCGGCAATATCAAATATCACTCTTTCAACTTTTTGGTATGATTCATTAGAATAAACAACTCTACGATGTATACCGGCTACTTGAGGTAATTTAAAATGCAGTTCAGGTAGAAGAATTCCTTCTTGATCCAGCTCTCCCGCAACAAAAGTAACTTTGTGTCCCATCCTTTCAAGAATATTTCTCCAATGAACGCACTCAATAGAAACTCCGTCATTACCCGATATTCTGTAAGAGATAATTACTATATTCATGAGTAGAAGTGGTATTCTATACTAGAATTAATTCTGTGAAAAGGTCAAGCCTGATTTAATCTGTATTTATTAAGAAGATACAAAGTTACCGCTGCAGTCCAACTAAAAGCTCCGAACCCAAGCGCCGTTTCCTTTTTATCAGGTCGAGCAGTTCCGCTTGTCGGATCGTAATATTCATAAAATCCGTTTTCTTTTATCATTTTTATAGTACTTTCAATTAAAGAATCGCGTAATCTTTTTGCTCTGGGATCACTTTCGTATCGGCTTAATCCTTCTATCACAAATAAATTAGTAATCGGCCATGTTGGCCCTCTCCAATATTTTGTCAGGCTAAATTTGTTACTATTGACGGGTGTGGTTGCAACAGGCGCTTGCGTCCAATACTTTTCGGGGTCTTCGAGATTATTTAAAATTAACTCCAATTTCTCTGCATCGGGAACCCCAGCCCAAAGCGGGGTAAAAGTAGCAATTGTGTTTTCTTCAATGAATTCGTTTCTTCCTTTAGAGACATTTTTATCTCTATATATTTCAAGTTTTTCATCCCAACAATTATTCAACGCATCTTTTGTTTGCCCAGCCCAATCTTTCAATCTTTGAGCTTGAGGATGAGAGATTTTGACCAAAACATCAGATAGTGCCTCATTCGCCCGTGCCCATAAAGCATTAAAAAGAACATCTTTTACAGCAAACGGGCTTTTCTTAATTATTTTTTCATAATCCCAATTCCAGCTTTTATAAAGATTTACTAGGTACATATATTTGTAATAATCATCCATTCCCGGTCTATCTTTTGGATCACCTATTTTATCGTCGGATCTATTTTCATTCACCATTATTTTAACCTCATCCGTAATTTCTATTAAACTTATATTTGCTAAAGGTAAATCCCATCGGGGTGAATTATCAAGCCCGCTTTCCCAAGGGTGCACAACGGTAAGTAGTCCTGAATTTTCCGGATCCCGATATTTCTTTAAATAATCATGATATTTAAGAACTGCAGGTAATACTTCTTCAATAAGTCTTGACCTAAGTTTTTCATCTTTAGTATTTTTGTATACGTGAGCAAAACTAATACCCAAAAGCGGGGGCTGAGTTATTCCGCTTGTTTGTATTTCACCTATGGCAAATTGTTCAGTTCCCCAAAACTCTGGTCCTGGAAAATATTTAGATTCGTTGGGGTTAAACGTAATTTGGGCAATTAACCCGTTTTTCCACTGACCGGATACTAGAGAATATAACTCATCAAATGCTCTTTGTTCATCAAAATATACTAGTCCCATTGCATGTGTTGCCGAATCCCAATTCCACTGATGTACATAAAATTCTTTTGATGGAACGGTTCTCCTATATGATTGACCGTTCAATACTACTTCATACTTATTTCCCAAAAGCACAGCTTGTGATTTCTCTATAAGTTCTGAATTATTCATATAATTTTCTGAATGTTTCCGATCATTCATTTAATCAAAGTATTACAATCCAGTATAAACAAAAATATTTATAGTTGTGAAATATCACTTTTCAATGTTAAAATACGCTTTGTACTTGTGGTGAGTTAGTATAACAAGTCGAACCACTTGTTCTGAGTAATGAGTGGAGGGAGGGATCGAAGAATGGCAAAAAAGGGTGCAAGAGAATTAGTCGCAATGATTTGTTCCGTCTGTAAATCACAAAATTATGTGACCGAACGGAATAAGGTTAATATGGACACAAAAGGCAAAGGCAAACTGCAGGTTAAAAAATGGTGCAAGAAATGTAAACAGCAAAGATTACACAAAGAAACAAGCAAATTGAAATAGGATAATCCTCTACTTTTAAGCGGTCTAAGCGTAGTCCCACACAATTGAATTTGTGACGCAAACACGTAGTATTTGGGAGCAACTGAAATTTGTGCCGGGAAAAGAGGTGCAAACAAATAAAACCCCATAAAGAACCAATCAAATTAAAACAAGTAGGTCTTTTACAAAGTCAATACAGGTGCAGCCTACATTATCTCGTACGGGATTAAATTAATAAATATAATAACCGCATCAACAGACGGTGAAATTTAGTAATAGTTATATTAACAAAAACCTGTATTAGGCGTTTGGACTTTTATTTCTTCCACCACGCTTTACTCCTTGGATATTGCCGGGAACCATCGGCGACCCGCCTTTTTCTTTCCTCACGGGTATTCGAAACCATTCAGCAACTTCTTTTTTAATTCTTATATAAGCAGGTTCTTTACTTGGACCCGGATCCATTAAGGGTCTTCCTTTAAACTCCATATTATTCACCTCCTTTAATGCATAATTTATTTACTATGTAAATCTATATCCTACAAGTTATCATGGTTTTCACTTTTTTTAATTAAAAAAACACCTATATATTTCTAAGGTGTTTGGAAAACTATTTTAGTAACCAATTTCAGAATATGCAAGTAGAAAAAATTTATCGTGCATATGCGATTTCTGATGTGCCGAACCAACGACATTTATCAGAATCCTTTTTACAAATTCTTCATACCCGTAAATATTTCAAAATTTTGACACTAATTCGCAAAATAAAGGCAGTTAAGCTAATAATTCCTTGACTACACATCTTATAGATGATATATCATTATATGTAACATGACACACGTATCAAGAAAAAAACTTGAGGTTCAGGTAGATAAATTCTTAAATAAACTTTTAACGGCAGTCCTTACAAAAAAATATTCAGCAAAAGAAGCTTCAAAAATAATGAAAGTGCTCATCACTCCAACAGAGATTAATATGATGAGAAAAAGAATCGGGATAATTTATTTACTTAATAAGGGAATGGATCTTGAAAACATTTCAAAACTAACTAAGACTACACGCCAGACAGTTGCAAGAATAAGACTTCAGTTACTGGAGGTTGAATCTGAAGACAAACAATATCTTATTAACATTCTGAAAAAAATACAATTCACGCGGGGTATTAAAGATCTATTTAATGCAATACTAAGTATCGATATATCAAGAAGCACTATGAAGAAAAAAATTTCTCCTTTTTAATTTCTATTAAAGCCTTTCCCATTTTATATGCTCTTTTCTAATCCTTAACTACTCCTTTTTACCATGATCGAAATTATTAAATGCACTCATCTTGGATGATATAATGATATATGTTACTAAAATAGATCAGTCTATATCAGAGATCATTTATAGTATATATTGAGATTGAGACCGGGTTATTATGACGTCCTCCCCGCTCTGAAGAGCGGGGTTTCCTCTTAAAG
>CAYREZ010000034.1:0-532 GCA_964423565.1 uncultured Gammaproteobacteria bacterium | reverse complement strand
CATATCAGAGCTCAATTCATCCCCCACCATGGGGACTGGGTTTTCTTGAGATCTGTTATAAAATTACTTTCTAGGGCTGTAGGTAAATGGTATACCAGTGGTCTCCAACCCCGCAGCTGCGGGGCGATTTTCTCCAAAGCGATATATTAAATAATGTTTTATGTTTACGTCTTAGGAAGTTTAAGAGATAATAAAATTTATACAGGCTACACTAGCAATCTAAAGCTTAGAATTGGAGAGCACTTAATAGGAAAAGTCGCATCCACAGCTTCACGGAAACCATTAAAACTGGTATACTATGAGGCGTATTTAAGCAAACTCGACGCACTAAAGAGAGAAAGATATCTAAAAGCCGGGGGAAAAGCGAAGTTAAACTTAAAAGAACAAATTAATTTTTCGTTAAATACTTAGGGCTGTAGGTAAATGGTATACCAGCGGTCTCCAAAACCGTTATTGGGGGTTCGATTCCCTCCAGCCCTGCTTAGCAAAGAATTCAAGGTCAAAGTGCCTGGAATTTTTGGTAATTAGTGGA
>CAYREZ010000033.1:0-11142 GCA_964423565.1 uncultured Gammaproteobacteria bacterium | reverse complement strand
GAGCAGAAAAAAGCGATATTAGTTGCTTCATCCGACTTTGAAAAAGAATTCAGACAAACCCAGGAAAGATTGCAAATATACTCAGGCTTAACTCTTAATAAAGTTCAAAATTCTTCGGTGATTTCCCAAATAACCAAGCTCGTTCCTGACGACACCATTTTAAAAGCAATACATATCACAGGTAATGTTTGGGTCATTGATGCTAAAACTGCGAATGAAATAAGTATTCAGCAGTTTGCCGTAAATATAGATTCGATAGAAAATACCGAAAAAGTCTCAATCACCCAGTTATCAAGCGATAATGAGGATCCGGACACTCTCGTTTTCAAGCTTAAGTTTGAAATTAAAGATAAAATCAATGCCAAAAAAGAAAATAGTTAACATATGAACCCATTTTGGAAGAGAGGCTATCTTAAAAACAAGTCGTACTTACTTAATATTGCTGTGCAATATAAAGAACGAGCTGACATTCGGGTATATCTCGAAATTATACTTTCACTCCTCACGGTTTCGCTTTTTTCTATTTTCGCATTAAAACCGACATTAATCACGATTGCAGAACTTCTTCAAGAAATTGAAAGCAAAAAATCCACATTATCCACCATGAATGAAAAGATCCAAAAGCTAAATACTGCCCAGACACTGCACGATTCAGAGAAAAGAAATATCGACCTCCTGAAAATTGCAATACCCGATACACCTCAACCTGACGTACTCGCAAGACAAATAGAAGGACTTTCGCAAAAGCATTCTGTTTCTGTCTCAAATTTTAAAATGGGAAACGCGCTGATACTGGGTTCCAAAATCTCAAAACAGGACAGCCGAAAGGAAGAAGAACAAAAATTGACGGTCAACGCTGATGCTATGAACTTCTCGATCGGCTTAAATATACTCGTCGACGAGTATGACCAAATTCTGTCTTTCTTAAACGATTTTGAAAATCTTAGAAGACCGGTTGTTATTGATAGCTTAAATATACAAACAAGCGAACGAGAAGGAGAAAACACGTTGAATTTTTCAATTTCAGCAAGAGTACCCGCAATGAAAAGCACGTCAAAGTAAGCTATGAAAAAACCTAAAGCACCAAAACTCGTAACCGTCCTTATTTTTACAACAATAACCATTATTTTTTGGGTATTTTTTAGTGTTTATCAGATTCTAACGGGTAATCTTGTTGTTGATATTCCCGAGGAACTCTTGAAACCGATTAATCCCACCCTGGACAGGGAAGTTTTAGGAAATCTTCCTAAGCAAATATTTTTCGAGGAAGGAGATATTGTTAGTCCACTGATCGTGCCGAGTGTCGAAGAATTTATTCCACCGGAAATTGTAACCGAGTTACCAGTTGTGGAAGAGGTTCCGGTAGAAGAAGTTCCCGTGTCGGAAAGCCCAGTCCAAGAAACGGGTACTCCTACAACAACACCATCTCTATAACATCCTCCCCGCCATTATAAAGTAGAGTTTTTGAAACCTATTATAAAATTATTAAGTTCTTCCTAAACTTCCCCATTATTGACTCGGTTCAGATTTGCTAATAATATTAATTATTAATTGAAGATGCCCTCCGACAATAACCAAGGACCGTCAAATACTAATGACCCGTTAGGTTCAAACCCGCCCCAAGACGTGGCGGTTGGTGATACGAGTTCGCAACAATCCCCAGATCCTCCTAACCCATATGATCCTAGCATTCCTGATATTAATAATAATGATGCGACGGTCAACCCAACTGGGGGTTTAGATACAAATAACCAAAATATGCCGAGTGATGTTTTAAATTCACCTCACGTACCGGAAAAATACGGCGGCAAGAAGATAATTGCGACCATTTTCGGGATAGTACTTCTCGTAGGTAGTGTTGTGGCGGGTGTTTATCTAGTTCAAAGACAACAACAAATTTCGGAACGTGCAGCAAGCGGAAAAGAATGCGCTCAATCCAGCGATTGTGTGTTATTTGATGAACCCGGCAACTCCGGAACTCGCGAAGTACCAAGAACAATCTCATACGCATATATTACTGCCCAAGATTACATCAAATTTGAACCCGGGGATACGAATAATGGCTGTTACCATGTAATAATAAGCGGAAGAAATATAAGTTGGAATAAGGTTGGAAGTGGGCCCGACTGCAAAGATGTGAGTAATGTTCAAGTATGGATGGGAGAGAGCGAACCCTCGCTAACTCCGGAACCTACATCCACACTTACACCAACTCAAGTTCCGAATGCATCGCCAACCCCTATCTCATCGCCCTCACCAACGGCTACTCCGACTCAAACTCAGGTTAGCGCTCAATGCTCCGAGGTTCAAGCATACGACACAAGTTGGAACGCTCTTTCCTCGGTTGATCTGAAAAGCTTGGAAGCCGGAGATAGAGTGCGTTTTACCGTTTCGGGCACGTCCTCATCGGGTACTTTTGATAAAGCAAGATTTACGATCAATGGGGTTTTAAAATCCGAGGTTGCAACCAAAAAATCCGGCACGAACGAGTTCTACTACGAATACATTATTCCCTCCGGAGAAAATGGTTTTACTGTAAAGGGTGAGTTGCACCATTCAAGTTTGGGGTGGATATAAAACTGAAATAAAATGAAGGAATTTATCAAAAACAAGGCGATAACAGGACTAATTGTACTCTCAACAGTAATTTTGGCTGGGGTTGCAATTTTCACTGCACTTAAGTTGTATAATTTAAGGCAGGCATCAATCTCGCCCCTTTCGCCGGAATCCCAACCCTTTGCATGGGATTGCACAAAATATACCTTTAATTTAGATCAATCCGGTAATGTAACGGTTGAAAATAAATCAAGCAAAGACGAGCCATCTCAACAAGCAAGGATTTATATTGAAAATAATCTGGTTGCGACTCTGGACGTCCCGGCGCTGCCCAAGGGCCAGACTGCTTCACTAGGAAGCGTATCGGTTCCAAATCAAAATTATAGTTGGCGGATCGTTGGCACGAAGGATTGCCAAAATTCGGGCAGTAATACTCCTGGACCTAAATCCTGCGCCCAACTTACTTTTACTCTCAGTCAGCCTAGCCCAACCCCTACGGTTACTCCAACTCCTACAAGAACGCCAACGCCAACTCCGGCAAGTTGTAACCAAAGTTGCGACTCAAACTCAGATTGTATTAATGGTTTAATTTGTTACCAAGCATCCTCTGGATCGTATTGCAGAAGTTCATCTTGTAGTCTTGAGACCGATTGTTCTTGCCCTGGTGCAAGTCCGACACCCAGCCCAACGCCAACAAACCCCCCGACTTCGACTCCGACTACGGCCAATACACCGACGCCAACTGCCTACCTTGCATCAAATTCTCCAACTCCAACGGTCACATATATTGCCGCTGTTTCTCCAACCCCCGGAGGAGATGCACTTCCTAGTGCCGGCTTTGCGCTAACCACATGGCTTTTGCTGGGATCGGCTTTATTGATCATGATCGGCGCAATTATTCTTGCTTTGTAAAAAGTACTTCGTCATTAGCTTATTTCTTGTTGTTATACTTAATGTATGGGTTTTTTGAAAAAAATTGACATTACTTGGATTGAAACCCTAATTTTTATATTATTTTTCTTTTTTTCACTCGCTTTGATGTGGAAAACCTTCAGAATTTCACCCGAAGGCGACTTGGAAATCGCTACAAAAGCGTGGAGTGACTTTTCTGCAACAATACCGCTAATTAGATCGTTCTCTCTGGGAAATAATTTCCCACCCCAGTATCCTATTTTTGCAGGTCCACCCATTCGCTATCATTTTATTTTTTTTCTTATAGTCGGCTTATTGGAAAAAATTGGTATCAGGCTTGATTTTGCTCTCAATACTCTATCTTCATTGGCATTTTTTTCACTTCTTACTCTTATTTATATCACCGGAAAGCGGGTGTTTAAAAACCGTGCAGTCGGCTTGATATCTGTACTTTTGTTCCTATTTAATGGCTCTTTCGGATTCCTGGAATTTTTTAAAAAATATCCCTTGTCATCGAAAACAATGATCGACATTCTCCAAAATACGCAATTTAGCACATTCGGGCCGTATGACGGTAAAGTTGTATCTGCTTTCTGGAGTCTTAATATTTTTACAAACCAACGACATCTTGCGTTTGCCTACGCTTCGTTTCTTTTACTTGCCTACCTTATTTTCCATTATTCCAATAAACCCAAGGAATTAAATTATAAAAAGATACTTCTAATTGCAATATTTATAGGAACTTTTCCCTTTATTCATCTAGCTGTTTTCGGAATGATGGGATTAAGTCTGATCGTCTCGCTATTCATTTATCCCAAAATCAGGAAAAAGATAATTATTATCGGATTTATCGCAATATGTTTGGCAACCCCGCAACTTTTATATATGGGTAGTTCACAAAATGAATCCCACTTTTTTGTTCCGGGTTATCTAGTTGAAAATTTAACTCTTACAAATTTCATCATTTATTGGTTGTACAATTTCGGACTTGGTACAATTTTCATACCTATCGGATACTTCTTAGCTAATAAAAATCAAAGAAAGTTCTTTTTGATATTCTTAATTCTTTTTATATTCGGTAATCTGTTCAGGGTGTCGAGCGAGATGTCGGCAAACCACAAATTTTTTAACTTATTTATCATCGGAGCAAATTTCTTTATTGCAAACGCAATTGTAAAATTTTGGAAACATCACGGTGGTAAAGTTGTTTCAGTATTTTCGATAATTTTCCTTACTTTTACCGGAGTTATCGATTTCTTCCCGATAGTAAACGATACAGTTATCACAATTAAAGATTATCCTAATGATCTTACGATTAATTACATTGTTTCAAATACTCCTAAAAACTCTGTATTTTTAAACTCCAGTTATATATTCAATCCTGCAAGTTTAGCGGGGAGAAAAATTTTTCTAGGCTGGCCTTACTTCTCATGGTCAGCAGGTTACGACACCACTTCAAGAGATACTGAACTTAGAAGCATGCTTACTCCTAAAAGTTTCAGTTATTTATGCACAAAATTAGTTAATTACAAAATTGACTATATTATCCTTGATGATCCTCTCGCCAATAATGATTTCCAGATCGACTCAAGGTTTTTTGATACTAATTTTAAAACCGTATTTACGGATCGTTCGAGTATGATTAAAATCTACAAAGTACTCCCAACCTGCAACCTACCGTTATTATAAACTGCTCCTTGCTAGATAAGATCTTTATATGAATAATTATGTTGCTTAAAAGTTGGTAAAATACCGTTTGAAAATATTGTTATGTTTTTATCAGATATAAACTTTGTTATTGTATGGTGGTTGGTATTTTTTATAATAGGGATGCTTAACATTCCCCTAACCTGGTATTTTTTTAGAAAATTTACAGACAATGGATACGCCTTCTCAAAAGTAATAGGATCTCTTTTAGTTACCTATCTGGTTTTTATTTTCGGTGTATTTAAAATTAGCCCGTTTAGTCGAACTTCAGTTATGTTTTTTTTGATAGTAAATGCGGTAGTAAACCTATTTATTTTTTTTAGAAATAAAGAAAAGATACTTGCTTCATATAGGCAAAAAATAAAATTTATTATATTTGCTGAAATTTTATTTCTATTTGGCGTTGTTCTTTGGTCATTCGTCCGAGGCAATCAACCAAACATCGAAGGACTCGAAAAGTTCATGGATTACGGATTTATTAAGTCACTACTTCGGAGCAGGTACCTTCCACCCGCCGACATGTGGGCAGCGGGAAACTACATTAACTACTACTGGTTTGGCCATTTATGGGTTGCTGTATTGACAAAGCTATCCAACATACCTCCTAAAATCACTTACAACTTAATGCTTTCGGCAATTATGGGCATAACTTTAAGTTTTGCTTTTTCAATTGCTTCAACTCTCGTGAAGTTTTCTAAATATAATATAAACAAAAAAAATCTCTTTTTAGCAGGATTCATATCGGCTGTCATTCTGACTTTCGGAGGAAACTTTCACGCCCCATATTTCGTCCTTAAGGATGGTTCACAAAAATACTGGTACCCGGATGCAACCCGCTTTATAGGATATAATCCCGATACGAATGACAAAACAATACACGAGTTTCCACAATATTCCTATATCGTATCTGATCTCCACGCGCATCTTATTAATCTGCCCTTCGCTCTTTTGTATTTTGCACTGCTTCTCAAAGCGTCTAATCAAGGATTTAACGTAAAAAAAATATCTCAGCTTGTCCCTTTGGGATTTTTAATGGGCGTGCAATTTATGAGTAACACTTGGGATTTTGGGAATTTAATGTTGGCAAGCGGAATCGTGATCGGACTGGCAAATCTCAAATATAAGGGTATAAATATCAAAAGCTTCATCAAAACAGCAGTTTACCTATCCGGGATAACGGGTGTTGCAATTATCACACTACTTCCTTTTTATCTGAATTTCGTATCAATTGCTCAAGGAGTTGCTCTAGTAAATGCGAGAAGTCCGCTATGGCAACTTTCAATTCTATGGGGATTTCCTGCAGTTTTGACGGTAATTTTTCTTAGCGTACTTATACAAAGATTTCCGAAGGTAAAAAGAGTAGACCTTTTTGTACTCTCAATATTAATCGCTTCTTGGATTCTTATATTTTTACCTGAATTTATTTATGTTAAAGATATTTATATTGCCAGCCATCATCGGGCTAATACAATGTTTAAGTTAACCTATCAAGCGTTTGTAATGTTTTATACTCTCGGAGGATACATAGTAGTCAGAACTATAACCTATTATAAGAAATCTAAAGTTGGAAAAATTCTTCCTATTTTTTTTATATTCCTAATCTCTTCTATCTTGATTTATCCTTATTTCGGAGTGAAATCTTATTACGGAGAACTTAAAGTTTATAAAGGTTTGGACGGTGAAAAATGGTTTGATCAAAGCTATCCCGAAGCCTACGCGGTAGTCAACTGGCTTAATAAAAATGTATCCGGGCAGCCTGTAATTCTTGAGGCGCCCGGCGATTCCTACACTCAATTTAATGCCATATCCGCATACACTGGCCTGCCCACTATTTCCGGCTGGTTTGTACACGAATGGTTATGGCGCGGGACCGCGGATTTTCCCCAGGAAAGAGTCGGAGAAATTACTGAAATATACACTTCATATGATATAAATAAAACTCTTTCCCTTTTGAGAAAATACAAAGTTGAATACGTAATAGTCGGAACCTTCGAGCGCGAGAAATTTCCAGACCTATACGAACAGAAGTTTTTTCAGATAGGGAAAGTAGTATTTACCTCTGGAACAACAAAAATCTATGACGTCCTTCCCGCCTTAAAAAGTGAGGTTTCCTTCTAAAGAAGGATGACATATCAGGTTCGATTCATCCACGTTCATGTAAACTGAACATGGTTTTCTCGAAACTGTTATAAAATTTCTTAGAAGAATCAATAACCCCCAACTCTCTCAAGCTCTTGTTGAGACTGTCTAAGTTGATTATAGGTCGTATTTTCGGCATCCAATACATCAGCTATAGAAAAACCACCAGTTTCAATCGATTTTATTATAATCAGATTCCATCTTCTCTCGCTTTCTTGCAGTTCCTGTTGATATTGCTCAGGATTTGCACGCCTCCAGATCTCCGCAATGTTTATTTTGGGTAAATGAGAGAAACACTCTATACTACACTACCTGCCATATACTGCTTATTTTAATTATACTACTTATTAAAAAGTATCCTTATTCCGCTAGTATTTTTTCAAACCATTTGTGTACGTCATCCCATAAACCATCTTTCGGCATAAAAACGTATAAATTATCATACTCCGGAGATTTGGGTGGGTTTATCAATAGTTCTTCGGGAAATACATATGAGGGGATGTTTTTTCTTGAGGAAAAAATTCTTCTAGCTATAATCGCACCTTCTTTTGCATTTATATCCGTTTCCACAAACTCGGAAAGCGCATTTTTCAATTCAATAAGTTTTTTCGGAGAAAAAAGAACGCTTCGGCTCAATATTTTGTTTTTAATTGCAACCATAAGCTTTTCTTGCCTTGCCGCTCTCGCAAAATCTGTTCCTTCATCTCCCTCGGCGTTTCTTGAGCGGCTATATTTTAATGCTGTTTCGCTATCCATTTCCTGCAATCCTTTCTCAAATTTTACGGTTTCGTAACGGCATTTATATTCGGGATCGTTATCACAATCGTAGTTTTCCCGGCCTTCAATAGGATATTTTTCATCGATGAAATTCCTTTCAACATCAACTTCAATTCCATCCAAAATATCAATAACTTTTATAAACCCATCAAAATCAATAACGACAGCGTATTGAATGGAAAGCCCTGTAATCTTTTCAGTTTCGGATTTGGCCAAAATTATCCCTCCCCCTTCAACTTTTTTATTACCCCAGTAATAAGCACTATTAAGTTTTGCCCTAAGATCCGGAATCCAGATATCGCGGGGAAGGGAAATGTTTGTAATCTCGTTTTTTTTATGGGAAATCGAGGTGAGTATTATACTATCTGTCAAGTCAGGTGCTTCATGTACCCCGCCCCCTTTACCCAATATAATGATATTTGTCCGTTCGTCTAACTTTTTTAAGCCTCCTTCCGGGGTAAATACAAAATTATAAATATAGGATAGATAGGTAACTGCTGAGGATCTTTCGAACGTTTTTATTACAATCAGGAAAAATAGGGATACAAAAACGACTAATGAAATCCCGATTAAATATCTTATAAGCTTTACATGACTGAAAATTCTTCTTTTGACTTTAGAAAAAAATACCTCATTTTTAGAGAGGCGTCTAATTTTCCCGAAAACCGTTGTGTTAAAATTACTTGTCAAGTTTTTTTCTTTTTTGTTTAAATCCGGCATATTTCAAAGCTATTTTATACCAAACATACTTAGTCTGTAACTATGACATTATGTTTGGTAATAATACCAAGCTTACTGAAGTTATTATTTCGAGTAAGATAGGACTATTCTAATTGGACATGATTAATAAACTTTTAAAGGATTTGAATGATAAACAGCTTACTGCTGTAACTTACGATGGAAATCCCCTTCTTGTACTCGCCGGGGCAGGAAGCGGTAAAACTAAAGTCTTAACCCATAGGGCAGCTTTTTTTATTTCTGAAAAAAAAATTAATCCTGAAAGTATTCTGCTTCTCACATTTACAAATAAAGCGGCGGGCGAAATGCGTGAGCGTATTACGCAAATGCTGAATAGTCCCAACGGTTCGACTCCACGGCCGTTTGCGGGAACTTTTCACTCTTTTTCAGCAAGACTCTTAAGAATCGATGGAGAAAAAATAGGAATTCCAAGAAACTTTCTGATTTATGACGACGCCGACCAGAAGGATGCAATAAAAGAAATTCTTACTAATTTAAATTACTCCACCGACTCAATTTCTCCCGCGGGAATTGCTTCCCAGATTTCAGAAGCAAAAACAAACATGCTAAATCCTCTCATGTACGCGGAACTTGCCAAAGGTGAATGGCAGGAAAAAGTTTTCAAAATTTATCTTGAATACGAAAAATACTTAAGAGAGATTGGTGCGTTAGATTTTGACGATCTACTTCTGAAGGCTGTTGATCTTTTGAAAAACTCATCCGGTACCCTTGCGAAATGGCAGAGACAATTTACCCATATCTTAGTTGATGAGTGGCAGGATACTAATAAAATCCAATACATACTCACAAAATTATTAAAAGGTGAGACTGGAAATTTAACTGCGGTGGGTGATGCAAGTCAAAGCATATACTCTTGGCGTGGTGCTGATTACCGGAATATAAATTACTTGACGCGTGATTTCCCAAAAATAAGGGTAGTAAATTTGGAACGAAATTACAGATCAACTCAGATTATCCTTGATGCGGCAAATTCAATAATCAAGAAAAATACCTCGCATCCGATACTTAAGCTTTGGACAAATAATTTAAGTGGGGAAAAGATAAAAATCTTTCGGGCAAGAAATGAAATTGATGAAGCTTCTTTCATTGTCAGCGAAATTGACAATTTAATTACTCAGGGAGTCGAATTTAGCCACATTGCGGTTCTTTATAGAACTAATGCGCAGTCGCGGGTCTTAGAAGAAGCACTACTTCACGCCGGAATACCCTATACTCTGGTCGGGGGGGTACGATTTTACGAGAGACGTGAAATTAAAGATGTTCTGGCACTATTGAGACTTTTAGTAAATCCAAAAGATTCTGTATCAAGAAGGAGAATTGAAAAGGTCGGGAAAACCAGAATTACGAAATTGAATGAATTTTCAAATGAATTACCTCCGAATTGGCAAGAAACGTCAACTACCCTTGATTTGCTGGATAAAGTTCTGCGTAAAACAAATTACCTTGCTAAATACAAAATTGAGTCAGAGGAAAATCTGGCACGACTGGAAAACATTAAAGAACTTCGTTCCGTTGCAGCAGAGTTTCCTAATATCAATGAATTTCTTGAAAACGTCGCTCTCATCGAAGCCGAACAGTTGGATACCGGAAAAATTCAATCACAAATTACCAATCACCGGTCACAGCGTAACGCAGTTACGCTAATGACTCTGCATGCCGCAAAAGGATTGGAGTACGGTGTTATTTTCATCGTCGGTATGGAGGAAGGCCTTTTCCCTCACTCCAGAAGTTTGTCTGACTCCATACAGTTGGAAGAAGAAAGACGTCTTGCATACGTTGGGATAACCCGCGCAAAAGAAATTCTTTATTTAACTTATGCAGGACGACGCCTCTTTTTCGGCCAACGAACCAGCAATCCTCCTTCGAGGTTTATAATCGATATTCCCGAAGATTTACTGGAAGGCATTGACGGAAATTATTCAGATTTAGAAATTAAGGATAAGTTTGATCCAGATTTTGAAGATGATACTGATGATCTCGTTAACTTTTAGTTATGACTATTAATAACCAAAACGCCCATCCTCTACAGTCAAGGGAGTGGGAAGAATTCAGAAAAGTTTGGGGAAATGACGTTGTAAGAACCTCATTCGGCCAAACAATTTTTTCAATAATTCCTCATACAAAATTTACGATTGGGACTTTTATTAAAGGACCGAAACCTACAAAAGAAATTCTGCAGGGCTTAAAGAATTTAGCAAAAGAAAAAAAGGCAATATTTATAAAGATGGAATCTCTTGTAGTAACAAAAGTTCAACATAACTCCCAAATTCCAAATCACGAAACACAAATAAA
>CAYREZ010000032.1:8286-11305 GCA_964423565.1 uncultured Gammaproteobacteria bacterium | reverse complement strand
TAAGAAACTGGCTTCGGTTACGGTTGATTCGGTTATGAAAAAGTGGAACTCGACTTCATTTGCGGCAGGCGTGGACAGGAAACAGATAAAAGAATGTGAACCGCGTTTGGGAATTCCTCTTGAAGAGTTCGTCGGAATAGCACTTTCCGCAATGCAGGCGATACATGAAGACTTGGGGCTTTAGCTTCACAAATATTAGCAGTTGTGATATTATTCTTTAATTATGGAAGGGAAAGGTGAAAAAAGTTGGCGAGTTGAAGTATATAAGAAGCCGGGATTTTTAGGTTTAGTAAGATTTCCGTTAATTGATAGCCTTTTGGCAGAAACTGTTGGAAGGAAAGTTTGTACTGCAGGAAGAGAAATGAGTCGGGAAGATGCTTATAAGAAAGCATTAGAGGTTGAGGGGACTAAAGGAAAAAGATATTCTGCAATACCCGTTCCTTCATCAAGATAGTAAAATTGCTACAATGTTTTTTATTATTGACTACTAATTTTGTATTAAGTAAAATACTTCCATTGACAATTAATTAAAGGCGTTAATAGGTTAGAGTTAAGTTTTAGCTTAACCTTAGTTCCCCTAACCGAATCGCTTCCTGCGAAAACCCATGAGAAGGGACTAAGCAGAGACGGGAACTCCCGTTACAGAGTGTGCAGAGTTTGTCACCCTGAGCGAAGTCGAATGGGTAGAGAACTCTCAGAGGTCTTAGGGGTGACCCGAAGATAAATGACAGGTGGTACCGCGGTAAACTTCATGTTGACCCGTCCTGAAATTTTAGTAAGGAGGGGTTTTTTATTGACATTAATATCAATATAGATAGCCAACAATCCTCCTGCATATGCACCTTGAGACCCGTCTGACGGGTTCGAAGGGAAGTTGTGCGGGTGTTGATAACCCCTTTAATAAAGGAGGTGATTTTATGGCAAATTCAGAATTTTATCAATTGTTAGAAGGACAATACGAGATGAATAGACCTGCTTTAGCTGCAGCAGCGACCCGTGCTCTAAATAGGAAAATACAACTTGGTTTAGGACCGAAAGATGGCAGAGATCCATTATTAGAGGGTGGCCCTGAAGGTCACGTTCATTTCCAAGGTGCGAGGAGATTAATAGATATTATCGATAATCCCAACAGAGTTTAATATGGTTAATAAAAACCGAATAAGAAATTTAATAAGTGTTAAAGACCAAACCGCATTTAATTTTAATTTAATTGTCGTTCGCCATGCGGAGTCTGTGGCAAATACAAAAGGAATTTTTCAAGGTCAAACTTATGATACGGATTTGTCTAAACTTGGTGCAAAACAGGCTGAAGCTTTAGCGCAAAAGCTTAAAAATAAAGGAATCAGAAAAATAATTGCAAGTCCTTTGAAGCGAACCTATCAAACCGCTTTTGAATTATCAAAGCTTACAGGAATTCCTATAGAAACTGATTTAAAAATTATTGAGACTAATCATGGGATTTGGGAAGGCAAAGACAAACAGTGGATTGGAAATAATTTTTCTGATTTATATAAATTATGGATGGAAAAACCCAGTCTGGTACAATTCCCGGAAGGTGAGCATTTTTTAGATACGATAAAAAGGGTAGAGAATTTTTTTACAATCAACTTTTTTAACGAAAATACTTTAATCGTGACCCACGATAATATTGTGCGAATAATGGCAAGTTTAGCAGATGGGAGGATGTTTGATAAAATTTGGGATTTTAGAATAGAACCGGCTGCCATAAATTATTTTGTATTAGCAAGATCCTATGGGAAAAATCGCTTAAAAGTATTAAAATTAAACGAAACCGGTCATTTGAAAAATTTACAATCTAATACAAATTCACACGCCCTATAAATGATAGATATACAAACAATTAGAGATAATCCGGAAAAAATTAAAAAAGCATTTTCTGCAAAGAATTTTGACTCTTCAGTGGTTGAGAAAGTGCTCGATCTTGATGAAAAGCGCAGGAAATTAATGGCCGAGATTCAGGGATTACAGGCCGATAGGAATAAATTTGCAAAAACCAGGAATGTTGAAGGCGGAAAAAGGATTAAAGATGAACTGAAAGCAAAAGAACCCCAATTGGAGAAAATAGAGGGTGAATTTGTTGAAGTTATGAAGTCTTTACCGAATCCTGCGGCTGATGATGTTAAAGTTGGCAAGGATGAGAGCGAAAACGAAGTGATTAGAAGGTGGGGAGAACCGAAAAAATTTGGATTTGAACCGAAGGATCATGTTGAAATCGGCGAAAGATTGGGAATAATAAATATCGAAAAAGCGGGTAAAATCACGGGAACAAGATTTGGTTATTTAATGGGCGATGCGGCGCTAATGGAGTATGCCCTTGTTCAATTTGCATTTGAGACTTTGACAAATGAATCGATTTTAAAAAAAATAGCTGATGGAATAGAGAAAGATTACAATCCAAAAGCTTTTATTCCTGTTGTTCCTCCGGTAATGATTAAACCCGAAGTTTATGACAGAATGGGAAGACTTTATCCGAAGGAAGAACGTTATTATATTCCGTCGGACGATATTTACCTTATTGGTAGTGCCGAACACACCCTCGGTCCACTACATATGGATGAGACTTTGGAAGAAAAAGAATTACCAAAAAGGTATGTCGGATTTTCAACGGCATTCAGGCGTGAAGCGGGTTCTTACGGTAAAGACACGCGGGGAATTTTACGGGTGCACCAGTTCGACAAAGTGGAAATGGAATCTTTTACCCTTCCCGAAGACGGACAAAAAGAACAATATTTTATTGTGGGAATTCAGGAATACTTAATGCAATCTTTGGGTCTTCCCTACCAGGTTGTGGAAATTTGTACGGGGGATATGGGTGGACCTGATTATCGGCAAACTGATATTGAGACGTGGCTTCCGGGGCAGAATAAATATCGCGAGACCCAGACTTCGGATTATATGACGGATTATCAGTCAAGGAGGTTAAATACGCGTGTCAGAAGGGTAAACAAGACGGAATTGGTGTATATGAATGATGCAACAACTTTTGCAATTGGTCGCA
>CAYREZ010000032.1:1095-8276 GCA_964423565.1 uncultured Gammaproteobacteria bacterium | reverse complement strand
ACGGATCTGTTGTAATTCCCGAAGTCCTGCGAAAGTGGGTTGGAAAGGAGGTTGTAAAAAATGCCGATTAGGTTGGTTGAAGCAGAAAAGGTTGAGCTGCCACACGAGGTATTATTATTGCCGGACGAAGGAAATAAAGGTTTCAAACGAGTCATACTAACAAAAATGATTTTTGACGAAGAACGTGGAGTAGTTGGGGTATGTGGTAGAGATGCAATGAGCAGACAGATTATTGAAGTTAATCCACATAAAATTGTAGAGTTGGCAAGACCCGTTTCGGACTGGCCATAATTTAATAAATAGTATAATAACCGATTATGGGTATAAAAACAGTTGAACAAGAAAGTGCTGTAGCACCTACACCTAAAGTGGAATCCGGGATAAGAGCGGGTATTACTGGTTTAATAAGAAATTTAAGAACAGATTTTGGAGGAGTTCCGAAGGAAGCTTGGCCTAATCCAAGTAAACAACCCAAATTAGGAGATATTCCTGAACACCCAAATATTTAATCTTCAGTTAAACTATTATGTAACCTAGTTTTTCTATCAGACTTCTTATTTTATTCTCGTTTGCTTTTTCGTTTTTATTAATCTCCAACGTTTCTTTTGCAAAATCGCATTTCGAAACAACCCCAAGATCTTCCAGTTCTAATTCTATTAAAGATGCACATGCAGAGCAATCCATCCCTTTTATCTTATATATTTTCTTTTTTTTCATTATCTATATAAGTTTTTTTCCGCCAGTGGCTGATCGTCCTGCGGACGAAGATTTCAGCTTAGTTCACTACCGTGAACGATCCAGTATACATTCCCATGGAACAAGTATAAGCGAGTCTTCCGGTTTTAGTTGGCGTAAATTCTATTACTTCTGAACCTGTTTGGGGCAGAAGTTTTGAAACATTTAAGGACGGGATTGAAAAAGCTCTTGAGCAACCTAAGGTATTGTTAGTAACTAATTTCAATTTGACCGGAACACCCGCCTTTAGGGTGGATACATTAGACTGGTACCCACGGCTTGTTACGTTGATTGTCACATCTTGTGTGCCGTTTGCCGAAACTCCGGCAATTGCCTCATTCTTGGTGGTATTTTTGGAAACTACTTTCCAATAGTTTTGTAAAGTGTGGGGAGATCCCAGCATGCCCATTGCCCCGTTTATCGATATAATTCCGAATATTACTAATGCTCCGGCAGCGACAAACCTGAAAGCCTTTCTTTTCAGAAGATTAAGAGTTGCAACGCCAAGCATAAAAAACACTGGGCTTGTTCCTAGAACGAATGCAAACATAATTCCCGATGCGTAAATAGGATTTCCAGTCCCGAGTGCGACGGCCATCATAGCTTGGGTAACTCCGCAAGGCATAAACACGGTTAATGCCCCCAATATAAATGGCGTGACAGAATTTACGTTTTTGCTGTTATTTCTGGCAATTCGAAGAGCAAACTTTGGCGGCCTAATTGCAAAATATCTGAAAATCGGATGAAGTTCCAATATATAGCCTGCGGTTCCGATCAGAAATATCCCTATAAGTATTTGAAATATCGCTTGGGTTTTTAAAGAGAGAATTATAAAGGAACCCAAAAGTCCTAATAAAAATCCTAAAATTGTATAAGCTACCAATTTGGAAATCAAAAAGTATGCGACAAATCGAAAGTTGCCGGATTTGGCTTCGTCCGCCTCTTTTTGGTTTGCAATTGAGGAAGTAAGGAGTCCTCCCTGAACAGCAAGGCATGAAATTCCTCCTGTCGTGAGTCCGGTAATAAGCGCCAGCCAGATATTATTCATGTTTGACAAATAGTATACAGCAGTATAACATAATATATCCCCCCATGGGGGTTAAAGTCAAGATACTAATATTATGCCGAAAGGAATGCCAAAGGATAAAACTTTAAAAAGACAACTGTTAACCCGTTACAGAATTTCTTTAGGACACTTGGAGAAAGTTATTCGAATGCTAGATAAGGACGACTATTGTGTAGATATTGTTCATCAATCGATTGCAGTTCAAGCTGCCCTTAGAAAAGCAGACCATGAAGTATTAAGGAATCATCTTAAAACATGCTTATCGGAAGATATTAAAAAAGGAAAAAGCAAAAAAACTATTGACGAAGTTATGAAAGTGCTAGAAAAAATATGAGTTTAGATAAATTAGTAGTTACGTTTATAGGCATTTTAATAATTGTCTTTATTATATGGTTCTTTTTTGGAGGTAGTAAGGAAAATCATGAAAACCACGTCCACTAAAACATCATTTCCAATAGTCGGAATGCATTGCGCCTCCTGTGCAAAGCTTATTGAAAGAAAGTTAATAAAAACTCCGGGTGTTATTAATGCTTCAGTAAATTATGGGAGTGAACAAGCATTGGTTGAATTGGATAGAGACAGAGTAAGTGACAGAGATTTGGAAATTGCGATAAAGGAGGTGGGGTATAAAGCAATAATTCAAAAATCCCAAATCCCAAATCCAAATGATCAATCGGTTGAAGAGATAAAAGAAGAAGAGAAAAAGAAACAGTTACAAAATCTTAAGAAGAAAGTATTAGTATCCTCCGTTTTGAGCATAGTTATTTTTCTCGGAAGTTTTCCGGAGTGGTTTATTTTTTTTCCAAAACTACCCGCTACGTTCTACATGCTACTTGCTACCGTTGTCCAATTTTGGGCTGGGCGTGAATTTTACTTGGCTACATGGTCCGGACTTCGGAATAGAGCTGCTAGTATGGATACTCTTATTGCAATCGGAACCTCGGCGGCATATGGCTTTTCCGCTTTGGGTATAATTTTTCCCTCATTATATGAACGATTGGGAATTCCGATGACGATGTATTTTGATACGGCGGCGGTAATTATTACTCTAATTCTTCTTGGGAGATATCTTGAGGCGAAGGCTAAAGCTCACACATCTGATGCAATAAAAAAGCTTCTTGGGTTGCAAGTAAAGACGGCGAGAGTGCTACGCATAAATTCGAATTTCCAATTTCCAATTTCCAATTTTAACAATGGCGAAAAGTACGAGGAAGTTGATATTCCAATCGAGGAAGTAAAGGCAGGATATTTAATTCGTGTCCGCCCAGGAGAGAAGGTACCTACCGATGGAGTGATTGTTGAAGGTGCTTCTTCAATTGATGAATCTATGGTTACCGGAGAATCAATGCCTATTGAGAAAATGACGGGAGATACAGTTATCGGTTCAACGTTGAATAAATCCGGGAGTTTTCTTTTTAAAGCCACAAAGGTTGGATCGGATACAATGCTTGCAAATATTATACGAATGGTATCCGAGGCGCAGAGTTCCCGCGCGCCTATTCAGCGGATGGCTGATCTGATTTCCGGCTATTTTGTGCCGGCTGTTTTGATATTAGCAGTTCTAACTTTCGTAGTTTGGTTCGATTTCAGCCCTTCGACAAGCTCAGGGTTTAGTCATGCATTTACAAACATGATCGCGGTATTA
This sequence comes from uncultured Gammaproteobacteria bacterium, assembly GCA_964423565.1. Lineage (GTDB taxonomy): Bacteria > Patescibacteriota > Microgenomatia > UBA8517 > UBA8517 > CAYREZ01. The sequence continues at coordinate 4,830 of CAYREZ010000032.1, read as the reverse complement.
ATAATTGCCTGTCCCTGTGCCTTAGGACTTGCGACGCCCACTGCGATCATGGTGGGGGTAGGAAAGGGAGCCGAGAATGGAATACTAATTAAAAATGCCGAGAGTTTAGAAATTGCTAACAAGATTAAGACAATAGTTTTTGATAAGACGGGAACATTGACGGAGGGAAAGCCTACTGTAACAGACATTATATCGGTTACAGAAATCCCAAATCCTAAATCCCAAATCCTAAACAAACATGAAATTCAAAATTCAAAATTCAATGAGGATTATAAATTACTGCAAATTGCGGCGAGTTTGGAGGCGGGTTCCGAGCATCCTTTGGCTGAAGCAATAGTAAATAAGAGTAAAGAGGAAAATTTGAGTTTAATGAAAGTTAATAATTTTCAAGCTATGTCGGGACTTGGAATAACTGGGGCGATTGACGAGACTAAATATCTTTTTGGAAATAGGGCATTAATGAATAAAGAAGGTGTAGGTTACAAAAGTGCAGAAACAATTATCGTAGATTTGGAGGAGCAGGGAAAAACTGTAATGCTCCTTGCGGAAACAAGAAAGTTGTTGGGTATTATTGCGGTTGCAGACACGATTAAACAAAGTGCCAAAGAGGTAGTCGAGAACTTGATCGACAAAAAAATAGAAGTCTGGATGATAACGGGTGATAACGAAAGAACTGCAAAAGCGATTGCTAAACAGGCAGGAATTAAAAATGTAATGGCAGGAGTTTTACCGGATGAGAAAGCCGAGAAAGTGAGAGAACTGAAAAACATAAAAACTAAAAAACAGAAAAACAATAATTTAGAGACTTCCGAATCACTAATCAATAATCACCAATCACCAACTGTTGCCTTTGTCGGTGACGGTATTAATGATGCGCCTGCACTTGCATCCGCCGATGTCGGAATAGCAATGGGATCGGGAACCGATGTTGCGATTGAATCAGCAAGTATTACTCTTTTGAATAAAGATCTCAAAAGCGTATCGACAGCAATTAAATTGAGCCACAAAACCGTATCGGTAATAAAACAAAACCTATTTTGGGCTTTTGGCTATAATGTCGTACTTATCCCGGTTGCAATGGGGATTTTATATCCGTTTTTTGGTTGGCTTCTGAACCCCGCCTTAGCCGCCTTCGCTATGGCAGCCTCCTCTATATCAGTAGTAGGTAATTCTCTAAGATTGAAAACAATTAGTATATAAGATAAATTATTTTTGCATAAATTATTGACTTTTTATTTTTTAAGAGTAAATTATTAAACATTATGGGTATTGAATTTAGTAATTGGCAACCAATATCTTGGCCAATGGATTTTGACCAACCTCATCAAACTGAATTTTCAGGACCAGTGCCTAAGATGACAGAGGAAGAATATTTACGTCTACGGAGAGAAGCAGATCAATCCGGGTTGGGTTTGTTACAACAGCAAAGAAGTTTATATATTCGTACAGGCGATATACCGAATCAGTTGAATATGGATATAGATACTTACAGACTCAGATTAGCTTTAACCGATCAGGATGGGAAAAAATTGTTACCTGAACAAGCTATCGAAAATTTATGCAGGCTTGTAGAGAATGGTTCACTTCACGGTAATGGAGTAGCTAAGCTCCTAATTAAAGATTTCGAGGAAGAACTTGGGAGCACATAAGAAGATTGTATACGCGCTTCAATTATCATTGTCGGGAATTCTCTGAGGTTAAAATCTCTTAAGTTGTAATTACACTACTACCACACTACAGTGTATGGTAGTTATGTAGGTAAGAAGATAAGGATTTATTTTGTTTAGCATATTTGTTATCAGTACAAGGAATTAAACTCTAATCAATTTTTCTAACCAAGGAATGTGTTTATTTTTTCTTTTCCACCATAAATCCTCCCATATATAGTGGACTGCTAACTGCTTATACTCCCCAAATTTTTCAAAATGCTTGAGTAGTTTTTCTACTGGAACTGGGTTTTCCGGGTCTTGGTCAAAAAAGACTTTAGAATAAATTTTCTGTTCCCAAGGGGAAATGTGGTTGAAAAAATCCCAATGGTGAAAAACGTCAAAAAGTAGATACCAAACTGTTGCAGGACCAACTCTGTAAAGTTTTAGAAGCTCATTCATTTGAGTTTCTCTGACTTTTTCTCTCAAATCCATTTCACTAATCTCTCCCTTTGCAAAATAATTGTCAATTTTTTTGATTGATTTAGCTCTGTAACCCATTTTCAAATCTCTTAGCTCTTGCTCAGTAACTTCTGCTAAATTACCTTCTTCCCAAAAACACCAAAGTTTCTTTCTGTCGTACTCGAGCGGCGTTCCACAGTTCTCAAGTAAAGCTCTAAACATTTGAATTGACCGCTTCACGGTCGCATTTTGGAGTACAATTCCAATTATTAAGTATTCATATAAAGAGCTGGGATGACCAGGTCTCATTCCCCAAAGTTGTTTAATGATGGGTTGTAACACAGAGTCACTTTTGAATTTCCTGTAAAAATCAGTTAAATCCAGTTTTAAATTGTATCTATACTTAATTTCCTTAGTCAGTGAGTCTATAAACTGTTTTGTGAGTTTTTCGGTGAAGTACACATCAACTTCTATTTTGGGATTATCTACCGTCCCTGAGTTAATAAACTTAAGCCCAAGTGTTTTACCTTTCCACAACCAAGTCTGCCATCTTACCCCCTTTTTCCAATAATTATCTCCGCTTGTAAAATGGTCAGGTTTATGGAAAGTGGCATCAAAATTAAATGGTGCAGTTGGTTTTATCTCAACAGTTTCTTGCTTTTTTAATTTCATTTTTGTGATACCTCCCAAATGTTTTCATCGGGGTCCTTGAAATATGCAACAGTTTGTCCCCATTCTGTAGTTTTGGGACCTTCAAAGATTTCTACTCCTTTGTTTTTCAGCTCAACGCAAGTTTTTTTGACATCGTTAACTTGGAAAGCTAAAACAATACCTCCACCATTCCCCATAAACTTTTCAGGAAACATTGCAACCGCATCACTTTTTTGAAAAATAGCTAAAGACGTGCCTTCTAACTTAAAATCGGCAAACTTTCCGTCTTGACTGTTGAGTTCTAATCCTAAAATGTCTCTATAAAAAGGAAGCGACTTTCTAAAATCTTTAACCAACAAGCAGTTCGCAAATAATTTATCAAATATTATTTTTCACCTCCTTTGTTTCCACCGTAATAATACTTCTTCCCCTTTAGTTTGTCAGGCAATAAAACCTCACCCGTATAAGGTTTGTAGTCTTTTCCATATCCTAAATCTTTCATCAGCTTTGTGGGTGCATTCCTAATCTTCATCGGGGTTGGGAGATTACCATATCTTTTAACATCCTCTAAGGCTTTCATATAGGCGTCATATGCACTTCTGTCCTTTTTGGCTGTTGCTAAATAAACAGTCCCTGCTGCTAAGTTTTCTTGACATTCCGGATAGCCAATTTGCTGACAGGCTTGGAAAACCGCATTTGCTACAACTAAGGCCGTAGGAGAGGCAACATCTTCACTTGCAAAGACCACCATCCTCCTTGCAATATAAAGAGGGTCTTGGCCTGCTGCAACCATTCTGGCTAGATAATACAACGCCGCATCTACATCACTAGCCCTCATAGCCTTAATATATGAGCTAATTATGTTATAAAATTCCTCACCCTGCTTATCGAAAGTTAGATATCTTCGCTGCAAAGCAGCTTCGATATCGGTAGTTAGTAGCTGGTAGCTTGTAGATAGGTTTTTAGCAACTTCAAG
>CAYREZ010000032.1:0-1085 GCA_964423565.1 uncultured Gammaproteobacteria bacterium | reverse complement strand
AATGTATTTGAAATTTCTAAAACATTAAGTAATACTCTGGCATCGCCGTTACTGGATTCGATTAAAAAACTCATAGCTTTCGGCTGAATTTTGACCTTCAATTCTTTAAAGCCTCTTTTAGCAATTTGCTTTAGTTCTTTTTCCGTGAGCTGATTAAGAACAAGGACGCGGCAACGGGAAAGAAGTGGCCCAATTACTTCGAAGGAAGGATTTTCAGTTGTTGCGCCGATAAAAGTAATGTCACCGCGCTCGACATGCGGCAGGAGTTTATCCTGTTGGGCTTTGTTAAATCTATGAATTTCATCTATAAATATTATGGGTGAAAGGTTCGGAACCTTAAATTGCAGAGTTTTTTGATTCGTGGAATTTTGATTAATTATATTTTCTATTTCTTTAGTTTTGGTATTTACTGCCGAGAATTCGAAGAATTCCCTTTTCAATTCAGATGCAATTATTCTTGCAAGTGTTGTTTTTCCTGAGCCGGGAGGTCCCCAAAATATCAAAGAAGGGAAATAAAGATTAGTTTCGTCCAGAGGACGACCGGCCTTTGGCAGGGATTGGTTAATTAGTAGATTCCTGATGATCCCTTTTTTTCCGACCAAATGTTCCTGCCCGACGAACTCGCTTAATTTTTTTGGCCTTAATTTTTCGGGAAGCGGGATGTTTGACATCAATTCTTATTGTACATCCAAACAAAATACGAAGTAAATATTAATTTAGGGTTTTGGAGTCGATTCTTCAGGTGGTGGAGCAGGATTAATTATTTTGCCATAAACACTTATCGCAAAATTATGTACAATACCTGCTTCGCTCGGTCTTCCTTCGAGATGACATTGTTCGATATAACGTTCTGCTTCCTGTAAAACAACGTATCCAGCTTCATACCGAGCCATATTTTGGCCAAATTTATATTCAGGACCCATCTCAATTAATTCTATAGAAGGATCTATAGAAGGATGATGAGCAGCTTCTTTGCCTTTAAGTGCCATATTTTTCCGATAATACTATTAATTTAACTGAAAGTCAATTTTTCGAATTGTGTAAACACATATGCGACACTTCCGATACACTTTTAAGGTGTAGCT
>CAYREZ010000031.1:10461-11425 GCA_964423565.1 uncultured Gammaproteobacteria bacterium | reverse complement strand
ACACTCATGTATAAGATATCGGTATATTTTAAATCGGAGATTATAAAATCTTTCCAAAAACTTTAAGAGTGGTAATATTATAGTATAAATAGTGAGTATGATAGCTGACGAAGAAAGGTGGGATTTAATCCATCAGAAAACACACACAGAAAACACACTTCATTCGAAGTTCGCAGAAGACGTAGAAAAAAATTTTCCCAGGAGCAGTATCGTACTGGATATTGGCGGTGGTACCGGCTCCGACGCATTGTATTTCTTAAGAAAAGGCCACAAAGTTGTGCTACTCGACATATCCACCTTTGCGCTCAAATTGGCACAGAGTCGTGCCAAGGAAGAAAATTTCGGGGACAAACTGGTTTTAAAAAAAATAGATTTTGGTTTTGAGGATATGCCTATAAAGCCTAATTCGGTAGACATTGTATACTCTAGAATTTCACTCAATTATTTCGGCGCGAAGCATACAACGAAAATATTTCGAGACATATTGACTCTTCTTAAAAATGGCGGAAAGGCATTTTTATCATTTAAATCACCGGACGATGAATCCGAGATGGAATACTTAAGAAATATAACCTCAGTATATGAGGAGAATGTATTTATCGAAAACGGCCAACTTAGGAGCAGGTTTACAAAAGAGCAAATTGAGGTTATGTTGAAAAATGCCGGTATTCAGTCATATGTCGTAAATCCGTATAAAGAAGATCTTACGGGATATCGCAAAGATCACAAAAATATATTATTTACAAACGTTATTTCATTTACTAAGACCGAATGATATACTAAATTCGTGAAGAAATTCATTTTATTGTCCATAGTTTCGCTTCTATTTGCATTCGGAAATTCTTCCGTTAACGCAAGCAATATTGATACGAGAACGCAAAGAGTAACAAAACTACCCCGAGGTGAAAAAATTGAGAAAGATTTTTATGTAACAGCAGGTGAAGTAGTAGAAATAGCCGGTGAG
>CAYREZ010000031.1:0-10418 GCA_964423565.1 uncultured Gammaproteobacteria bacterium | reverse complement strand
CCCAAAATATCCGCGCTGCGGGGGGAGAGATTGTAATAAACGGGATTGTTGGCCGAAATTTGAGCGTCGCTGGAGGTAATGTCAGAATAGCAAGTCCGGGAGTGATAAAAGGATCGGCAGTAATATTCGGGGGAAATATCAGTTTGGATGCACCGGTTTCAGGTGATGTATTTTTGGCTAGCGGAAATGCAAACCTATCTGGTGAAATAGACGGGGATATTGAGGGCTATGTTGGGACGCTTATTGTGACTTCCGAAGCAAAAATTAATGGTAATCTTGAATATACAAGCGATACCGAGGCGGAAGTAGATAAAGATGCAAGTATTTCTGGCAAGATATTAAGAAAATCTCCACCGCTTAGAATGGCACCTGATACAACTTCAGTAAACGGCATAGTTAAAGAATTCGCGAAGGCTAGTTTGTTTTTTAAATTAATCGGTTTTATATCAGCCTCAATTTTAGGTTTAATTCTTATTAAATATGCACCAAATTATTTAAGTGCAACATCTTTGTATATCGAAAAAAATATGCTGAAGAGTTTTGGTCTTGGTTTCTTACTTTTAATTTTAACGCCGGTTCTTTTCATAGTTTTATTAATAACCCTGGTTGGAATGCCTTTGGCTTTTATCTCGTTATTTATTTATATAATTTTTATTTATCTTTCTAAAATATTTATAGCCTTCACAATCGGAATGAAAATTTCCGAAGGTTACGTAAAAAATATAAATATTAAATATCTTATCGGTCTTACCGCCTTTTATATAATTACAATGATTCCTGTTGCGGGAAGTATTCTAAGTTTTCTTGCTTTATGCATCGGTTTAGGTGCTTCGCTTGCTTCTATTACGACTGTACTTTCCAAAGCAGGAAAGAATAATATTATTTGAGGATGTCGTCCTGTTTTTTAAGCTTCCTCGCGTATTTTTTTGCAAACCACGCTCCGGCGCTTACTAGGGGAGCCAGAAAGATAATAAAAGATAAAGTTCTTTTGAAATAAGACATTACGGCAAAAATAAGGCTAATTCCGAAACCGAGAAGTATCCAGTAATGCAGCTGATTGTACCAGATTTCATCACCCGGAAGCGGTATTTCATCCGGTTTTTTCTTAAGATCTTTAACATTTAAAGCTTGAACATTTTTTATTTCAATTGGTTTGGGAATTTCTTTAGGAATAGCTTTTACTGCTTGGGTACCCGGAATATCTGTCATATTAATAATTTAATCAGAGAATTGGGATCGCTTCAAGTTTTAAGATGAAAAGGGTTTATTTGATTCGGAATCCCGAAAAGTAGTAGAATTACCAAATGTTTACAGAAACTTGTATGGGAGGAGACGGAGTTGGTCAGCACGAGTTAGCAAGAAAAAATCCACCACTAGGTAATGCCACATATAGATTACATGAGTCTGGTTATGCAGGCAAAAGTAGACTTTTAATTGAATTGATTAGTAGAGATGGCGATCGGTTGAAAATTACGGGAACTAAAAATCAATTTGATCTAGGAAAAAGCTGAGTTAGGTTGCTCTTTGCCTCATGCCACTTAATGTCTAGGATATTAACGAAAATTCTACCCATAATTCTGCTTTTTATAGTAGCTTTATGGAGCGTATTCCCGGCTATACAAAATTTTAATGATGGCTTGATTTATCTTGGGGACGACATTCTAATTGTTTGGATTCTAAATCAAACAATTGGAAAAATACCGAATAATCTGCTGAACATTTTTCAAGGTAATATATTTTTCCCATTTAAGAATACGATGGTTTATTCGGTAATGCTCGTGCCTTCCGCGTTTTTATCTTACCTTCCGGTAATTATTACTAAAAGTTACATAAGTGCATTTAACTTCACCCTTATTTTTAGCCAAATATTAACGCTTGCGATATCTTACTTATGGTTTAAGGACATGACAAAAGATAGGTGGGCATCGCTCATTGGCTCACTAGTACTAGCGACATCACAAATCCATATGCACTACATAGCGCATCTTCATGAGTTTAATTTAGGTTATATGCTGGGAACTTTATGGATGGTTTGGAAATTTACGAGTGAAAAAAAAGTAAGGTTCTTATATTTTGCCGGGCTATTATTCGCAATTCAATTTTGGGAGAATCCGTTAGTGGCTTACAGATTATTAATTCCAATATCATACTTTGTTTTCACAAATAGTAAATTATTTGTTTCTAAGATAAGGCACTTGCTCGCTGTAGGATTTCTGGCACTGGTAATATTATCTCCTTACCTTTGGGCATATGTTATATTCTATACACAGTTCGACTACGTACGGCCTATCCGGGAAGCTGCCCACTTTTCAATGAGTATAAACGAGATTTTTGAGCATTTCTTCAGTCCGGCGTTATTTGGCTTATTTGTGTTATCTTTATTGCTAATTCAATCAAAAAAACGTTCGGATAATAGAATTTTCCATTTTGCGCTTTTTAATGCCGTTAGCGCTTTTATTTTGGCGTTGGGACCGGTTCTTAAATGGCAAGGTAATACCTTTAAGGTTTTCGGAAAAATATTCTTGCCTCTTCCGTATGTTTTCTTATACTATCTTCTTCCCGGCTTTCAGTCTGATCGAACGCCTTCAAGGTGGATGTTAACAGTTGCGCTTGGCATGACACTAACACTAGTCTATGCAATTTCTACTTATCAGGGAAAAATGCGTAAAGTTTTGATCATATCCGCTTTTCTCATAGTTCTATTTGGAGGGCAGAGAATTTCAAATGAAGTTAAATCACCGGTTATGAGTGAATATCCAAAAGTTTATAGTTGGTTATCTACTCAGGGGGGAGATGCGATTTTGGAATATCCTATGTATACCTGGGCGGATGGCAACGATAATTATAGAAAAGAAATGTATCGAATGTATTATAGTTTAAAACATAAAAAAAACCTCGTTAACGGTGCCTCCGGTTATTTCCCTGACGAGTGGCAAAAGCTGGTCGCGGAAGTATCATTAAAATTTCCGGATTCGGCGCTTGTAGATAAAATCGGACTAATGGGAGTGGATTATATTATCATCCATAAATCTGATATAAAATTAGATACACTCGAGAAAATTAACTTATGGGGAAAGAGCGGCTTTGTCTATAGCGACGAATTTGATATAGTATATAAGATACCTTGATAATATTATTTAAAATAATAGATATGCTTAAAAAGTCTAAAACCCTATTATTACAACATTTCAAAAACAAAGAGATAAAAATAATATTTCCTTTTGTATATCTTGCGTTACTTGTTTTGTCATTCATTTTAATCCTACTTTACGCAGCATTTCCCAAATTGACGACCTGTTTCGATATGTTCGGGGAGAATATCTGTACACCAACCGGAATTTATTTCAGTATTCTCCTAAGCCTTCCCGGATACATTGTTGCGGGTAATATTTTAAACAAGATTCCTCAACTTCCTATAGCTATTTCACTTTTTTTTGTTATTGTCACCAGTATTTTGATCTATTTTTATTTGGGAAATATTATTGATATGTTAAGGGAGAAGAAATTTGCTACAAAAAATCTCGTCAATGTTATATTATATCTATCATTCTTGATATTTATTACATTGCTTCTATCTTTGATTTAACTTCTTATGGGAATATAATTAAAACGTGAGGAAAATTGTATTTATTTTAGTTATTTTAATTCTACTTTTTATACCTAAAGCGGTTTCAGGAGAGTACGACAACTTTGACTATATTGTTAATAATTTTTCATCTAGTATTGCTATTGAAAAAGATAGCTCTTTGGTCATTACCGAGAAAATAGAAGTATATTTTAACGTCGAAAAACATGGAATCTACCGGATTATTCCTTATATTTATTCTACTGGCACGAAAACTCTCAACACAAATATAAAAGTTCTACGCATCGAAGACGAAAACGGTTACGAATATAAGTATGAAAAAAGTAGGGTTGGACAGAGTGTAGAGTTAAAGATCGGAGATCCGGACAAAACGTATATCGGAAAAAAAGTATACGTAATTAAATATAGTGTTCGAGATGTTTTACAAAGATATAGCGGTTATGATGAGCTTTATTGGAATGTTGTAGGCCATGAATGGGATACTACGATAGAAAAAGTTACTGCAAAAATATCTTCGCCGTACGCTTTAGTTACTAATGCCGAATGTTACCATGGTGAATATCTCTCTAATGAATCAAATTGCGATAGAGATTATAAGGGTTCAAATGCATTTTTTCAAAGTAGTATCTCAATCAATAGCGGCGAGGATTTTACAATCGTTATAGCGTTAGATAACGAAAATGAAATCGCATATCCAACTAAAGTAGAAATGTTTATCAGTAGTATTATTGACAATTGGGGATATTTTGCCTCAGTTATCCCTTTTATCATACTGGGTGGGTTTTGGTATAAAAGAGGTAGGGATATAAGAAGGATTGCCGATAATATCTATTTTGATCTTGAAAAGCAAGGAAAAGTTCAGACAAAACCCTTGCTTGCACGGGAATTTTTGCCTACGGTTTACTCGCCGATTGAGGGATTGACTCCCGCGGAAGTAGGAACTTTGGTTGATGAAAAGGTTGATATTCATGATGTTGTTGCGGAAATTATTGAACTTGCAAGACTTGGATTTCTTAAAATCGAAAAAATAGATAAAAAGGGCTTTTTAAAATCTTCGAAGGAATATATATTTATTAAACTCGGAAAGGATGAAAAAATGCTTACTGATTATCAGAAATATCTTATAGAAAAACTTTTTTCGGATGATGTAAATGCGAAAAGCATAAAAGATATTGAAGATCTTATAAAAGATAAAACTACGCATTCGCAGTACCTGAAATTGGCAACCGCAGGAAATTTAGTAATTTTATCAAAGCTGAAGAATGTTTTTTACAAAGATCTTCAGAAATTCAAGGAGAAGGTTTACGCGTCTGTCCTTGCGAAGGGATATTTTTTCGGTAATCCGGACAAGGTAAGAAAGACATGGTTGGGGATAGATATAGGGTTGGTTGTATTAAGTGGAGTATTGGTGTTTTATTTTATAGACATTACTGCAAATTCTTTTCCTTTACTTCCTTTCTTTATCTCGTCAATTTCCAGTCTTGTGTTTGTTAAGAACATGCCGAGAAAAACTCCAAAAGGTTATGCCTACTTTCGACAGATAAAAGGATTGGCGTTTTATATAAAGAAGGGTAAATGGAGATATGATAATTTGGAAAAAAATATGTTTTTTGAAGAAATGTTGCCTTTGGCAATTTCTTTGGAAGTTGTTGATGAGCTGGCCCGCGACATGCAGGACATTGGAGCAAAGCCTCCTGACTACTTAGGCGGATTTACAACAGGTGCAATTGCCGGGGATATCAGCAGGTTTACAACAACAACTTCAAGTGCCCTGGTGAGCGCACCGGGAGGTAAATGGTCAGGTTCGTCTTCATGGTCAGGCGGATCGGGGTTCAGTGGAGGTGGTTTTTCAGGCGGGGGCTTCGGGGGTGGAGGAGGGGGTAGTTGGTAGTTTTATGCGAATTATATCCAGATTTATTTATACTTCTATACTTACATTGTATGAGATAAAAGAAGACGAACACTAGCTTGGTTTCAAAATACTGATGGAAGGTGAAGATGTTCTTCAATTCTACCAAACATCGAAAGCATAACGTCTACAACCTTTCTAACTTTTGCTATATCGGACTTAATTGGTTTTAATTCTTTCTTTAGATCATCTTTGGTAGCTACATTCTGAAGTATTTTGGAAATCAGATTGTCAATTTGCTTCAAGTCCATTTTCGTTAACATATCTGGAATACAGTATAGAAAACAGAAGATTTCAATAAGTCAAATTATATCTTGTTGCCACCCGATAATAGGGCATTCACTTCTTCATATATTTCTTTCGGCGTATGACTGGCTTTGAATAATATTTTATCAGCACCTTCTTCGAGGGCTTTCTTGGTTAATTCACCGTGATCAAGGTTTGTAATTATAATAACCGGCGTCTTTTCGTTTATTGAGTCACTTTTTCGTATTTCCTTAATCGTTAAGATTCCGTCGGATGTAGTAAACAAAAGATCAAGAAGTATAACGTCGTATTTTTTTGTTTTTAATTTGTTGAGCGCGCTATGAGAATCAGCCTCTTCATCAACATCATAATTGGCGCTTTTAAAAACAATTTTATATAACTCTCTTAAGCTCGAATCGTCCTCGATAATAATGATTTTTTTCATTTGAGGATAATTCTAATATAGCAAAGAAGTCAATCAAGTACAAATTCTAGGATATTTAAAATGAAGTCCAACCTTCCCCTGATACTATTTCACTTGCGGCTGCTTCACTAAAACTACTTTGTAACTCAACTGGATTTCCTTTTATTCTTCTGTTGAAGAATTTTTGTCTATTAACAGTTTCAGTGGAAACAGTTAAACCTGTTATAATATCAACGTGTTCAACAATACCGACGGGAGATCTTGGAGGAAAATATCCGAAAACCACTGTTTCAACTTTTTCTACCATAACTTTATTTGTGAGACAACTTATATTAACCCCCGGTATTTATATTAATCAATAAGCAAATTTAACATAATTGTTTACTTACGAAGTGAAAGAAAAATAAAAAATTAAGTGCAAAGTACACACCCAGTGTGGCCTAGCTTGGCACCTCAGGTATTTAGGGAGCATTCGGACAAAAGTGTCCCTCATTCCATCAAAACTTGCCGCAGAGCTAAATTTTCATCCCCGTCTAATAGTACATAAGCAATCCGATTATGAATTCATTGAGATAATAAGAAGTGTAGATGTAATGCACCTGAAAGATAAATTTATTAAAAATAATTATGCAGGAATTGTACTTCGTTTAAATTAATTACTACTAAAGAACTATATTCCCTCCTTATTTAAATTCCACCCCAGCGTATTTCGCGCTCTCTGTTTAAAAAAGAGAGCTTACGGTTCCTGCGATCTACAAATTCGGTACAAGTATTAAATAAAGATTGAGTTAATTCTGCGGCTTGAGGATTTAAATTCAAAGAGCTGCAAATAACTAACTCGTCTGCAATTTTTTCCATCTCCTTCCTCATCTCCTGTTGGTCTGTATTCGCAAAGTAGGCCCGTTCCAATAGTTGTGCTCTTAAACCTTTATTCATTTTTAAAATATTGATATTTTAAGATTTAATGCTCACAAATGCAAATTATTGTATGGGACACATACATTTCGGACTTTACTTAAATTTTTGTAGATACTCTGTTGGTGGAATTTGTTTCAATGAGTAATGCGGTCTTTTACTCTAAAATATAATTCTAAAGACACCCGTTAAGAACGTTAGATCTATATACATCTAAAAAATGTTTAAGTGAATAATACATGGAGACTTGCATAACTGAAAAATGGAAGTTACACTGAATTGTGGCTACTAAAAAGATAAGTGAGTCTATTATCAATATTGAAAAAGTGAAAGCCGATTTACGCAAAAAAGAACCTCCATTGGTTGACGTTAAAGTAACGAACCCTTTGGTTTATATTAAAAGTTGGTGGAATAAGATTATCGGAAATGAGGGTATAGACTTCCGTTTAAAAATAAGACCCCTAACAGCAATAGCAATATCAATAATTGTATTAACCGTTGGTATGGGAATAGGTAGATTTGTTTTACCATTTAAAATTCCGTTTTTCGTTTATACTTCCAAGATTACCCCCACTCCCGAATCTAAATTAGATGTTAGAGAAACTGCCTTTACCGGAACTCTTAAACACAATTTCTTCACAAAGCGATATTATTTATTAACCGATTCATCAGAAGCAATTACGCTAACTGTACCGGAAAATGTTAAACTCAACGACTTTATAGGAAGAAGGATTTTCGCGACGGGAATATATACTGATGAAAAAAGAATACTTAATGTGAGTAGTGCCGAGGATTTAGAGATCCTTCCGAATGATATAGTCAATATCCCAACTACTTCTTTAACAAATACACAAGAAATATCTGCGGATAATTCTCCAACTGTCATACAAACACAACCGTAGTACAATCGGATGATATATCTTAGTGTTGGAAACAAATGAGTGAAAAATATAATAATTTTCATTTCAAATCAAAAACACAATCAAATATAATTAAGAGTAACAATTTTACTTATAAGTTTATTCTTAGAGTAATTAACAGAGTAATTGCGGATAGACGAAACTTATATATCTTGGATTATGGATGCGGAGTGGGTGCGCTCTCTTTATATTTTGCTAGTTTAGATAATAAAGTGATCGGAATTGATGTTTCTAGTAAAGCAATTAATATAGCTCGCGAAAGCTCGAAGATTATTGGATATACTAATAAGCCTTATTTTTTTACCTTAACAGAAGGTTTTAAGAATATAGCTGATAAAAAGTTCGATTTAATTATCTGCACCGAAGTAATCGAGCATGTTAAAGATGACTCTAACTTAGTTAGATATTTCTCTAAACATCTTGGATCTGGGGGAAATATAATAATTTCAACACCAAGCCTAAATGCGCCTCTCTATAAATTAGGATTATTGAAGGGGTTTGATAAAAGAGTGGGACATTTTAGAAGGTATACAGTAGAAAGTCTTCAAAGTTTGTTTAAGAAAAACAAATTTTCTGTATTAAGAATAGAGAAACATGAGAGTATTTTGAGAAACTTATTTTTTACTAATACATTTTCAGGAAAATTTGTAAGTTTATTTAACCTCCCTATATTGAATGATTTAATTAATGCAATTGACGAAATACTCGTTAAAGTGTTTGGAGAATCACAGATAGTATTCGTATTAAAAAAGGTATAATTTTCGTTTAATTAATTTATATCTTCTCCGCAAGGATATACCCGAAAGTTTTGTCGGTTTGAATGAGTTTCGTGGTAAAGTTGTTATGTTTTAGGATTATTAAAATTTGATTATGTTTAAGAGGAGAAACGTTGTCATGATATTCTAATGCAATTTTTTTAATTCTTTTCAAAATATTTGGTTTTATGTTTAGGAAAATCAACCCTTCGCTTCCTTCACAGTCTATTTTTAAAAAATCAACATAATCAATTTTGTTATCGGCTAATATTTTTTCTATTGTGATCGACTTGACTTTTATATGCTTAGTATTTTGTAAATTCTGCTTGTAAACGGAGTTTCCGCCGCTATTAGCATGTACATAGAAGTCAATATTCCCCACCTTGTCTGTTACTGCGTATTGTGAAGGTATAATATTTTTAATCTTGTTTGCTTTTGTATTTTTTTGTAATAAATTAAAATTTTCTGGATCAGGCTCATAAGCATATATTTTTAATGCATCGCATATATTTGCATATATGCTGAAAATCCCAATATGGGCACCGATATCGACGACCACGTCGCCCCTTTTAATTGCTAAGAATTTACGAGTGTATTTTCCTAATACAAATATTTCATCACTGATAACGGAAAGGGATTCATTATTATCACTTTGAATCGTAATATTGTTTCTGAGTACGATATTCTTAGTTTCAGTTTTTAGAATTCTTTTTATTAGAATGTTTATCCAATTTTTATATATATATACAAATCTGAACCAGTATATAATTCTGTTCATCATTGGTATGATTATACTGCTATAAATATATTATGAATATTTTGTTTTTGAGTAGGTATTACTATCCCCACATTGGCGGAGTTGAGAAACACGTTAAAGAGTTAAGTTTAAGTTTAGGTTTAAGTACAAGTGAATATAAAATTACCGTTTTGACTGAAAAGTATAATGACACGCTTAAAGATCAGGAGAAAATAGATGGGGTTGAGGTAATAAGATTTAAATATCCGAATGTAAAATACTTAGGCTTAATTTATATTTGGTTCTGGATGATTAATAATCGGAAGTTGTTCATAAATAGTGATATTATTCATATCCACGACATATTTATATGGTATTTGCCTCTAAAATTATTGCTTCCCAGAAAACGGGTCTTTACTACATTTCATGGTTGGGAGGGAAAATATCCTATACCGCTTAAGAATATAATATTAAAGAAATTTGCAAGTAGATTATCTAATGGCAGTATATCTGTTGGAGCATATATAAGAAAATATTACGGAATTAAAATTGATTTTATTACTTACGGTGCTGTCGATATTCCGGAGAGTAATATTACAACAAAAGATACGAAGGAAATCTTATATGTAGGTAGACTGGAAAAAGATACTGGTTTGGCCGATATGCTTATAGTTTTTGAAAAACTAAGAAACGATTATGATATTAATTTCTGCGGGGATGGAACACTCCGCCGAGAGTGCGAAAAAGTTGGAAAAGTTCATGGTTTCGTGAATCCTGAAAAATATTATAAAAAAGCGATGTATGTATTTGCATCCGGCTATCTGACTATACTTGAAGCCTTCGCAAACAGATGTTTGGTATTTGCTATCTATGACAATGCGCTGAAAAAAGATTATTTTCTCGATACCCCTTTTAAAGATTTTATTG
>CAYREZ010000030.1:0-11433 GCA_964423565.1 uncultured Gammaproteobacteria bacterium | reverse complement strand
CAATATTGCGCTTCGCCTGTCAAGGATTTTAACAAAAAATGGTGTTGTAATGTCGGCCGTTAAAGATTTCGGATTGGCCAATAAATACTCCGAAGTTATTATTTTTCTTGCAAGCGTGCTTCACGATCTGGGCATGACTATTAGCCGCGAAGGCCACGAGGAATTTAGCCTTATTTTGGCAAACGAGATTCTTTATAAGTTACTTAAGTTTCTGCCTATTTCGGAACGTACAATAGTTGCATCAGAGACACTTCATGCCATAATCGCACATCGAAAAAACGGGACTCCTTACACACTTGAAGCAGGAATTATCAGGGTTGCAGACGCACTTGACATGAGTGAGGGCCGTTCCAGGATATCTTATGAGGCTGGCAATGTGAATATTCATTCGATTTCTGCTGCAGCGATAGATAATGTGGAAATTAAAGAGGGGACTGATAAATTTGTTCAGATAGTAATTACTATGAATAATTCGGCAGGGATATTTCAAGTGGACGAGCTTTTAAAAAACAAACTTAAAGGTTCGAAGTTAGAGGAGTATGTAGAAGTAATTGCATATGTCAATAAAGGTAAAGAGAAAAAGTTAATCAAAAGCTACAAAATTTAATATTTTTTTTCAAGTATTTAGTGGTTGACACCCCGAGATTGTGATCTATATTAAAAATGTGGGAGAAAGAAAGGTAATTAGTAGGATGGTTGACAATGGAGGGGTGAGAGGACCAGATGGTAAATATATCAATCAACAATGTGTAGGCCCGGTTCAGGGTGAAATAAGGAATTCGGGTTCAGAACCCGATCTGCACACATTTCCACCTATGGCAAGCGCATTAACTGTTGATCAAGCTTTAAGAGAAAAAGAAAAATTGGGATCTTCACCCGATAAAGTTAGCTAGATAATCTTTCAAGTTATGGACTTAGTCAATAAAACCTGCGAGCCGTGCAAACATTGGATGCCTTCACTTAAGGGCAAGAAGTTAAAAAAATACCTATTGGAAGTTAATGAAAATTGGAAAACTTATGATATGCAATCGAAAATTAAAAGAGAATTTGTATTTGAGGATTTCAAACGTGCGATTATTTTTGTAAATATGGTTGCAGATCTGGCGGAAAGTGAAGGGCATCATCCTAATATATATATTTACAATTGGAATAAAGTACGAATAGAGCTTTGGACGCATAAAATTAACGGTCTTCATGAAAATGATTTTATTCTTGCTTCAAAAATCGACAACCTTGTTATGAAGGACAATCCTTAAAGTATTATTGGGTTGCACCGACAACCACAAGTATCATATTCGGGGTATCTGAGGTCTTCTCGTACTTCTATACACATTATCAGCGGACACTCTATTAGTTTATCGGGGCAAATCGTGGGTATGGGGTCAATCTTAGGTGTTGGAGTTGCACTTGGAAGAATTTCGTTAGTAGAAGTTACAGTCGGCGAAGGTTTTACGGTTGCGGTGGGATAACAAAATTCCGGGTTCTCTGTACAGGGAATTATGACAGTAGAATTTTGAATAGCTTTGTTTGCAACTTCTCCGATCGGTTTTTCGCTTTTTGAATTGTATGCGTCGGACTTATTGTCATCATGTATGTTGTTAAAATTACCCCGGCTACTTTCTTGACCTTCTTGCCCTTGGACATCTATATTTGTAATAACTTTGGTCTCAGATTCTGATTCAGGTGTTGGAGATAATATTTTGGTTATCATATTTAACGGATTCGGGTTTATCGAAGGCGTGTTTTGAACATTTTCTAAACGCTCAGATAAGTTTTGAGCAATTTTTTGTCTGACCTCCTGCGATATAGCCGATTGACTAGATAAAACCAGTATGAAAAGCGATATTAAAAACTCGAGCATATTTTATATGGGATGATAATAATGGAACCAAATATATTTGTCAAGAAATACTATATGCCCCGAATTTATTATTGACGCTGCAAATCCGTGTGATAATATTATTTCATGATCGAGGAAAGTCACATGTCTTACGCAGCAAGAAGACGTGCCCACCTTATAAGAACAAGTCGTACCTGGCTGGGATTGTCGAGAGACCAGAGGGATTTTATGAGGGATATGGGATATGGCCCTGATCGTACCAGCTCTGGACCGAGCATTATACCTAGATTAAATGAACTTACTGAACCGGAAGCTGTTGAGATTACTATTAAGATAGGAAGTTAAATACTAACCTACTTCAATATACGAAATTTATATTGTAAAATAGCTTCATCATGTCTAAAAATTATTTTGATCAGGTCGATTATGGTATCAACTTTCCGGAATCTGAAAGCAAGCTTTTGGATAGCTGGCATAAAAAGGGATTAGTTAAAAAATATCTTCGAAAAAACAACAATTCAAAAAAGATATTCTCGTTTATAGATGGGCCTATTACTGCCAATAACCCCATGGGAGTACATCATGCTTGGGGCAGAACTTATAAAGACCTTTGGCAACGCTTTAATAATATGCGAGGTTACAAACAAAGATTCCAAAATGGTTTCGATTGTCAGGGCTTATGGGTGGAGGTTGAAGTTGAGAAGGATCTGGGATTGAAAAATAAGAAAGAGATAGAAAATTTAATTCATGGGGACAGAACAGCCAGCATCGCCAAATTTGTAGATTTATGTAGAGAAAGAGTATTTAAATACGCCAATATTCAGACGGAACAATCTAAAAGGCTGGGTTACTTTATGGATTGGGATAACTCCTATTATACCCTTTCTGACGACAATAACTACATGATCTGGCATTTTCTAAAAAAATGTCATGAAAAAGGACTTATTTACAAAGGGCGCGACTCAGTCCCTTGGTGCCCTCGCTGTGGGACTGCTATTTCCCAGCATGAAATGCTTACCGAGGATTATAAAGAGGCAGTTCACGAGTCAGTCTTCTTTGCTCTTCCGGTTTTAAATAAGGATTTTTCAATTCTGGTTTGGACAACAACTCCATGGACTATACCAGCAAATGTAGCAGTCGCTGTCCATCCTGACTGGGTTTATAAAGTTTGGCAAGACAATTCTGATGGAAGAAAGTATTTAATTCTCAGCGCGGGTAATTGGCCAGAAGAATCAAAACCACTTGAAAGAACTTTTTCATTATTGTCGGAAAGTAAAGGAGTAAAAGCAGATTTTAAAGAGGTGGAATCTTTCACTGGCAGCAAACTTGTAGAAAGTAATTTACATTATTCTGGACCTTTCGATAACTTACCCGTTGTGCAAAATGCTAAGCGAGAAAACGAGAATACTTTTCATTCTATTATTCCTGCAAAAGATTTAGTGACGGCTGAGGAAGGAACAGGAATAGTTCATATTGCTCCTGGTGCCGGGACAGAGGATTTTGCTTTAGGAAAGGAGTTTAAACTACCTGTAATTGCACCAATTGATGAAGAAGCAAATTATTTTGAAGGATTCGACTTTTTGAGTGATAAAAACGCCAAAAAACATCCGGAACTCGTAATAGACTATTTAAAACAAGAAAAAAAGGAATATTTTGTTGCAACACACCAATATAAACACAGATATCCCGCTTGCTGGCGCTGTAAGACTGAATTAGTCTGGCGAGTAGTAGACGAATGGTATATAGCAATCGATCCTGTAAGATCGGATATGAAAAAAGTTACAAAAAAAATTAAATGGATTCCTGAATTCGGACTTAAAAGAGAGTTGGACTGGCTAAACAATATGCACGATTGGCTCATTTCCAAAAAAAGGTATTGGGGATTAGCGCTTCCTATTTGGGAATGTAATAAGTGCGGTAAATTTGAATTAATTGGTTCATATGAGGAATTGAAAAGTAGGTCAGTTGAAGGGTGGAAAAAATTTGAGGGTCATACTCCTCATAAGCCTTGGATAGACGAAGTCAAAATCAAATGCGCGACATGTGGTGAAATTTCCGAAAGAATTCCTGACGTCGGAAATCCTTGGCTTGACGCAGGCATCGTTCCTTTTTCAACTATTACAAAGGGTAATTTTGGAAAACCTCTATATTGGAGCGACTTTAAAGAATGGGAAAAATGGTTTCCAGCCGACTTTGTTACAGAAAGTTTTCCCGGACAATTTAAAAATTGGTTTTACTCTTTAATTGCAATGAGCACTGTTTTGGAAAATCGTTTACCCTTTAAAACTGTGCTAGGATTTGCAACCTTATTAGCTGAAGACAGTCGACCGATGCATAAAAGTTGGGGAAATGCTATTGAGTTTAACGAAGGTGCAGAAAAAATTGGAGTCGATGTTATGAGGTGGATGTATGTTCGTCAAAATCCTTCCGAAAACCTTTTGTTTGGGTACAAAGTTGCAGACGAAACCCGCCGTAAGTTTCACTTAAAACTTTGGAACGTTTATAACTACTTTGTAACCTATGCGAATCTTGATGGCTGGGTTCCCTCTGGGAAGCTATCCCACATTAGAGTTGGTAAAACCAAAAATTTACTTGATAAATGGATATTAATTCGTCTCTCCCAAGTTGTAGAAAAAGTAACACATTACCTGGATAATTACGATGCGTATAAGGCAAGTGGAGAAATAGAGGAATTCATAGATGATTTGTCAAATTGGTATGTAAGAAGATCTCGCGACAGAACCGGCTTCGCTACGATTAGCATATCTGATAGGGACGATTTTTACAAAACTTCTTATTATGTGTTGGTTACAATCTCAAAGCTTTTAGCTCCATTTACTCCCTTTATCTCAGAGTTTATTTATACCAATCTGACTAAAGAAGAATCTGTGCACCTTACCAATTGGTCTACTGATAAAATACAGGTCGATGAAAATCTTTTAACCGAAATGGTAAAAGTAAGAGAATTAGTAGAAAGAATCCACTCTGAAAGAAAGAAACTTGGAATTCCGGTAAGGCAGCCATTGGCAACCGTTTTAATATCATCAGATTATAGAAAATTAGCCAGCGATTTGGAAAAAATATTACTCGATGAAGTAAACGTTAAAAAGGTTAGTTGGATAAAAAGTGGTACATTGAAAATCAAACTTGATACAAAAATTACTCCTGAGCTTGCAGAAGAGGCAAACTTAAGAAAGCTGGTAAGGCAAGTTCAAGAAGAGCGCAAGAAACAAAAAATGAGCATAAGTCAGAAAATTAATCTTCAAAATACATGGTTTCCACAGGATGGTATACTTTTGGAGAAACTTAAAAAGGCTACACTTGCCGTGGAAATCAAACTAGGTGATTTCTCCGTTAAAAAAGGCTGAATTTCTCATGAGGCGATTTGAAACAATACTGATACTTGATTTATGTCTTTTTATCATCTTAAGTACAATCACTCTAAGATCCGTCGCACCTTATATTTATCCTCAATATTTTATTTATATTCTGATAGCTGTATTTGTTTTTATAGTTTTTAGAAAAATTGATTTCGATATTTATAAACTGTTTTCTGCACATTTTTATGTATTGAGCATTATCCTACTAATTTTACCTCTGATTATCGGCCAGGTAACTCGGGGTGCGATACGCTGGATACCTCTTGGGGGACTATCGATTCAACCGTCTGAGATTGTTAGGGCATTTTTGCTTTTATACTTCGCAAAATATTTTGTCGAGGGCAGGATTAATATTGCCCATATTGCCAAGCTCTTTTTGATATTTATAATCCCGGTATTATTGATTCTTATCCAGCCTTCCTTGGGGGTTGCAGTAATTACAGTTGTCGGTTTTTTCGGTGTCAGTCTTGCATCACAAATGGAAAAGAAATATCTGCTTATAACTATACTTATTTTTATTTTAATTATGCCAATGTTTTGGCTTATACTCGCGCCTTACCAGAAACAAAGAGTGTTGACCTTTCTTAATCCGGAAAATGATCCATTAGGATCCGGCTATAATAGCATTCAGTCCATGATTACTGTAGGGTCGGGTGGGTTTTTCGGGCGTGGTTTGGGAGAGGGAGTTCAAACCCAATTAAAATTTTTACCGGAAAGACATACGGATTTTATTTTCGCGAGTATAACCGAAGAAATGGGCTACTTCGGTGGACTTCTACTGATATTCGCTTATTTTATTTTCTTTTATCTGCTTATAGAAATAATTAAAAATGCCAAAGATCCTGTAGCGCGTGCATATTCCACCGGGGTTTTTATGGTTTTGTTTACTGAATTTTTCATTCACCTCGGTATGAACATGGGACTCCTTCCGATTACAGGAATTCCATTACCTTTCGTTTCTGCCGGCGGATCGTCGTTAATAGGAACGGTAATGATGATCGCGATTGCACTTAATTCGAAAAAAGTAACTTAGTATTGAGAATTGATATCTAAAAAGCTACAATAGCATACTTACTTATGAAAAATCTAAATTATGCTGTAATTAAATTAGGCGGAAAGCAATATATTGTTTCTGAAGGGGAGGAGCTTATAGTTGATAAGTTAACTAAGCATAATTCCGCACCGCAAGTCCTATTAAAATCATTCGATGGCAAGGTTGAAATAGGTAAACCTGTTATAACTGGCACAAAAATTGATTTAAAAGTTGTAAAAGACGTGGAAAAAGGTGAGAAAATAAGGGTTTTTAAATATAAAGCAAAATCAAGATATCGAAAGACAATAGGTTTTAGACCCGTCCTTACTAGACTTCGAGTAGAAAAAATCCACTGAGTATATCATTCTATAACTTAATGATCTCTTGACATTCGTGAAAAATTAATTTATATTGTTTTGAGATCAACTATGTCAAAGAAAAAAGCAGCAGGAAAACTCACACAACAGGTAAGAC
Source organism: uncultured Gammaproteobacteria bacterium (assembly GCA_964423565.1). GTDB lineage: Bacteria > Patescibacteriota > Microgenomatia > UBA8517 > UBA8517 > CAYREZ01. Next base: position 4,706 of record CAYREZ010000030.1, on the reverse strand, counting down.
CAAGGCCAAAATATCTGGGAGTAAAAGTTACTGACGGGGAAGAAGTCAGTGCAGGTTCCATACTTGTTCGCCAGCGAGGGACAAAATACGCAGCAGGAAAAAACGTTAGGGTAGGCCGTGATCATACACTTTATACAGTTATAGAAGGAGTTGTTAAATTTAGCGATAGATTAGGTAAAAAACGAGTTTCGGTAGTATAAATATTAGGAATATGGCTGAAGAAGTAATACAACTGGACGTAAATGAACTACAACCAAATCCCCTTCAACCGAGGGGGTCGATTACGCCTGAGAGTTTGGTTGACCTTGTTGATTCAATTAAAGAACATGGCGTACTAGAACCTCTTGTCATCGCTAAAACTCCCGCCGGGTATCAGATAATTGCAGGCGAACGCAGATGGCGTGCTTCTAAATTAGCGGGACTGAGTCATGTTCCGGTGATTATCCGGGAAACGTCTCCAAAAGGAATGCTTGAGATGGCTCTTGTGGAAAATGTGCAGAGGGTTGATCTTAATCCTCTTGATAGAGCTAAGGGATTCGAAAGGCTTCAAAGTGAATTCGGGCTATCAACAAGCGAAATTGCTGTACGAATTGGAAAATCCGTTGCGTATGTTTCTAATTCTATAAGGCTTTTAACATTACCGGATGCCTTAAAGGACGGTTTACTTTCGGGACTTATATCGGAAGGACACGCACGGGCACTAGCCGCGATTGATGATGTCAGTCTGATGATTGAGGCATATAAAATTATTCTTCGTGAATCAGGTTCGGTTAGACGTGCGGAAGATCTTGCAAGGAGAATGAAGGTAAAATCAAAGCAGGATACTAAAAAAGCGACTGATGAAACTTTAATCGTATCCGACGAACTAGATAAAATGCAAGACGATTTGGAAAAGGTACTCCAAGTTAATGAGGATGGTAAGAAAACTAATGTAAAATTAATACGGTCAAGAAGAGAAACAAGGGTTGTTTTCATTTTCAAGGGCAATACAATTGAAACTGAAGAAAGGCTTCAAAAAATTTATAAATCCCTTGTATCCTAGAGGATATTATAGGTAACCTCGCTCACCAAGCCAGCATTAGCAGGAGGCCAGTAAATTAGCCAAGCCTTACCCGAAATTTTATCTTTGGAGACAAACCCCCAAGTTCTGGAATCGGAAGAAGCACTCCGATTATCGCCAAGTACAAATAGATGCTCCTGAGGCACTGTTACCGCCTGACCCTCTTTAAGAAATATGCTCCCCGGAGTATAGATGTTTTCCGCAATATAAACCTCAGTTAGCAATTTACCATTTACATATACTTTGCCGTCAAGCAACGAAACTTTTTCTCCGGGAAGTCCAATTATCCTTTTTATATATTCATCACCATTCGTGCCGGGGGCTTCAAAAACGACAACGTCACCTCTCTCCGGCTCGTGCAACCTATACGACACTTTATCAGTTAATAAATATTCGCCGTTAGGGAAGTTTGGTTGCATCGAATCTCCTTTGATTTTATGGGGTTGCATAACCAGAAGGTAGATAAAAAGAAATATCGCAATTGCAAATACAACTACTTCTAATATATCCAAAAAAAATGCCCCAAGGCGTTTCCAAAACATATATAGATTATATTCACTAGAAAGACGAAGATACAAGAGGCACTAAAAGTTTGTAATTACATCGTGAGGTCCTGCTTCTTTACCACCCGCTGCGGTTACTTTTATGAATTTGGCTTTTTTGTGCAGTTCACCAATATTTTGCGCACCGCAATACGAAAAACCTGCTTTCAAATTTGCAGTTATTGTTGAAGCGATATTTAAAACAGACCCCTTATAAGGAACTATACTTTCAACTCCTTCGATATGCTTAATATAATCTCCATTGGTGTGGATATTAGCTTTTATATGTTTTTCTTTTTCGCTAAGCGAGGTCGAAGCATTATAAGTTTTATATTTGATGCCGTTTTTCATAATTAATTTACCCGGAGCTTCGTCGCATCCTGCAAACTGGCTACCGATAACAACTGCAGAAGCTCCTGCCGCCAATCCTTTCATGACATCCCCTGAATTTTTTGTTCCACCGTCGCATAATACAGTTTTTTTGTATTCTTTTGCTGCCCTCGCAGCCTCAAGAACTGCAGTTATTTGAGGTCCTCCGACGCCAGTTACGATTCTTGTAATACATATTGTTCCGGGTCCGACTCCAACCCTTACACTGTCTGCACCCGCGCGGAATAAATCCTTTGCCCCTTCGTAGGTAGCAATAACTCCTGAGATTATATCAACGCTTTTACCGAATCGTCTTTTAAGTTCGCTGGTGGCGTCAATTGCAATTTGCAGATGGGCATGGGCGACATCAATCGTGATAATATCAACGCCTGCCTTGACTAGCATTTCTGATCTTTCTATGAAATCTTTTTTAATTCCGATTGCCGCACCGACCTTCACACCAGCCTTTTTTACTTTAGCTACCATTTCTGCTTCTACATTCGCTGTATTAAATCTCGGAAGCAGTCCCAGTCCGCCTAATTTGCCGAGAGCAATTGCCATTTCCACCCCCGTGACGTCATTCATATTGATAGAAATAAGCGGTATTTGCAGTTTTACCCGCGGAGTAATTTGGGTAGAAATATCAATTTCTTGCCGGCTCTTAACAAGAGAGTGTTGGGGAATAAGAAGCACGTCATCATAACTTAAACCGAGCGGAAAATCCTGATTCATAGGTATGCAATGACCACCTATGAATCATTGCTATTAAATTTAGCAGCAATAAATTTATGTGTCAATACTTTTTCCAGCATCGGCCAAATTTGCTTGCGCATAATTATTTTATCTGATCTATAGCCGGGATGTAATTTTGATATGCCTAAAACTTTTGAAAAGAGCTCGTTTGAAACTGGGTCTATTGTAAAGAAAATATTATACCCCTCGTATACATCAACTCCACTGAAAAATATGTAGTCTAATATATTTGCCTTTTTAAGGCGATCGAGTGCATTTACCAATTCGTCTCTCATTAGTTTTAGTTTTTTTTGGAGATCAACAACCTCAATTTGAGCTATACCAACCCTAATACTACCGATAACTTTCACTGCAAAATCCTGAAATAAAACATCATATAAATTATTTTTTTTAATAGACGATTTAGAACTGAACATTTTTTCAATGTAGTGTGGGGGTAAGGTAAAGAATTTTTGTAACCACAAAGCTGCCCTTTTATCCCGCTTTGTCGTAATGGTGTTTTTGAAGATTATAGTGTTAGAAATAATAGCGGAGTATAGGTATATTGCTGAATTTTTAGAAGGTTTTAGTTTATTTTTTTGAAATTCTTCGGTAATTAAAGTTGCACAAGAACCCACAAGTTCAATCTTGTTATTAGAATTTACGAATTTTTCTACAAAAACCAATTGTCTATGGTCATAAATTTCTATTACTTTTGCTAAAGATATGGTTGGCTCTATCATGTCAGGATCTGCGGTATCGACGAGGACAAACTGAGTATTCGTATTATATTTTCCGTTATGCTTAATAACCGGAAAGTATTTAGTAAATTTCCTGACGAATTCTATCTCTAAACCTAAATCGCCGTAGTAGGTGGTTTTAGCTTCCTTTCCAAGTTTAATCAACAATTCCGTGTATGCTATTGAACAAGCAATGCCGTCAAGATCTGGGCTATCACAAGAAGTTACAACAATCATAAAGTGAACGTTTTCGAACAAATCCGAACGTATTTCAGAGAATCTAGTTAGCTCGCCTTGCTCCGCTCGGCTCGCAATGTTGCGCGGCACCCCCACCCGCCGCGCTTCCGTTATTTTTCGGGCGCGATTTTATTCTTTGATATCAATATTAAATACAATCGGATAATGATCAGAAGTTTTATCAAAAATTAAATCCTTTAATACCTTAAAGTCACTAACATAGATTTTATTTGTATGGAAAGCGTAATCAATCCTTAAAACTGATCCTTCTATTTTCGCCGGAAACAATCGAGTGGGTGCAGTGGTTTCACCGTCCTTATCTGCGTCAAGTAATTTGTATTCTTTGAATATTTTTGTTACTTCCCCGCGTTTCATCTCATTTAAACCAGACTTCATGCTTTCGTATAACTGGCGATTATTGGCGGCAAATTTATCAATAAGCGGGGTTGATTTTTTGATATCTCCAAGACTAATTGTATTTAAATCGCCCATTATGATTGTTGGTTTTGTTTGATCAACGTATTTTAACAACGTTCGTGTTTGCTTAACTCTAACATCTTCACTTAAATCATCTAGATAAACTGTAAATATATCTAATTCATTGTTATTTATTTGAAGGGTTGTTTTAATGGCATCTCTCGTTTCTAAAGTGATTGTTTTAAACTGATCAACTGACAAGTTAGTCAAAACGGTTATTCCATTGTTATGACCCTTTTTCTTTAAGCGGATACCATTTAAATTAATGCAGTACGCTTTTTTATAACCAAAAAGCTCAGATAGTTGACTATTACTATACAAAGAGTCCCATCTAAAAGTATCAATTAATCCAATAAAGTCGGCATTAATCATCTTGATTGCTTTTTGAAGTAACTCAAGTCTCTCGGGTGAAGAAGATTCAAAGTTATAAGAGTCAAAACCACCACTCAAGATGTTATAAGAGGCTATTTTCATAGTTTAATTATACATTTTTCCGGTGATTTTGAAAAGATCAATAGCCATTGTTTTTCCTTTGAAAAATTTGTATAT
>CAYREZ010000029.1:7426-11537 GCA_964423565.1 uncultured Gammaproteobacteria bacterium | reverse complement strand
ATAAATGCTTTTTTGTTTAAAGACATATAAGTCGTATAAGTCTAATGAGTCTTATTCTTAAGATTATCTTTTAACTCTATCATCTTTAGCTCTCTATCAACCATAAGACTATTTAATCTTTCCAGTTCTCCACTCCTGCTTAACAACGATTCATCTAGCCTTTTCTTCTCCGTAACGTCTCTTTGAATTGCCAAAAAACCTAAAATTCCCTGGCTCTCGCTAATAATTGGATTAACAGACGCTTCCATAGATATAAACCTTCCATCCTTCGTTTTATTAATAATACTTAGTTCAATTGTTTGCCCGGATTTTATTTTTCCCCAAAAGTTCTCATAAAATTGGGTAGTTTGTTTGCCGGATTTAATAAGTCTCGGAGTTTTACCTTTCCATTCATCAGAAGTATATCCGTAGGTTTTTGTAAAAGCGGTATTGGCATAAGTAATAATACCGTTCTTATTTGTAATAAAAATGACATCCTTACTCCTTTCAACTCCAAGCTTTAATCCTATTAACTGATTCCTTAAATTTTCTAATTCGGAAAGTTTGTCCCGCGTAAAACCAAAAGAAAAACCAATAATAATCCCAGCAACACTTCCCATCATAATTTGAATCAGATCTCTTGTGACTAAAATATTCAAAGTCCGCAGAAGCATGTAATTGAGAACGGCTAGCACAATGCCGGTTATTAACCCACCTTTTTTCCCATATACCCACGCACTGACTACTATCGGGACTAATATAAACATACCGACCAGGTTGCCAACAATTGGATGCAAAGAAAAAGTAATAACAAGATAAAAAAGTATTGAAGCTAATATTTTTAATTGATCTTTGTTCATATTCTCTTTAACTAGTAACTAAAAGCTAATATCTAAATAACCATAACCAAAAACTTAAAGTTTTAATAGTTTTTAACTTTCAGTTCTAGTTTTTCGTTTTTCACTATTAGTTCTCAGCTACCTTAGCTGTTTACTTATATAACTCGCAATTAAATAAGATGGAATAATTGCGATAAGCCATAAAATCCCTGCGATAATAAATGTATATTGGATTGAATTTCCTGCAATCTGGAGAACGCTAATTTGAGCTCTTCCTACATAAAGCATGCCGACCGGGGTGTTATCAATATCCTTAAGGGGTAAATACGAAGCAAAGTAAGGTGAATTTAGTAGATTAGTTGAACCGGTATAACTTTCTCCTTTTGCAAGTACTGTCTCCAGCACAACCTTATTTGATTCCGCCAAACCAATTCTACGATTAATATTATCTTCCAACTTAAGTGTTGTTGCCGAAATTTGATTTCCGCCATAAATTGAACTTGTCAAACCCGTTGCCTTTTCAATTCCGTCAACGAACGCATTATCAATTAAAATTCCCGCCTTTACACTCCCTACGATTTGCTCATCGGCATTCTTAACAGGGACTGAAGAAGAAATAACAATTTGAGGCGCCAAAAGTCCTTCTTGTGTTGTCGCCGAAGAAACAGATTCTCCAACTAATGTTCTTGCAATCATTGAATTCCCGGAAACAGATTCTCCAATTCTTTCGGGCTCCTCACCTCGTGCTATTACTTCTGCATCTGAGTTCGTAACAATTAGTGTATTTAGAGATTTTGTGACCAAGAAGTCCGAAGTAAAATTCGCTAAGGTTGGTTTTTGGTCGGCTAAAATTGCGTCGAGAACTTTAGTATCTTTAGCAAAAACTTCAGCGTCGGAGGTCAATCCGGCGGATTTAGCATCTAATGCATATTCCAGTACCCTAACGCTCGTTTCAAGCTCTCTCAGGGCTTCAGACTGCATGTTTTTTAAAAGTAGTCCTGTAAAGGTAACAGTGGAGATTAAAAATATAAATAAGATGCTCAGAGAAAAAAACATATATAGTTGAGTTTCCAAGCGTTTAAGTAAATACCCAAAAACCCATTTGCCCAATAATAAGCACCCTATTAAAAGCAGTACTTCCTCCAAGATCCATAAAAATGCAAATGGCTGTACCAATTTATAAAGCGATATATTTGAACTTGTAGTAAAAAGTTGTCTTAAGCTGACCAGTTCATAAAAAGACAGCACGAAAAACCCATACGCTACACGCCGCAAATGAAACTCCAACCCATGTGTCGACTTGTAAAGGTAAAGAAGCGCAACTGCGGTTGCTGAAATTGGGAAAAACATTCTGGCTAATACATAACCCGGAACCTGCGCTCCTGCTAGTGATATCATCAAAACCCCTGAAGCTATATTTTGTAGATTTGCTTTTACCCCTTGCCTTTTACCTTTTACCTTACCTTCGTGTGGATGCGCGATACTTTGTTCCAGAAAAAGGCTAATTCCGATGAGTAGATAACCGGCGATTCTTGTCGCAATTAAAATCCGACTGTGTGCAAGGTCGCTTATTACCGAAGTTGCAATCATCGACAACTCTATATGAACGGCTTGGACAACACAGGAAATTGCCAAAAATAAAAAGCCAAAACTTTTTACTACTTCCCTGCTTTTTCTCCTTGCCAGCCAGACGTCAAAGTAAAGCCAAAAAATCCACAAAAAAACCATAGCGGCAAAAATATTAACCGCGAAGTGGAGATTCTGCAAAAAAAACTGATTCCACATAGATTAAAGTTCTAAGCACGAAATCCTAAATACTAAACAAGTCTTAAATTTTAATGTTTCAAACATTAGAATTTGGAAAATTGTATATTGTTTAGAATTTAGATATTCAAATTTCGAATTTATTTATATATACATTGAGTATGACTCTTCCATGCTAATCGTCAAGGATCTTTAATATTTACAATTATTTTGTCAATACCAGGCTCATCTTTACAATATTTTACAATTTTTTAACAATCTATCACATTAATAAATTACCAATTACTTCTTCAGTATTTAAGGTACCTATTTTTATCTTCTTTACCACCCCCTTATTATCCGTAAAAACATGCGCCGGAAGATTTGATAAGTCCAGTTCACCGAAAAATGTACTGTCCGGATCGGCCAGCATCAATACTTCATAACCTCCAAGTTTTTTGTAAATCTCAATTTTAGACAGCGATTCTTGGGGAATTACAACAACATAATTAAATTTAGTATCTCTGGAAAGTGCACCTAATATCTCGATCTGCTCCGAAGCCGAAGGGTGCCAAGTATTTACGAAAGTAAAAACTGTAGGTTTACCCCTGAAATAAAAACTGTCAAAAGTAAATTCGTTAGCTTCGAGACTAAAATAAGGAATTTCTTTACCATGGACCTGACTTTCTATAGGTCGTATAAGTCCCATATGACTTATATCTATTTTTAGCGGTTCCTGAAATATCTCCGGCAAACTAAAACTCCAAGGTCCTAGGTTTATACTCTTTTGCTCCGCTAGATTAAAGTCCGTATTTATCGGAGTCGTCCTGTCAATAGTAAAAATTTCTGTATTCTTTCGTATTCCGTATCTCGCATCTCGTATCTCGAAAAAATATTTTCCTGCCGGTAAAATGAGACTGTAGTTAGCATTAAGATCTACTTTGATGGGGTTTTCTTGTCCGTAAGCAGCAGCATCCCAAAGTACGAATTGATTTGTTGTCGATTCAAAGTAATATACATTAATTTCTCTCCGATCCGGAGCCTCTTTAGAGGCGGAGGGCACAACTACTCTACCTTTATTCAAAACCTGCACATTTCCTAGTTCAAATAAAATCTCGTTTCCCGCACCATCTACAGACTTTGCGGAAAGAGTATAATTTCCTGGATCTGAAAAACTGACTGTCCCGCTCCATAACCCCGTATCGGGATTTTTTGTTAATGAAAAAACTTGGCTCTCAGAAGCCAAAGTTTTTTCTTTTATGGGTCCTATATGACTCATTTGACTTATAAGACTTATCTCCGTTGGCCCCCCGACCGCCGAAAGGGTAATTTTTTGGTCCAATCCACTTATTGTGGTAAATACGCCACTTTCGTCTGGTTCAAGAATCTGTGAACCGAGAGAATAGACAACCGCACCTGTACGCGGAGGAAGACGGTCAAAGATCAGAATTTTTTCCTCAGAAATTGCGGAATTTCCTGTCAAATCTGTAGCCCGTACTCGTATTTTGTAATTGCCGTCCAGTAAATTGAAAATTGAAAATTGAAAATTT
>CAYREZ010000029.1:924-7401 GCA_964423565.1 uncultured Gammaproteobacteria bacterium | reverse complement strand
GGATTAGTCAGCTCATCAACCGGAAGATAATTTGCTCCCCCGTCAATTGAATATGCTACGTCCGCAACCCCCTGATTATCCGTAACCTTTCCCGAAATTTCAGGGGTCGCAGAAAATGGCTTATCAAACTTAGTCGTAAAGGAAATCCCCGGCTTCTCCGTATCGTCAACCAATTTTTCAACAGTCTTTGTGACCGTAGTAGTTGTCGTTACGGTGGTAGTAGTCGCTGCTTGGGAAGTTACAAAAGTATTGTCGTCTGATTCGGCTGTATTTGAGGAAGAATCGGTGCTTTGTACCTTAAAATGATACGAAGTATTTGAGCTTAAACTATCAACAGTAACGGAATGTGAAGTAACAAGACTCGTGTCTGTTTTTGTCGAGCCGTATGCAGTGGTTGTGCCGTACTGTACAACCGAATTTGAACTCTCATCAGTTGTCCAGGTAATCTTTACCGAAGTCTGAGCAACCTCGGAAACTGTCAGACTTGAAATTACAGGAGCGTACGTATCCGTACCCCCCGAAGTAATTTCGGTTCCCAAAGTTCCTGTGCAAGTAAAGGGGCTTGCACCTCCTGAGTCATCTGAAACCTGTATGGTCCAATTAGCTGAAGCTGCGGCATCTCCACCCCTAACTTCTACTGTAAGATTTACGCTTTGCGTCGATCCTGCCGAAAGAGTTGAGTTAATCATAGTAACTTCCGTCTCACCTGAAGACCAATTCCATGCACCTGGAATGCTTCCTCCTGTTATAGTAAACCGGCTGGAGGGTACGGTTATTTTTATCCAGCTATAAGAAACACTATCTGTATTCTGAACAGAAATTGTAAAACTATTGGAAGAATAAGTTGTAACGCTGGTCGGAGATACTGTTGCTGTACAGGCAGAAACTGTTGCACCTACATTTTTAACAAATCCAGAAAAGATTAAAACCAGGAAGCTAAATAAACTTAACGCAAAAAGTAATTTTTTGGGCATTAACTTATTATAATGTTAAAATGGCAAAGTGAGAAATCGGATCGTATTTTTGATTCTTAAAGTGACAATTTTACTGGGTGTTTTTCTATTCTGTTATTATTTATTACTTTCTAGATTTAATGGTGCTCAAGAAAAATTAATTTCCGCCAAAACGCAAATTCAAAAAAATAGGTCTAATTTAGTTCAAAATAGAATCAGTTATATCGAGCTTACCCGGCTTGATCCTAATAGCGGCAATTTCGACTTCGAAAAGTCAGATCTGATTACACAAATCAAAAAAACAAATAAAGATGGATTAGACGATTCTACTTTCCCGGACGAGGCAAAAGAAATCTATAAAAAGCAAAATATGCTTTTGGAAAAAGTTTTTGCAACAAATTCATATGCAGGGGGTGTAGCTATCCTAAAGTCTCAGGAGTCGTTAGAAATGCTAAAGGACCAAACAAACTTGATTATGGAGTGGGAGTTTCAGCTCCAGGAACGTCAGAAGGAGTTGGAGTTAGCTCAGACTCAATCTGGGCTGAAGAAGTGGCTTCAAGTTCCCGGGCAATATCGGTAACGGTAACCTCACTTGGAGCGGATAGCGGCGCAAGATCTAAAACAAACAAATCTTCTACTGTCAGTGGAAATTCTTCTAACCCATCGGCGAGTAGAATTTTGCCGTTTCTAACTTTAGGATGTTTAGCAGAATCTCCTGTGGTAACTTCCTTACCTTCTTTTTTGCTAATTGAATAAACCACCGCCCTATATGTTCCTGCAATATCGCGCCTTGTATAAGAAACAATGTCTTCCTCAATCTCCGGATTGAAAGATTCGTCCCCACTTGTCAATTGCTGAACAGATGTACCGTCAAATAAAAAAATCTGCCACCTATTTTCCACCCACTCCTCCCAAACAACCTTACCTTCTCTATTTACCTTTGGATTAAGATTCGTACCAGAATTGGAAATCTGAATAGCACCTGAAGAAGTTATAATATCAAATAAGAAGATCTGTCCCGGTACATCATTTTTTTCAGTTACCCAAACAATGTATTCTCCGTTCGTAGAGGGTTGCTTGCTATTTTGCCCTTCCGGACTAACGTAGGTTTTAGCACCATTATACAAATAATAAATCTGTAAAAAACCGTTAACAACCTCTTCTCCCACCTCCACGTTTTTTGAAGCCAAATAGTCAACCAAACTTTCCTGCTGTTCTCCCAGTTGTGCCAGTGTAGGCTGAACCACAATAAACAACAATATTGCAATAATAATCGGTATTAACCACGTTTTAATTAATTTCATATACTTCAAGAATCTAGAGTAAAGAATTAAGAATCAAGTGTTTTTTGTTTTTTTTATTAAAACATTTAGCATTTTATTAATCTTCACCGTCAAATCTGCCAATTTTTTAAAATCTTCAGAAGGTAAGTAACTCAAATCTTTTGCTATTAAAAGTTGATTATGAATTTCTGTTAAAGATCCTAGCGACATGTAATAAAATTGAGCCTTCTCCTTTTATAGGAAAATCTACTGAATCCCTCTGCAATATTTGACGTTAAAGAAACCGCTGCTCTTCTCAATTGATCTACCAGACCAAAAAACTCTCCCTTCGGAAAAGCTTTTGTTAACTTATAGATTTGTAATACTAACTCATGTCCTTTTTGCCAAACATGTAAATCCGTAAATGCTCTTATTTTTGTCCTATTTTCCATATTCTTAATTCTAAATTCTTAATTCTATATTCTTGCTTCTTGATTCTTACGTCTTATGCCTTGCATCAGTCGGCCCAGAGAAATCCCTGTTCACTCTCCCCTGAGAAAAAGTTTCCGTGTCTCATTAAATTGGCCGTTCCCGGCTCGGTATGAAGGATAGGACAGTTCGTATATGTAGTCAAAGCAGTACTGGAAGTACCGACGCTATCCGTTTCAACCACTCGGAAGAGATACCTTGTCGCATCTGCAAACGCAGTTCCTCCCACGATATGAAAATCAAATTCAATATCCTCCCCAGTTGCAGTAGTAGCGGTAGGTGTATTTGCAGGCTTAACCCTTGAGTATGTTTCCAACCTATCTGTACCGGTTAATCTCGGGACAGTTAAAGTTGTATCGTCCGTCACTCCAGTTTCAGATGTATAAACCCATGCATCTGCTCCCGCAGCAGCACCTACATCTGTCCAGGAACCTGTCGAACAAGATGAATCCGTCCCTGTTCTAAACTGCAATTTGAAGTATTTAGTATTAGCGGTAATAGTGTTTGTATTTACCGTAATATTTACTCTTAACCTAACTTGCTGTGTGCTTCCCGGGGGATCGTAGGCGAAAGGAACTGGCGTGATGATATTATCTTCGGCAATGTCGATCCCGGAAACAGATGACCAAGGATCTGTAACATTTTCGGAACTGGCTGGATTTACATACCACCTGTAGTGATTTTGAACATAGGTTGGTGGAAGCGCAACTTCGTAAAACCCAACCAAAGTTTGAGTGGCGTTTGTAAATGTTACGTCAGCCAAATCGGCAGTACTTCCAGTATTCGTTGCGATTAAATATTGCACTTCCGACTGCACATTCGCCGCAGCCAGTCCGGAAGTTGTAGATACAAGATCAAAAAGTTCTAAATAATCAGGAGATGCGTCATCTGTTTTTGCATCATCCTCCCCTTCCCCGCCAAAACTTGCAACATATAAGTATTCCCTATTAGTTAAACTTGATAACGTACTGCTCAATGTTGTTCCTGAATCCGAATGGGTTGGGCTTGCAACCGTGCCTGAAGTAGATACTGTGTTGCCTGCCGCTACTGATACTTCAAATACTGCTAAAGTCTTGTCCGTTTTATTAGCCCCAAGAGTACAAGTTATAGAATCAGTTGTGTCAATCTGGGTAACGACTTTAGTCCACCACAAAGATGTAGTTGAGCCATCATCGGCAGCCCCGTCTGAGTCAGTTTCTTCATAAACTCTAGTCCATGTGTGAGTGTCTGTATCGGCTAACGAATGAAAAGTGGTTGCCCCATTAGCTGTATCATTATTATCTGAAACACATTGAACTATAGCAATCCTGCCAACAGCTATATTACCACTCAAACTTGTAACAACGATACTGTTATCACTACTGTTTTCGGCAGCAGATCCTCTCGCGGTAGGCGTGCCAAAAGCAGCCTTCGCTTCTTCAATTTCAGAGGGAATTCTGAATTCTCGATTCTTGATTCTAAATTCTAAATTTGGCCAGCCGGCCAACAGCCAGCTTGTTACCAAAATTAAAACAAAAACCGACTTGAGAATCTGTTTCCTTTCCCTTCGGATGAATTTCTTAGTTCTTTTTACCATTGACAAAGTCATCTCTTTATGTTACATTTCAAACTAATCACACCCTCAGCCTTTGGCTGAGGGCATTTTTTTAGCTATAAACTTTAATAAAACAGAAACGTTCAAAATATAGAGTCCCTTTCTAATTTGAGCTACTTCCTTGCCGAGCGACCACCTTGTCGAAACCACTATTATTTGTTTTCCTCTACTGATAAGAAGCTTGTATAAAGGTGCAAAATCCCCATCCCCTGTAAAGAAGATAAAACCTTCAACATCACCCTCCAAAAATTTATGGACATCCATACAAATCTCCATATCAAAATCACACTTCCTCTTAAGTATCATTTTCCCATTGATTATACCCATACTCAGATATTTGACGGGTTTTGTTACTACCCTATAACCAACTTCCCTAGCCTTTTCAAGAAATTCTCTCGACTTTTTATTTTTATCAGTTCCAAAATAAAATCCTACATCATTAATCCCTTTATGAAAATCTAAATACTTGTAAAGTTTTTTTATATCGACTTTCCACTTCAATTTTTCCTCCCATCCGTGTACATTCGCCCAGTCAATATAAACAGCAGTTTTCCCTTTTAGTTTTAGATGTAATTTTTCAGATTTCTTTTTCTCCATATTCCATATTCTTAATTCCAGATTCTATATACTAAATTTCTCTTCCCTATCTACTCGCTACTACCTACTATCTACTAATTTAGAGCTTGGCGTTATATTTAATGATAATTTCTCCTACTTTGGCATCGTTATTTGCAGTGCTATTAACCATATGAATTTTGAAAGTTATGTAACCGCCTTGTGCATATGTCCCCCCAGGAGCGTCATCAATATCATTTAATGTCCACTGTGTATTAGTAGTCGCAACGTTTGCATCTGTAGCGTCTGCAGTTCCATTATTATCAAACATTGATATTTGGACAGCCTCTGATGTACCGGTTCTCCATCCGTAAGCCTGTACTGTATCGGTAAGACCTGTAAAGTTACTAAAATCAGTAGGAATCTGCCAGCGAACCCAGATATCGTAATCTTGAGTTGCCTGATTAGATGTCCAAGTATAATAATTATGTTCTTCAGTCAAATCTAAATCACAAGGAGCAGCATCGGTGGGAGTAGACGCCTCATTAACATTCTGGGTCGAAGAACAAAAATCCGATGTCATTGTACCGGTGTTGCTTGACGTGTCAGGAGTTAATACTGCTCCGGCATATTCTGGAACGAGTGTAACCTTCCTAACCGGTCTGGCTGTACCTGTAAAGCCTGAGGTTGAATCGCTCCAAGTTTCATCAACTCTGAAGCCATTAGTTCCAGTTCCCAAGACAACCGCGCTTGTTGCATCAATCGTAAGCGTTCCTGTTGAAGTAATATTACCCCCATTGACAGCAATTCCCCCTGAAGCAACGCTAATTCCTGTTGTTAAACCTGTCCCCAAACTAATCCCCGTATCCCAACCATTGCCGATATTAAGTGCCGTTTCGGTTCCACCTCCACCCGTTATCGTATCTATTGAAATTCCATATTGTGTACCGGCAGAGGCAGTTCCGGCCGTTACTTGTAAACCTGAAATAAAATCACCTGAATCCCCGGAGTCTATAATTGTGATGTGAGCTCCGGCGTTTGTATCTACCGCCGCGTCGCTTGCGGAAACAAAGTCAATTGATAATCCGTCAACTGCATCTGTAACCGTCCCCTGAGAGGCACCGGAATTATTGATATTGGCCATATCGACTGTGGGAGCGGTAGTGGTAGCCATGTCGAATACCACTTGGGAACCCGCACTTAATCTAAAGTGAAGGTCATTTGTCGCATCATCAACATTTAGGATTTTGTCTGAATCTGCATCATAAGTTGAATCTAAATCCCCTCCGCCACCGCCGTCCAGAGCTTCCCAAGCTGTCCCGTTACAAATCTTTATAGTATCATCGACATCGTTGAAGTAAAGATCTCCTGCAGTTGAACAGGTTGGATCTCCAGTATCAGTCTTACCCTTCAAATTTAAGAATGCATATACACCTTCGTCGTTTATCGACAGCAAGCTATTTGTTCCGTCTGAAAAGGCAAGAGTTCCTGTATCGGCAAATGCAATCGTGGGAGAGGTGTCTGCAAAGAAAATATCTGAATCCCACCCAGTACCAATATTTAATGCTATTTCTGATGCCCCTGCAGCTGTGCCCCCCAAATTTTGGATATTGATTGCGTAAAG
>CAYREZ010000029.1:0-914 GCA_964423565.1 uncultured Gammaproteobacteria bacterium | reverse complement strand
TATCATCTGAGTTTTGAGTTGCAAGGATATTGAGTGCTGCAAGAGTTTCTGTTGTATCATCATTATCATCAGCAACCGTAAAGCTTATATCAATTCCCTCAACTCCACCCGTATCTGAAGTTGCTGTAAGATCAAGTATTCCGCTTGTGGCGTCAGAGGTCGTTACGTCGATTGTTAGCGATTCTGCAGTATTTGTAGTTAAATTTATATCAACAGTATCATTAACCGAAATTCCCGTATCCCATCCATCGCCAATATTTATTGCTATTTCCGAACCTGCATCATTAGTAATTGCACTGATGTCTAGACCCACAAGACTTCCCACTGCCGCAGCATTTGGGGAATCGACACGAAGCCCATACTGTGTTCCTGCAGTAGTAATTGTCCCAGTTCGAATAAACATTCCAGTAGCAGAAAGTGTCCCTGCAGTTTGTGTAATATTTGGAGTAGATATATAGGCTCCATAAGAGTTAGTCGTACCACCAGTCGACTGGGTTAAATCTCCAGTTGAAACATTTATTCCTCTGTAATTTACAGTTCCTGACGTATTGCTTGCTGTATCCATTAAAACATCAAACCCTATAGCAGACTGGTTAGTTGATGTATAACTCGCATTGAGATCTATGCTTTGACCCGTTAGTGTACCAGCTAATGTAACAGAACCCCCAGCTCCGATTTGTGCAATTGTTCCTGAAGTTTGATCACTTCCAAGTTCGATCAATGCCGTTCCGGGAGTTCCACCCTCTGTACTTATCGCAAAATCCCACCCTGTACCGATATTTAATCCGGTACTTGTAACTCCTGCCGCGTCTGTAACATTATTTGCTTTAAACCCATTAAATGTACAAGCGCCGCTAGCACATCCGGTGAAAGTGGGTGAAATTCCTATAGAGGTAATTTCTTTTGTTCCTGCC
>CAYREZ010000028.1:11370-11659 GCA_964423565.1 uncultured Gammaproteobacteria bacterium | reverse complement strand
GACGAAAGGAAGATCGAACTTCCAGCTTCAAAAGCTGTTCAAATATTTTTGAAGTTTTTTAACAGAGGAGGCTGGTTGTTTTGGATTAAATAAGAAAATATTCCACCCCGTCTTCTCTGCTCCTCTGCAATAATCTTCCCTATCATCAACTAAAAGAATTTCTTGAGGTTTTAAATCCGCGTTATTTTGCGCAAACTTGTATATATCTGCATTTGGTTTCATCATTCCAACATCACAAGAAAAAATAATTTGCTCAACATCTTAGCTTTTATTGGAATACTCGTGCCAC
>CAYREZ010000028.1:0-11360 GCA_964423565.1 uncultured Gammaproteobacteria bacterium | reverse complement strand
CAGTGGCAACATTCCTTTGTAAATATTTGATAAAAGTCCGATTTTATACTTTGGTGCAATTTTCTTTATTAACTTGTGAATTTCTTTAATTGGTTGGTAATCGGACACCCATGAGTCTAAAAAATCAAAATTAGAAGCATTCTTTAAACCATATTTCTGAACACATTTATTCCAGAAGTCATTGGCCGACATAACACCCTTAGTAATGTCATCGTGTTTTTTTTCAAATACCCTACCAATATCTTCAGGGTCAAGGTTAAACTTATTTGCTGCACCCTCAAATACTTTTGACCAATCTAGTAAAACTCCACCAACATCAAAATAAATAAATTTAATCATACTGAAGTGATTTTATAGCTTAGTATAATTATTCTCAATTAAAGGAGACTATCAATAACTAACTAATATTGAATTTGAGCATAAAAAGTTCGTAATCAATACGTGAGTAATAATCTGGTATTCATACTTTCCATCCAGGGCTGCTGATACAGTTTGATATAAGACACGATCACCTTCATGATATAATTCCCTTATGACAGAAAAATCCGATAATAGATATAATAGAGAGTTTGGAGATATGACCTTACTGGGAGATAAAGGTGATAATTTCTTTGAAAAACCAATTGAACAACAAGTGTTTGAGGTTGCTTGGTCTGAAGGCTGCCCTGTTCCCCAAAAAGTCGTCAAAAAATACGGAGCTGAGGTAGCAACAAAAAGATATGGTGAAATAATTTTCGCAGATAGACTAATTTTGGAGGAGGTAAAAAAACATAATCCTAACCTTCATAGAAAATTAACAGAGAGTGTTAAAAGAAAACCCGATGAACATGTGGGTGTTCACGAACCTGAGTCTGTCCCAGACTCATACTCTACTAAGGTTCCTCCACCAGATACTCCTTGGGGATTTTCACTCAAACGCATATTAGTAGACCAATTTGGCCCAAGAGAGAAAAGAACAGCAGAAAGAATGCAGAAAGGTTTAAAAATTCTGGAAGATGTTGCTTCGCAAGACATAGAGTCACCATTGGAACTTGTTGCAAGACTCGCTGAAGCAGTAATTAAAGCCGATGGAGATAAAATTCAAGTAATGAAAAATACTCTATCAAAGGGTCATCTATACGAACAAAATTTTCACACTTTGTATTCAGAACTAGTACGAGAATTAAAAAAACACTCACTCACATTTCAAGAGGAATATAACAAACTCACACCCGAGGAAAGAGACAAACTCGGAATTGCAGAAGTAGACTTATAGAAGTTCCTTACATAGTATACTAGCCCCTGCTTTTTGGGTTCAAAATACTTCTGTGATAGCATTAACAAATGGATAAAATTATTATTACTCCTGAGGATATTGCAAATGCTCCCAAAGAACTCTCCTATTGTGATGTATTTAAGTTAACTGATAATCCCATGCACATTATTTCCAACTGTGGATTTGGAGGGATATTGAAATACCTAAATATTTTTACAATTTATATTATTTGGCCATTGATAATTTTACTTCCTATTTCTATTATCTATACCGTTTATTCTTTAGTAACCAAAACTACCAAAAGAACATTAAAAGTAATTATCATTATTCTTCTAACGACTTATCTGGGATATATCATAAACACTTTTATAATTAAGTAAGTTGTATCTATAGAAGTTCCTTACAAAGTTCACACGTTCCTGCAACTCAAGTTTGTGCGTAAAAAGTTCTAATACTTTCCCCTTCGGCAAGTTTACACTGAGTGAAATCGAAGTGCTCAGGACAATTACATCCAGGGTACGTTCATGTGAACTGAAACGTACCATGGCTGCAAGACTAGCGTTGAAGATTAAGTTCTGCCAACACCTCCTCGAGGTTACCGTAGACTACAGTATCTAAATACTGTTGCTGGGTTATTTGATGTAAAGATTCAGGATATAATCTTTTTATAACATCCATTTCACAACTGTCTCCCGGTAGTCTTTTAAAAATAAACTGATGGTTTACCGTGCCCTCTTGCTTGTTATTAAGGGAAGCAAGATAAATTTCATCAGGTAATAGTCTTTCTTGACCAAGATAACCAACATGTAAATGTTTTGTATCCTTTGTAATATTGCTTTCCTTTTCAGGTATAGCGTATTCTACACTGTTCCTATTATTTTCAAACCCGAAGTTCCCTACAAAGTCCTTCGGCAAGCTCAGGATTTTCAATACTTCGGCCTTGCTCACCATAAATCCACTAGTCCCTGCTTAAAATCTAAAAACCCAGCCTATAAAGTCATTCCAGCTTCGGCTCTTTCCATAATATCCCCAATTTGATAAAGTCTTTATCATAAGAAATTACCGTCCACTTCTTTCTAATAATCGGGTTAATTGAAGCAATAAGTGCATCAATATATTTAACTGAATACTCGCTATAAAGTCGAATTGCGATACTCTTATCAAATGCATTTACTGTTTTCATACCCATATTATTAATTAGCTCAATACTTTTAACAATTTCGCTTCTGGGACGCTTGTAATATGAAGTTAAAACCCAAACTATCTCTGCCAAAACCAAATCAGACGTTACCGCATTAATTTTTCTGCTTTCGATTTGCCGAAGAAGATCGCTACAAATTTGAAAACTCTGAACATTTTCTTGAATTAAGGCACGCAAAAAGATATTCGAATCTATAAAGTAAACCATTAAACTCTGGTGTAAATTGCTTCCATTTTTTCGCGAGCGATAAGTGCATTTTTGCCGCGAGGAGCTTTGGCAAGTGGTACTATATCAAGGATACTCTTCGCCTGTTTAATTCTGATGTGACCCTTACCATCTTCAACAACGACTCGACTATTAGTGCCGATTTTATATTTGTCACGTAATTGCTTTGGCAAGGTTATCTGACCTTTCTGTGTAACAGTGGTTATTACTTGCATAGTAAGTAATACTAACATTATCTGTCATACCTGTCAATTTTGTAATACTTAAAAATTACTGCTTATGTTTCTTTTTAGTCCAAATTACCCCCACCCCCCATATACCAATTAAAACAGCCTATAGTTGATATGCTTCCAAGAAATGATATAATGTGTGAGATTGTAATGGAGGTGAGTTAATGATGAGTCAAGAAGAATTAACACCAGGTTTTCAAAGACCACGAGTACCTCAAGACGAGTGGACTGCAAGACAATATGAGAAACATGGTCTTGGAACCACTCCTTCTTTAGAAGAAATTGAGGCTAAAGCCACAGAGCTTTTATCAAGCCCGCTTACCAGTATAGCAGGTGCAGAGCTTGTGCTTGGAAGATGGGTAAATGGCAATCTTGAAAAAGAACCTGAAGTCTTGCCAATTATTGCGGGTCGTGGATTAAGTGGTGTAGACCGCTTCGGTCTTCTTTTAATGCAAAGGGGGGTTGAAGAAGCTAAAGCACAACAGGCTAAGGGACAAGGTTAAGCTTCATACCTCAAGCAAAAGCTAGAATATACCAGGTGTTTTGAGTAATATTAAGTTCGAACAGCTTGTTCCGAGCAAAGTCGAGGGATCGTCCATCAGGTGCTGTCGAAGTTAATTTTTTGAAGCTTGGTTCTCAAGTTTTGAAACTCTCTTTTCTAACTTGTCAAATTCTTAAATTGTCGGGGCGTCATTAGAAAGTTCGGCTAATTCCAAACCCAGTCTGTCTAATCTCTTTCCATCTTATCTATCTTTTTTTCTACTCGCAACACATCTTTCCCAACTTTATTGATATCTTCTTTTAACTCCTCTTTTATTGCTCTTTGTCCATCAAGTATCGCTTGTAATATCTTTGTGTTTGACATGGCTTTATTATTACAAATTCGGGATATTATACAATAGCATTATCTACCTCACTTTGGTTTTGGTAAACTTCACTTCCAAACAAATTCCTGACAAAGTAGTTCGACTTCGCTCACTATAAATCCACTAGCACCTGCAATTCAGTTGAAGCCCAATTTAAGCATTATCTTAGGGTCATTCACATACTTACCTCTATTATTTACATCGTATATTTCATACCCTCTTTTAATCAATAGTTCAAGATTTAATCTGTACCTGTTATTCGTATTTATTGTTACACCCTTATACCCTTTTTTTTTGGCAAATTTCTCAATTTCTTCATATATTTGGGAGCCGATTCCTTGTCCTCTAAATACTTTTTTTACCGCAATTCGCCAAATATGAAAATAGCTAGAGTATCGTTCATAACCAATCGCTGCCGCAATCAGTCTACTTCCATTATTGACCTTAAAAAGGGTAGTATCCTTTCTGTTATGAATTTTTTTATTAGTTGAGCTAACGTCATAAAGATACTTATCAGGTCCTTTCTCAAATTTTTGAAAGACTTCATTAAATAAATTAATCGGATCTAATAAATCTGGTAATGTAGGAGTGCCAATTATTGTAATTTTCATAACAAGTTGCGTTGTTTATTGCACCCAGGCTTAAAATATGTCTTTTAATTCTTGAATATTTTTCAAACGTTTATAAGCTAAAGATTCCAATTCGGGGTGCGGTTTTGCATTTACCGCTATGCCATACTTTAATTCCCTAAAAAGAGCTATATCACTGTCCCCATCACCCACTATCGCACATCTTGTTCTATCTAGTCTATTCTTTTTAATATACAGCCTAAACTGTTCTAACTTCTTAGCCGCTTGGTCTGCAAAATAATGAAAGTCCACGAGGTTGCCCCTATTATCCCAAACCAACTCTGTATTTGCATACCAGACAGAAACGCCTAATTTTTTCGCCACTACTTTAACATATAAATCGACCGCTCCAGAGATAATACACACTCTGTATGATTTTTCTAAATAACACACAATATCTTCCGCCCCCTCTTTCAACTTCCAGGACTTGAACATATTCTCCATATAATCCTTATTTGCATTACCACTACTCTGCCATAATTCAATTAGTTGTTTTTTCGCTTCAGGATAAGTTAATAATCCCTTTCTGAATTGATTAAAGATTTCTGAGTGTTTCTCCGAAGAAACCCCCAAGCCTTCGGTAAGCTTCAACCAAGAAATATCTTCAGATAGTGTTCCATCTACATCTAAAATAACAGTGTCAATCTTCTTATTCATAAGCATATTTTATAACAAAACTAGGATAATTATATCTAAAGAAGTTCCTCACAAAGTAGTTCGACTTCGCTCACTATAAATCCACTAGCACCTGCCTAAATTGTCTTTCAAAATACAGAAATTCCATGTATGTCTGGCTATTTCACCCCTAGAGTGTTTAACGAGTGCCGCACAGAAATAAGCAAGCATCAAGTAAGAAAATAAGAAGCTAATTCCTAAATACTCTATTCTCCAATTTCGAAACCCTTCTTATCAATTTATTGAATTCATCAATGGTTGGAGTGTCGTCTTCTAAATAAGCAACACTTTTACCAATCTTATCTAACCTTTCATTCACTCCTTGAAATCCATCTTTCATCTGCTTTTCTATCGAAGTCGCCTTTTTATCAACTAATGAAACTCTGTCAAGTATGGCTTGGAGCATTTTTGTGTCTGGCATTAAATAAATATTACACCACCTTTTGGAAAAGTATATTGTTAATTGCTGCAGATTTCTTCAAGCTACGGAGTCCCACTTTAATTTTTTCCGAAATTACCCCCACTACCCCGCTATTGTAATAAACAACCGAGGACCAAGAGTCCTTGGTTTTCTCGCAAATGCTCGAAGAGTCTGTTCACTGCTTCGCTTCATCCGTGGAATAAGATTCCACGGTTTTCGCGAAGTTTGAATAAATTTGAAATACGAATGTGAATGCAGTTATCGGAAATACAGACTAAGTAAATTATCTTTGCTGTTTGTTTCAATTCATAAAATGTAATACAATTCGTTGATATGGAAGTAAAAGGCGGTTCCATGTGGTGGAATGAACTATTAGGAATTAGTCCTGAACTCACTCAAGGTGAATAAGATCTCAAGTCGAGTAGTCCTGAAAATTGGTTAGCGCACAGGAGCATCAAGATGCTCGGAGATTAATTGAAATCGGAATAAAAAATAATGATCCGGAAGCTCTTAATATAGGTAGGGCAAGATTAAGAATGCTAACGGATCGGGAAACGCCGGATGACCTTGAATTGTTTAGAAAAGATTAGTCAAATAGATTTCAAAACATGAACACAATTAGCGATAAAGTTAATAATTCTACAAAATATACCGTAATGATCGTCGAAGATGATCCCGTACTTCAGAAAATGTACAATCAGAAGCTTATCTCAGAAGGCTTCAATACGCTAATCGCAAGCGACGGGCAGGAAGCGCAAGATTTGTTCAATAAAGAACCAGTCGATCTAATAATTACAGATATCATGATGCCGAGGGTATCCGGTATAGAGCTTATTGAAAATATAAGACAAGATTCTAAAGAAAAAAATACACCTATTATTGCCTGGTCAAACTTAGCACTTGAGGAAGAAAAACAAAAAGCTCTTAGTGCTGGCGCAAACGAATATGTAATTAAGGGCTCGCTAAATCTTGAACAATTAATCGATCTCGTTAAAAAATATCTTCCCGGATCTTAAAACTTAACACCGTAATTTTTATCCTTGTATTTTTCGAACCATATAAACTTTTTAGCTGCGTTTTTGTTGATCTTCTGGATTTCTACCAAAACCTGATCCCTGACTTGCAAAGAAGTTATTTTCGGCTCTTTGATTTTACCAAGCCATAGTTCGATTTGGTCGCACAATATTTTTGCTTCTCTATTATCAAGACCTGCCGCACTAACTACCCGTATAATCTTTTCGCATTCAAAATCCTCCAATTTCCCGTCCCTTTTTTCAACTTTAATATTTACCATTTTATTTTTTTAATATAAGTTTCGTAAAAGTACCCGCTCCCACTTCTTGTAGTCCTGTTTCGGTACTTTCGGGTAACGGTGAAAATAATAAAAAAGGATACTGCGGATTGTCAAGCTCGTAAACATATGCTACTACGTCTTTTTGAGTTTTTTCCATAATTTGTGAGTCAGGATTATATTTCTCTTCAACCATGACCAATTTTACTCTATACCCCTCTACCCCCTCATTATTCAGGAAGGTCTCAATACTTGTCAGCTCTTCGGGACAGCTAATTGACATTCCGGGACCATCAGCAAGACAATATGTACTGATTTCTTTTTTTAACCTCAATTTTATATCTGTAATACCAAAGACACCTCCAAAGTAGGAGACTTTTGGAATCAGTTCAATCCTGAAATAATGAGTCCCATCGCCATCCGACAACAATATGGTACTACTTTCGTTGAAATCTTCAAATTTCCAATTTTTCGGATAACTAAATGCGAAACCGTAACGCAGATTCTCATATAAAATTCTCGACGGATCGACAGTTTTTCCACTTGGTTGAAATTCGCTGGGTGAACTAAATTTAAACGATTCAATAATCTGATAAAATTTATCGATTTCAAGTGAATCTGCGGGTTCAATCCAAAATTGATAATAAATCTTGCCCTGTTTAATTCTCGAAAAAAGCCGGCTGTCTAATAATTCCCCGCCGGAAAAGTAATCAAATTTATATAACTCGGAAGTCACTCCGCCGATATTAATGGCCCTAAGTTTTTGTGCATCCTTCATATTCGGATAATCAAGGTTTCGAGTGTCTTCAAAAAAAGTATTAATATCAATCTTAATTTCATCGGCAGATAATTTTTCATTCGCGGTTTTATCCGCCGGTATATAATTTGTCAATACTAAACCATTTCCGAAATCCTGAATTTTCAGATCAGGGGAATAATCAAAACGATAACCCCAAAAGCTGCTTTCATACGATTCCAAATTAAACTTTACAGTTTCTTTTTGTCGCAAAGATGTGTTTTCTTCGCTTGATTTACCAATACTCCTACCTACATATATTTTCAAAATTACTAAAAGAAACGTCACGGCTGACATGACTATTACTAGAATTATAAAAAGCTTTTTTAATTTATTAGTTTTTGATGCAGCTTCGGTAATCGCCGGAGGACTTATTTCCTGAATAGGCTGAAGTTTTATTTCTACATTCAGATTAACCTGATTATCACTATTTCCTCCGTCTTCCACTCTTTTATTAGTACACCTAAGGTAAAAAAATAACAATGTTATTGGTAAATATGATATTGGCAAATAAACTGAAACATTATAAAGTCTTCAAAAATCACTTTAATTGTAATACTCATTTTTATCTTAAGTCTGATAGCAGGATTATTAGTTAACCGCTTAACTAAATATTGATTTATCAATATTTTTCTGCAAGAATACGATTCAAATGGCTACCTTAAAAGAAATCGATGACTTTCTTGGGAAACTTGCGGAAGAAAGATCGAAACACCCTATAGGTAAAAAGCGTGGATTTGATCTTAGAGTTGCACAAGGACAGTACAGTTGAAGCAAGCTCTCGAATACGGGCCGTGTCGTATATGTGATAACTTAAAAATCAAAGAAACCGATCGTGGATATGCCATAAATTGTAAAGTTGATCTTGATCCCCAATCCGTTTGGCAACCCGGTGATTCGGTACTGAAAATTCCCGAATGTAGTGGCTTCAAGGAAAAAAGGTAATGACATCCTCTCCACTCTTACCAGCGGGGTTTCCATATCTTACAAAGGATGACATATCAGGTTCGATTCATCCACGTTCATGTAAACTGAACGTGGTTTTCTCGAAACTGTTATAAACTAAATTTTTGTGTATAATATGGGCTAAATGGATATATCTTCTTTGGATATTGAACTCGTTCGCCAGGATCCACACAGTAACGACTGCCTCCGAGCCTGCGCTTTAATGGTTTTTAAATATTTTGACGATTCAACTGAGAAGTCTGATATCTGGAAAAAACTTCATGTATATAAAAAGCATTCGGGACTTTCCGGCGGATATTTTTCCGATCTTGGGATTCTGGCAATTAGTAAAAATTATAACGTGACGATATCGCATTATGCCACACATTGGTGGAACAAAGACGTCCTCCAAGCCGCCAAAAAGGGTGATAAAGCATTAATTAAAATGCTAAAAGAACTTAAGAAACAAAAGGACTGGGCAGGCAAAAAAGAAATTGCCAAAAGCATTTCATATATTAAAAGGGGTGGTAAATATAAAATCGCTTATCCAACACTCGAAACTATTAACGAACTATTAATCCATAGACTCCCTGTAATTATGAACGTTCAAGCCGAAAATCTTTATCAGGAACCAAAAGAAAAATACTCGCACTCAGTTGTAGTTACCGGAAAAAAGTCAGACAAATACATAATACGAGATCCTTACCTTGCAGTTGAAGAGGTTGATAAAGATGAACTATATTACGCTTGGGTAAGGAATGGCGGGTGGATGATCGTGCTTTATCCCAAAGAAAAAATCGAAAAACAACCAAGTGTCAAACAGCCAAAATTAATTTTCTAAGAATTGAATGACTCCGGTAATATAAGTCTGTTGTGACCACTAAAAGTTTAGGTTAATATTCAAAAGTATGGATAATGAACCTGTTTTCCGAACTGAAGAAGTTTTTGATGAACAACCACGCAGGAAAAAAACTAATTACCTAAAAATAATAATTGGCTTTTTAGCTTTCTTACTTTTAATAACATCGTCATCACTTTCGTTTTATTTTGGCAAAAAGTCAGGAAATAATTCTAATGAGAAGCAAGCCGCAACAATTTTTCCAAGCCCGACCTATATACCTACTGAGGCACCAACTCCCACAAATTCAGATACTGCAACGCAAAGCGGAAGATCAAAATCAAAAAAAAGCCCTACTCCAAGCCCATTTCCAAATACTAAAGTACTACATGCAATTCCCAGTCTTGACGGTTATCGCTCCAGTAATGAAAATGGTAACTCATCAGTGGATATACGATCAGGAAGAAATATAAATCTTGTAACACGCGGGTATGTCAGTTTCGATCTTACCGAACTCCCCCAGGGATTAAATGTAATCGAAGCTAAACTTAAGATGTATCAAGCAAGAACAATCGGTGCACCATACTCCAACCTTGGAAATTTACTTATTGACCAGCTAACCTACGGGGATATTTTAGACTCCTCAGATTATGCATCGGCTGCGCTTTTATCTTCATTTACAACGCTGTCAAAAACTACTAAAAATGACTGGAAAGAAGCAGACGTTTCTATAGCAATCAAAGACGACCTTGCGAATGCGCGCGCCAGAGCACAATTCAGAATTCATTTCGAAGAAGAAGTCAAAGGCGGGGACGTTTCAGGAGACTTTGCGTACTTCGAATCTGCCGAAAATTCCGAAGGAACGGGTAATACACCTCAACTACTAATTAAATATTATTAACTTTAGTGATTCTCTACGGTGTCGCTCGTTAAACTCGCTTTACCCGTAGCATCATCCACCACTTGCTTTGCAAGTTCTGCCTCCGGCAGAGAAATCTTAAAGCTACTGGTTTACACCAGTAGCTTTAAGATTTGATGGTGTAGAATATTACGAGATTACCTATCCCTACTTAGCCTCCGAGTTTGGTGGTGAACGAAAGCGTTTTTCCTAAATCTCTGCAAAAGATCTTTTGCAGGGTTTTCTATATTTTCCAAAAAGTGATAAAGGTGTTCCGAATCATGAGAGTGAGCCGGACCAAGCTTTAGCGTTCTTCCACCGTAATGCTGAACACCATTTCCTGATAGTCGCAATTTTGTAGCGGGTACAATCTCTCCTCTTCCATCTTCAAAAATGTGAGGCCTATCTAACCTTCCCAACCGTTTGTCAACAATTCTCCGATCTACATTAACTCCTTCCCTGTAAAGAGAGTGCATGTCATCCCGACTTTCTGTTTCTATCCGATCAAAAATTGACATAATTACTTTATAATCCTAGGCGGTCGAATAACTTTAAGTACCGTGCCTCCTTGACCCTGTTCGCCAGATCTAATTACTACAACCTTGGGACCCTGATTATCTCTAGTAGTAATTTGTACAACTTCCCCCGAAGCGGAAGAACTACCCGATTGCTCTGGATTGCCATTTTTTAAATCAAAAGAAGTTCCTTCGATAATTGCCATACGCTCACCTCCTATCTTTACGCATTAAAAAACCTCCCTGATTTAAGGAGGTTGACAATAAATCAAGCCTCCCCGTGCTAGGGAAGGATAAATTTAATATTAAATAATTTCACTTTTCTCATATTGGGTATCGTATTATACCCAATACATACCCGTACTCGTCAACCTCTAATCTTTTATACTCGGATTAAAACTAACAATATTTTTGATTATTTGCTAAAATAGCGCATGGAAATAAAGAATTCTGTACCCGAAAACCCCTATTCAGGAGACAGGCTGCAACGATTAGTTGATAAGTATAACGAAGAAGTCGTTTTTCCTTCACATATTCCGATGTCGAAAAGAATGGAAGCTGCTAATATTATTTTT
>CAYREZ010000027.1:0-11868 GCA_964423565.1 uncultured Gammaproteobacteria bacterium | reverse complement strand
TTTCGAGAGCATTTCATGAAAATGATATAACTTATTAGTAACCTGCACAAGGATTCGAATTGTGTAAACACATATGCGACACTTCCGATACACTTTTAAGGTGTAGCTAGGAAAGGGGGTGTCAGTATATATGAAATATCACACAATTGAACTGAATGAGAAAGAGTTATTTAGACTAAAACTCATGGATGCATACGAGAAGATGGATCCTAAGAATGTTAGATACCTGTGTAAGCTCTTTGGGATACACCATTCAACCTTTTACAGATTAAAGAAACAATACAATCCATACAAACTGGTAAGTATTAAATACAAATCAAGAAAGCCTAAAAGGTTAAAGACAATTAACTGGAATATTGTTACTGAAGTTTGTGAATGGAAAAGGACTAATCCAAAGAAGAGCCACTATTACCTCTACCATGAATGGCTTAGGCAAGGCAGAATTCCTGCCTGTTCACCTAAAACGATATACAACTGGTGGAAGAGAAGGAATCTGATTGTAACTAGACACAAGAGAAAAAGATCAAAGTCAAAGCTTTTCAATCATGCGAATAATCCCGGAGAGTTAATACAAATCGATACCAAACATCTGCCCAAGAGGAAATATCAATACACAGCAATTGATGTTAGAAGTAAGTGGAGATATCTGTCTGGATACAAAGCTTTTAATACTAAAAACAGTATTGATTTTGTGAATAGGTTGTTAGTTAAGGCAAAGAAGAAAGGATTAAAGATACAGCTAATTCAGACTGACAATGGGCCTGAATTCCAATCTGCTTTTACTGAGTACTTAACGAAACTTGGGATCAAGCACCAATATACATGGATTCATACACCTGATCAGAATGGCTGTGTTGAAAGGTCCCACAGGACAGATGAGGAGGAATTCTACCAGGAGACTGACATTGATTATACAGACATTGATGATCTTAACCGGAAACTTGAGAAGTGGGTTGAATATTACAATACCAAAAGGTTACACTTTAGTCTGAATTTTGCTACACCTGAGGAATACCTAGTGTCGCATATCTAGTTACCTTGTACGATGATGTCAGTTTGTTACAATAGTAACGTATGCCTAAATGGAGAAACGTAAGAAGACGAAGAAGAAATATGTATGGCAACTCCGACGAAGTAGTTAAAAGCAGGCGGATGGTGCGTTTTGCTAAACTTGCTTTTTTGGGGACGATTCTTCTTTTTGTTGGGACATTTATAATTTTACCCTTTTTCGCGTTTAACTTGCCTTCGCCTGATAAAGTGGTACGACGCGAGGGTTTCTCGAGCAAAATTTACGACAGGAACGGAGATGTTTTATACGATATATTCAGCGATCAAAATCGAAATCCCGTAAAATTTGAAGAGATTCCACAGGATCTCAAAGACGCGACAATCGCAATTGAAGATAAAAATTTTTACCGGCATGGGGGTTTTGATCCCATGGGAATGCTCAGGGGATTTTCCAGATTGTTTACTCGCGGTTATGCCCAGGGAGGTTCGACTTTGACCCAACAGCTTGTGAAAAATGTGCTTTTAACGCCTGAACGGTCGGTTTTTAGAAAAATCCGCGAATTTATTCTTGCTGTCCAGATTGAGCGAAAATATAGCAAAGACGAAATTTTACAGATGTATCTAAATGAAGCCCCATATGGGGGTACGGCGGTCGGAGTTGCGACAGCCTCTGAAACATACTTTGGAAAAAACGTTCATGAATTGGATCTTGTGGAATCTGCGATATTAGCGGGATTGCCGCAAAGACCTTCGGCGTATTCACCGTATTCTGCGACGCCGGATGCTTATATTGATAGAACTGGGCAGGTACTCCGACGGATGTATGAGGATAACTTTATTTCCAAAGAAGAAGAAGACAATGCATTAAAAAAACTGAAGGAAATTAAGTTTCAGGAAAAGGGATCTAATTTTAAAGCCCCGCATTTTGTTCAATATGTCCAAAAATTACTCGAGGACAGGTACGGTGAACGAGTCATCGAGCAAGGTGGACTGAAAGTTACGACAACTCTTGATTTGGACGTTCAAGAGGAAGCACAGAAAATTGTTAGCGAAGAAATTGCCAAGGTTGAAGCGGTTCATATTACAAACGGCGCAAGCATTGTAATCGACCCTCAAACAGGAGAAATATTGGCAATGGTGGGTTCGAAGAACTTCAGCGACCCTGATTACGACGGCCAGGTAAATGTAGTTATGTCTTTAAGACAACCGGGTTCAGCTATTAAACCTATCACGTATGTAACCGCCTTAAAAAAAGGTTATACCGCCTCGACTTTGATACTGGATGTCCCTACAGAATTTCCGGGTGGAATCGGTCAGCCGGTTTATAAACCGGTAAACTATGACGGAAAGTATAGAGGTCCGATACAACTCCGATACGCTTTGGGAAATTCTATTAATGTCCCCGCAGTTAAGATGCTTGCGAAGGTTGGAATCAAAGATACCTTGGAAACTGCTTATGATCTCGGAATATCATCTTTGGAGCCTACTAAAGATACTTTAAACCGCGTTGGACTTTCACTAACTTTAGGTGGTGGCGAAGTCAGGCTTTTGGAATTAACCGGGGCGTACTCCACATTTGTTAACGAGGGATTCAGGATTGACCCTACGGCTATATTAAAAATTGAAGATTCGGACGGAAAAATACTTGAGAATAACCAGCCAAAAAAAGGCAAGCGTGTTCTTACTCCGGAACAAGCCTTTATGATTGCGGATATTTTGTCGGATAACGAAGCAAGATCAATAATTTTCGGCCCTAATTCGCTCCTTAATATTCCCGGTTGGAAAATTGCTGTAAAAACAGGGACAACAAACGATAAGAAAGATAACTGGACAATCGGAGGCAATCGTCAGGTCATGGTGGGTGTATGGGTTGGCAATAACGATAACACATCAATGAAAGAGGTTGCCTCGGGCGTAAGCGGAGCATCTCCTATTTGGCGAAAAGTGTTATTGGCGGCTTTAAAAGGTAAACCGAATCTGGGTTTTGAAACTCCGGGAGGGATTGTTACGTCTTCCGTTGATAGCATTTCAGGCTATGCAGCTCATGACGGCTATCCTTCAAGAATTGAGAAGTTTATAGATGGTACGCAACCGGGAACCGATCCGGTTCATGTCAAGCTTAAGGTATGTAAGTCAGACGGCAAACTTGCAACGCCTTCGGACATATCTTCCGGAAATTATGATGAGAAAGAATATTTCGTATTTAAAGAGGAGGACCCTACCGCGCCTGCAGGATCAGAAAACAAATGGCAAAAAGGGATTTTGGATTGGTTGAACACCCAGACAGATGCTAGATATAAACCGCCGTCGGATTATTGCGGGACACAAAATCCTGTAAGCGTTGAATTTGCGAAACCGTCCGATCATGCATCGAATTTAGCTAATAAATTTGAGGTTGAAATAAAGCCGGATTCAACAGCCGATATTGTTTTGGTAGAATTAGAAGCCGACGGCTCTAGAATCAGAACATTTACTGCACCACCCTATAGGCAAGAAATTGAGCTTACGGATGGTATTCATACCCTTAAAGCAAAGGCGAAAGACAAAAATGGTAAAGAATCTGATAAAACTATAACAATCGGTGTAAATGTTGCCTGGGATTATTCTCCATCACCAATTCTATTACCTTCCCCTATCGAGAGTATATTTCCTTGACGATGTGGTATAATAACCCTCAACATCTCTTAAATCTGTTATGAAAGATAACGAAATGCAATTAATACCGCAAGAGAAACTTGGGAAAATGTCCCAACGAATGGTTGGTGTAGTTAAGCATATATTACAAGGAGATACACAATTTAAAAAAAATGATGGTACAGTAATAGATTTAAATGGTGATTTGCAAGAATGGGTAGCGAAATTTTTAAAAACAAATTCTCCACAAATAGAGCATGTGGCAGGGCTAAATATAATCGAGTGGATGAGTAGTAAAACACTACTCCCACCCGATATCCGGGTAGAAGAGTTAAAAGCATTTAATGCTCGTTCTAGTTCGGGGCGTGGTATTAAAAGAAGGGATGCGAGTCTTTTTGGAGACAGTATCAGTTAGAGATATTGTTATATTATTGCTTTTTTACTGCTGAAACAATAACTTTTCTAATTTCTTCGACTTCCTTATCACCTAGTGTCTTATCTGAATGTTGATAGTATATACGGAAAGTATAATTATCTTTGTATCTATCTGTAAAGGTTACCTTTGAAATCATTTTATTTGCTGATTTAATGGATTGAATTACTTTTCCAATCTCAACTTGCTTTGGAATTTTTATAGTGAGGTCCTCGATTTGGGGTGGGTATTTCTGCCAGAGATTTACCTTCTGCTTCTCGGATTTACCCAACAAGGCATCGAGATATATTTCGGCGAAGTAAATATCGTCTATTTGACCGCCAACTCCAACAATTTCGTTATTTAAGATTAAATTGTAAGAGTTATAAATTTGCGGTATTTTTATTGCTTTAAATTTAATATCAGCCAAACGCATCAGTTTTATCAGAGAATCAAGATATCCCTTGAACTTACGAAAACCTTTTTTTGATTTCTTCCAGTAACTGATACCTAAAACCCTTTTTTCGATATATTTATCATTCTTTTGAAAGTATATTTTCCCGATTTCGAATATTCGTGCCTCTTCACCTCTTTCATTGATTATTTTTTTAACGAATCCCAAAAGACTGGGAATTAACGTCATTCTCATCTCCTCAATTTCCGGAGACGGGCGGTTAATTATCGTAACAGGTGAAGCTTTTTCCGATAAAGAAAAATTTAGTTTTTGATAATCCGGTATTACAAAAGGTGAACTTATAACCTCATCATAACCCATGTGGATCATATGGTTTTTTAGCTCTATCTCCTGGTTTACATAGTCGGGAGTTATATTTTCTGGTGTTTCCAACGAAAGTACGCTTGCAGGAATTTTTTCATATCCGTAAAGCCTTATTATTTCTTCGATTAAATCTTCCTCGAGTTTTACATCGGTTCTGTAAGTCGGGCAAAGTACGTCAATTTTTTCGGCAGTTTCTTCCTGGGTTATAAAATTAAGCCATTTTAAATCTGCTTTAAGATTTTCTTTATTTATATCAACTCCGGAAAATGATTTGAGGTAATCATAATTCAAAGAAACTTTCCAAGGATGTATAGGCTTAGGGTAGAAATCTAAAGCAGACTCTGCAATATCCCCCCAGCCGTTTTTGTCGAGAAGATATAGGAATCGGCAAAAACCTAACTCGACGAGATTCGGATCCAAATCCTTCTCATGCCTTAGCCCGGCATCGGTTAATAAGTTATGTCTATGCACAGTTCTTCTTATATTGGCTTGATCGTAGCTTGCCGCTTCAAGAAGTACGTTTTTGGTGTCATCCGAAATTGAATGATTTTTTCCACCGATTGCTCCGGCGACAGAGAGAATAGAACCTTTATTTGCCCATACAAGATCGTCTTTGTCTAAAACTATTTCATCTCCCAGAAAAGTTACTATTTTTTCGTTTTTTTCCGCGGTTCTTATTTCAAGATCAGACCCTACCTTGTCAAAATCGAACGCGTGCATCGGCTGTCCCGTCTCGACCATAACGTAATTCGTTAGATCTACAATATTATTGATAGAGGTAATTCCGTACTCCATAAGCCTATCCTTTAACCAACCTGGGGATTTTCCAATTTTGGCATCAGTTATTTTTACCGACATGACTCTTTGTAAGTATCTAGATTTAACGGTTATATTTATGTCTTTTATCTTTTGAGCGGATTTAATCTTAAGAAGATCGACATTTTTTAGAGGGGTTTTAAATAGTGCAGATACTTCCTTCGCGATACCCATTATTGAATAACAATCGGCTCGATTGCCTCTAAGTTCAAGATCAATTACTGTATTTTCATTAACTTTGTCAATCTTGTCCAACATGTGTCCGGCGTAAGTCAGCCGATTCGTTAATTCGGATAATTTACCCGGAAGCTTAACATGCTCCTCTAACCAGTTTATTGGTATTCTCATAAATCGTATTGAATATCTCCGTTATAAAGACTCCTGATATCTTTGATACCAAACCTATCCATTACAATTCTGTCCAATCCCATGCCGAATGCAAAGCCGCTGATTTTCTTAGGGTCGTAGCCCATGCCCTGTAGAATGTTGGGATGTATCATGCCGCTTCCCAACATTTCTATCCACCCACGCCCTTTGCAAACTTGACACCCTTTCTTATTACAAAACGCACAGTTTATATCAAGACCGGCCCCGGGTTCGACCTCAGGATAATATTTACACCGGAATCTAAATTCCCTTTTTTCGCCAAAAAAAGATTTGGCAAAGTAGAAAAGAGTTCCTTTAAGATCTGCCATCGAGAGTCCGCTTTGCAGTGAAAATCCCTGGAACTGATAAAATATTGCGTTATTGCTTGCGTTAACCTTCTCGTAACGATAACATTTTCCGGCAACGACTAGCCTGAAAGGCGGTTTTATTGTTGAGAGTGCCCGTACTTCAACAGAAGAGGTGTGAGTCCGCAGCACCACCTCTGGATCTTCAACATATAGTGCATCCTGTAAACTGCGGGCGGGGTGGTCTTTTGGCAGATTTAATTTTTCAAAATTATAAAGATCGGATTCTATTTCTGGTCCTTCTATAATAGAAAAGCCCAGGTGCTTGAAAATATCAAACATCTCATTAACAACAATTGTTGTCGGATGCAGGTGTCCTATTTTGTATGGAATTCCGGGGACTGTCGGATCAAACCATTTAACATGTAATAACTTATGCGTTTCCAGTTCTTCGATTTTTGACTGTATAGCCTGTTCTATTGCTGCTTTTGTGTCATTTATTGCCCGTCCTGCTTCTTTCTTATCTTCATCACTTAATCTCTTAATATCTTTAATTAACTTATTAATCTTCCCTTTTCTGCCCAGAAACTCTACCTTAAGCTCTGAGAGTTCGGTTTGTGAACCAATCTCGGTAATCCGAGCAATGGATTGGTTTTTTATGTTCAAAATATCTTCCCGCATACCTTATTATATGTAATTTTAATTCGTATCTCTATTTTATTTCAGAACTTCCTCTACCGCGATAGCCAACAGTGCCTTCTCTGACGTCATTTACTAATTGGATTAATGCAATAACTTCATCTCTCCTATGCGGTTGCGACTGACTTATTTCTTTAAGATAAGGACCAGTTAAATAATCAGTTTCTGGCAATTTTGGTAGTGGATGTTCTTTAGGATTCGCCCACCAATAAGTACGATCGTGTTCGGCCATAACTTTTAGAGTGTATGATCTTAGTCTGCTCGCTGTTGTTCTTTTTGTCATATTTATCACCTCTTTTCTTTCACTTATCCTCCTATACTTACCTTTTGATCCCGTTTTACGGGACTCAAAGAGCGTTATTGGGGAGGATTGTTGACAATTAATAGGTTTAAAGGTCAACAAAAAACCCCGCCAAGCGGGGTTAATACGCAATACAAACTTTAACCCCGCATTAGGTGAGGTTAAAGTTGAAAAATCTGACTGTTAAATTTTCCATATTGTTTGAGAATTTTACTGCAGTTATTTGACGCTGTCAATTATTTTACCGAAGGTAGCAGGGTCTTTTACCGCAATTTCTGCTAGGATTTTTCTATCAAGCTCAATTTTCTCCTTTTTAAGTTCAGCAATAAATTTTGAATATGTCATACCGTGTTCCCGCACCGCTGCATTAACTCGCAGTATCCAAAGCCGTCTAAGATCTCTTTTACGATTTTTTCGCCCCACATAAGCATACTGCCCCGCGTGCAGTAAAGCCTCTTTAGCGACCTTCACACGCACTCTCCTTGCTTGTTTAAAGCCTTTTGCAGCCTTTAATATTTTTCTGTGCCGCCTTTGAGCAATACTTTTTGTTCTTGCCATCCTTAGACTCCTTTCACTCGCTCAGGACAAGTACTTACTTTCCAAGTACTTTTTTTATTTTATTGGCGAAAGTCTTTTTTGTTACTACTTGTTTTCCCAGCCTCCTTAGCCGCTTTTTTGATTTTTTAGCATTCAAATGGCTTTTAAATCCCTGCATGCGCATGACTTTGCCTTTTTTCGTTACTCTGAATCTTCTTGTTATTGATTTTCTGGTTTTTACTTTTGGCATACTTAATAGGTGAAAGATAAAGAGTAAAAGATGAAAGTAAATATTCTATTTTGTGTCTTCTTTTACCTCTTGCCTTTCAACTTTTATCTTATTTGATGGTGAAACTACCATCATAAGATTTCTTCCTAGAAACTTAGGTTCCATATCGATATTAATACCAGTTTCGATTCTACTTTTGACTTTTCCCAATAGATTATAGCCGAACTGTTTGCTTCCCATTTCCCTTCCTTTAAATCTGACAACGAGCCTGACCTTATTTCTTTCTTTTAGGAATTCATTTATTCTTGCCAAACGGTTTTCCAGGTCGTGCTCTGCGATAAATGGCGATAACCTTATTTCTTTAGTATCGCCGCTTTTACTTCCCCTTTTTTCCTTTTGCTGGCGCTTTTCCTCCAGATATCTGAATTTGCCCAATTCAACTATTCTTGCAACGGGAGGTTTTGCGTTAGGAGCAACTTCAATAAGATCCAATCCTTCTTCTTCTGCTTTTCTCAGGGCATCCTGCAAACTAATAACACCCAATTGTTTTCCGTCTCCTGAAATAACTCTAAGCTCGGAAGCCCTTATTTGATGATTTACTCGCCAGTTAAATGTATTCTTTTTCAACTTCGTTGAACTTAAGCGTTATTTTATATTAGATTATTTGATCTATCAAGTATCAAGCTTTTCAAGATAGCATAAATTACGAAGAAACTAATTCATTAAAGCTCAAGTGATTTATTTTCAATATTAGCTTTAATAGCCTTTATAAATTCTTGTAAATCTTTTTGGCCCAAATCTTTTTCTGTACGCAATCTTACGGCAACTTTTTTGGCTTTTTCTTCTTTATCTCCAATTATGATCATATATGGCACCTTATCATTCTGCGCATCACGGATTTTTCCCGGGAGAGTCGCATTTCTGTCGTCAAGTTCAACCCTGATTCCTTCTTCCTTCAGCTTATTAACAATTTCTTCCGCATACTTTATATGTCTGGTAGATATTGGCAGTACTTTAACCTGAACCGGAGTTAGCCATGTCGGAAAATTGCCGGCAAAGTTTTCAATTAATATGCCAATAAACCTCTCTATGGATCCGTAAATTACCCTATGAACAACAACAGGAGTTTTTTCAGAACCATCTTTATCTGTGTATTTTAGGTTGAAGCGCCTTGGTTGCTGAAAGTCAAGTTGTATTGTTCCCATTTGCCATTCCCGTCCAATTGCATCTTTCATGAGTATATCTACCTTTGGACCATAAAAGGCGCCGTCTCCCTCCATGATAAAAAATTCTTTACCGCTTTTTTTTAGAATCTTTCTCAGAGTACTTTCTGCTTTATCCCATGATTTCTTGTCCCCCATATACTTTTCGGGTCTGGTTCCCAGTCTTAATTTGTAATCTAAATTAAAAATTCCATAAAACTGTTCAGCAATATCAAGTATTTCCTTATATTCAGTTTCGATTTGATCTTCAGAAATAAAGTTGTGAGAGTCATCTTGTCTAAACATCCTAACTCTGAAAAGCCCGTTGAGCTCTCCAGACTTTTCGTATCTGTGTAAAACGTCACTATCTGAAAGCCTTAAGGGTAAATCTTTATAACTTCGTGTTTTAGATCCAAAAATAACCATAGCATTTGGACAGTTCATGGCCTTTACTCCATATACGTCATTTTCTCCCATGTCAGCAATGAACATGCTGTCTTTGTAATGATCCCAATGACCCGACGTTTCCCAGAGTGATTTTTTATTAATCAAAGGAGTTGAGGTTTCTAAATATCCTCTTTTGGCATGTTCAACCCTCCAGAAATTTAAAAGTTCATTAAGTATAATTAGTCCTTTTGGTAACCAGTATGGTGAACCCGGAGCAGTTTCGTGGAAGAGAAAAAGCTCCATTGCGGGCCCGAGTTTTTTGTGATCTCTTTTTTTGGCTTCTTCCTGCATTTTGATATACTCATCCAGCTCTTTTTGCGTCGGAAAAACGGTTCCGTAGATTCTTGTCAGCATAGGATTTTTCTCGCTTCCTTTCCAATATGCCCCGGCTACTGAGAGTAATTTGAAGTAGAGTAATTCCTTATCCGGATGTTCAACATGCCCGCCGCGGCATAGATCCCAATAACTGCCTGACTTATAAAATGAAACTTGCTTTTTGCCGTTTTCGGAAAACTCGTCGATCAGCTCATGTTTAAAAGGATTTTCGGGATATTCTTTTTTTGCATCCTTTGCACTGAGCTTATGCGGCTCAAATCCATTCCAAGAAGGAAGAATCTCCCGCATTTTGTTTTCGATTTTCGGAAAGTCAGCATCAGTTATTTTGAAATCACCCCGACCAGAGGACGATCGACCTATGGACGAGAAATCAAAATCAAAATAAAAACCATTCTCGATTGACGGCCCTATTGTGCGTTTTGTTTTGGGCCATAAATCCATCACAGCTGCAGCTAAAAGATGCGCTGTTGAATGCCTCAGATTTTCTAAATAATCCGTATTTTTTTGCATATATCCTAGATTATATTCCAATTGTTTTTCATATACTACTATACCGTTTCCTATAAAAAAACCTCCTTGTGAGGAGGTTTGTGATTTAATGTGTAAATTATTACACAACTACTCCTCGCAAAAGAGGAAAGTAGTAGTTGTAGTTACAAAAATTTTATGCATTATTAAGCGTATCGTAATAGTTTTTATTAATTTTGTCAATTTCTTTTTGATTTATCTCGATCTATAGAAGGGGGCGAGATTTTTAAAATTCTTGAGATAATGCACCGCTGTCTTTCATCGGGGTGACCCCCATTTATTTCGACTCTCGCCAAGGCTTCGTTTTCTAATCCCCGAGGATTCAGTGCACCGGACGTTATGTCATGAACCCCATGTATATTTTCGTAGGGTAGTTTAGCTTTTCTTTTAGAACTAAGTTCGAGCGTCATGTTATCGGGGTATGAGCGGGGTTCTATTAAGCAGCTGAACCTGGGTTTGCTCAACAATACTTGCAATTAGGGTGCCAATCAGTGGTAATCCCCCCAAGAAATTTAAGACTATAACCAATACTGATGAAATAATGACGAATCCTACGGTAACGCCGAATGCCCAGCCAATTCCGGCGATGAACCCTTCCTTTAAAAGTTCGTTATAAGGGATATAAGCAATCTTTATTTTTTTCAGAGCATCAAGTGAGGTATTTTTAACGTTATCGGAGTCTATAGTTTTCATAAACTCATCGTGGTGCTTTCTTATTCTTTTAAGCATAATTTATAATAGCAAAGATCAAAACCATTTAAAACTATTAGGTTTTCTTGTATAATTACGAAAATTCCCTAAGAATTTTCGTACGGACGGTTTCAACCAGAGGTTGATTAGCCTTTGGCTAAAGCTCAGTTGGCTATAGCGGTTGCCTGAGGCGACAAGTCCGG
This sequence comes from uncultured Gammaproteobacteria bacterium, assembly GCA_964423565.1. Lineage (GTDB taxonomy): Bacteria > Patescibacteriota > Microgenomatia > UBA8517 > UBA8517 > CAYREZ01. The sequence continues at coordinate 377 of CAYREZ010000027.1, read as the reverse complement.
GGTTCTAAAATGTATTTCGTCTATATCCTTAAAAGTTTGACGAATGACAGATTAAATACTGGGTCGACTAATAATCTTGAAAGACGTCTTTACGAACATAATCTTGGGAAAAGCAAATACACGAGGTTAACAAAACCATTTAAGCTTGTTTATAAGGAAGAATACAAGACTAGGGTGGAGGCGTATAAACGAGAGCTATTTTTTAAAACCGGAAAAGGAAGGGAATTGTTAAAAATATTAATCAATCAGGGTTAGTTGATGGACGACTAGCTCAGTGGTAGAGCGCTTACTTGACGCTCTGGGCTGAGCACAAAGATATATTAGGTCGGTTAGCTCAGTTGGTAGAGCACTTACTTGACGTGTAAGGGGTCACAGGT
>CAYREZ010000026.1:0-11906 GCA_964423565.1 uncultured Gammaproteobacteria bacterium | reverse complement strand
ACGAACGATCACGTGTGTCTCTCGCGCTAGCTTCTACTCTAGCAGATTTATTAGCTAAAAATTTAGAACTCATAGCTAATAGAGATCAAGAAGGGGCTACTAGAACCACACAACAAATTATAAATTTACAAAAAATACATCATGCCATAAAACCCAGACATGTCGAACATGGACTTGATCATCCACCTGTTATTAACGAGAGAGAATTCATCGCTACTGATTTTTCGTTTCGACCTGAGAGATTCTTACCGGATTTAAAAGATCGATCTTCATAACATCCTCCCTGCTCTTACGAGCGGGATTTCCATATCTTACAAAGGATGAAAAATCAGGTTCGATTCATCCCCGAGCTAACGCTCGGAGTTTTCTCGAAACTGTCATAAATGATTCCTTACCTCATACATATTTATGTGGGTGGCAAATTAAGCCTTAAAGATTGTCGGAAGGCAAGAAGGTGAAAGTCCTTACACTCCCACTTTGAGAAGTATTGTACTGTACACAGTGGGGGTGAATTTCCCCTGACACCTTAGTAATTTTTAACCCTCCAGTTTCAGAGTTTTAATATCGGGGAGTTTATTCTCCATAACCCCTTGAAGCTCACCAAACATTCTTGAAGTATTTAGTTGCATTCTTTTAAGTTGTGTTTCTCTTTTCTTCCAAATCCGCTCCATTGACCGCCTTTCGGTTAACAAATCTTCCTCCATTGCTTTAACTCCGTCAGCAAAAGCCTCAAATCTATGTCTAAAAGCATCGCTTTGAATATATTCGTAAAGCATTTGAAGCTTTTCATCTTTATTCTCGACTCCTACTTTGGCAGCAGCAATTTGCATAAGTGATCTCCTGAGTATTGCTGCTAACTGAAGAGCAAACGCAATAGATGTTACCAAAACACCTTCCATAACTTTAAAATGCTCAATAGCTTTTGGTAAATTCTCGCTGACCAACACAACCATTGTTGCATCATTCTTCCGCCCATCTTCTTTCAATTTTGGCAGCCACGACGGAGTCCATTTTGCCCTCTTAGTCTCCCACAAAATTGATCCTGCGGCTTTTCCTGCCTGATTTCTAACAGCTTGTAATACATCTGCGCCCTGAACTCCCTTACCGATCGGGGTTATTTCGTCATACACAAATGCATTTCGTAATTTATCTTCCAAATCCAATTCTAATACCTCACCCTGAAGTTGCTGCGAGCCTTGCTGAGCTTTCTTGCGCATATCGTCAAGTGCAGATTTCAAATCGTTTATTACTTTATCCTTTTCCAAAATTTTATATTTTTGCTCTTCTTCTGCTTTCCCGGATGCTTCTTTCCTAATCCTTTCTTCCTCTTCTACTAACTTCTTACTCATTTCAAGCTCTCTTTCTTCATCTTTTCTTCTAAGCTCTCTAAACTGTGAATTCAAATTTTCAAGCTGATTTAATAGTTTATTGCTTCGTTCCTTTTCCTCTTCAGCTTCTTTTTTTGCGTTTTTTAATTCCAGTAAATTCTTTTCATTAATTTTCTTAACTGCGGACTCCTCGGCTTTTTTTGTGGCTTCTTCGAGCTCCCTAGAATGTGCGGTCTTAATATCTTGAAGTAGTTTTTCTTCAATCTGATGCGAGAGCGCTTCAGAAATCTCAACCTCTTTGCCGCAATAGGGACATTTAATAATATTTGACATGCTTTTTGGATTTTACCATCGTGACCGATATTAAGAAAGAAGCCGCTTACCAATTCGGAGTGTATAAACCTGTCTTTCAAGAACTTCCTCAAGAACCTTATCCGGATTAGCCATTATTCGGTTTACTGGCCAATAACCCAAAAGCACAAGTAAATCGTGAATGAAAGAAAATCTTAACGTCCGAAGATTCTTATCAATATCCAGCTTATCTAAATAATTTAAAATCAATCGGAATAGTTCCTTGTTTTTTTCTTCCTGGCTCGTAAGCTTGAACACTACCTCCATAAAATAATATGCTAATGCGACTTTTTTGAGATCCTTCTTAATTTTATGGAAGTCATTTATAGATTCTACTTCAGTCATTACGTCAATTCCGCTTCCTTTTGAAGCTGAGAACTTTATATGAGAAAAAACTTCTAAATGACCTCTTTTCTTACTCTTTAATTTTCTTACTCCCTTTGCCATAACAGACAACTTGCCATAATCATTTGTATATATAACTAAAATCCGATCTGCCTCAGAATAATTTTTCCTTGAAATTACAATTCCCTCAGAAGTAAATTTTTTTGCTCTCACGAAGTTTTAGATGTTAAACTTAATTTTCCGATCTGTATTTAAATAAAATTCTTCCTCTTTTCGTCCCACTTTTAGAATATATAGTGGTTTATCTTTGCCTGGTTGCTTTTGAATCAGTATTTGATAGTTATTTTTTACCTTAAAAGGAAGTTTGTATTTTAATTCCAAATTTGCCACCCCAAGAGGCCTTAAATTAAAAAATCCGGAGTAAACAGTTTTGCCAAACTCTTCGTACGGTTCTTTCTCTTCCTCAATTCCCGAAAAATCAATGAGCTGGGATCCTTTGGGAACATATATTCTTACATAATTAGGTAAAATAGAATTTAACCAACCATCCTGCTTTTCCGGATTTTTATATGTGATCCTCACTATTTTTTCAACACTTCCGTCACGCGATATACTTACCTCTTGCTCAACTTCCTGACTTACATATAAATTCGACTTTCTGCCGCCTAAATTAGCATCATTTATATGAAGATAGTCCCCTTCAAAATCCTCAATTTTTCCGGCTATTCCGAATTTTTCTAAAGCCTCTTGAGTTTTTTGATCGTGCATATAAAAAAGTACGTGCTTTTCCAGAAGTGATGCAAACATCGCCTCAAAAAGTGCGGGAATTTTTTCTTTTGGTTGTCCCAAGGTATTTGACAAAACCGAATTCATAAGAGGACCAATTATTTTTTTTCTATTATCAGAACGTTCAAAGTAGCCTTCAGGGGCAAAAATAATTTTACCGGGTTCATTTTCACTCCATACAATCGGTCCTTCAACATCGGCAAAACTTTCCAACTCGTAAATTACCTGAGGACAATTGCATTCCGGAACAATCTGCGTAGAAAAATCACCGTATCCTGAAACTCCGATATTCCCTACAACATTTAGAATGTTTACCAAAAGTTGGGTATCAACCGCAATTATTCCGTCTATATTATTAATCCCCGCGCTTTTGGACTCTTCTGAGAAGAATTGCATGGACTGACTGAAATCGGGCGACCAATTCATGTCTCTTAGCCAATATTTATTACCTAGCGAGTATGTTCCCCGTAGATATTTTTTAAACTCCTCAGGCGCCTCGATATGCCGAGTATAATTACTGTCTAAATTGTAAATATCATTTGACGCGACCGGTTCAAATTTACCTCTATCAACCTTCGCAATTGTATATGCGGTTATAAATCCGCCTGTCGGGCGAAGTTCTTTATCATTTTGAAAAAGAACTAAGTATTCACGCTGTCCATTTACACCAAGTAAATATGGGGCCGCTTCGAGTAAAGGTTTACTTCTTATGACAAAATCGGAGTATAAATCTACTTGCGATATTACCTTTTTTAAGGTTTCTTTTACGGGTTTTCCGGCAACTTTTTCCGGATATTTGTTGGGGTCAACCTTATCTATCTCTTCTTTAGTTTCTTTCACTTTTGCAATCAGTCCGTCCGCTTTCGGAATAATATCTGGCAGACTCTTAATAATAAAATCTATTCTGTCCTGTGCGGTTTCGTTACCGGATAAAGCTTGTTGACCCCCGGAAAAACCAATTAAATCCGCGTACGGTGCAACTGTTTCAATAAAAAGTTCTGTCCCTTCAATTCCTGAATAGGCAGCGTTTATTATATGATTTCCGTCGCTAAGGTACTTACCAAAGTAAGGTAAGAACTTTGTCCAACTAATAAAAGCATAAGCTTGTTTTAATTCGTTCAACGATTTTTTTGTATTTTTCAGCTCGGAAGAAACCTTATTTAAGTCCTGGGACTTAGTTGATTCAACCAGCTTATCCACAGAATTTTTGAGTTTTATCCCTTTAATATATATTCTGTAAGTAAATACTCCGTTTAAAAGTAATAAAACCAGAAGAATCAAAAAAATAACTGCTATGGGTTTTTTAATTTTTCTAAACTTTATTTTTTTCTTCTTATTGTTGTTCTGAATCAGATTATCTGCTCCAGAATCGCCGGATTTTATTACGCTATCATTTTTATCTTTTTCCAGTTTAATTTCAGGTATTATTACTCTTTCAGAAACCTGACCAACTTCGTCTTTTTTCCCATCAAATGAATTATTTAGATTAATCTTTTTTATCGGTTCCATAGCTTTACATAATACCTTATATAAACCTTAAATTCTAATGTTCAAAAAAAAGGCATACTATATCTTTTCGTCAAACTAAACTGCGCCTTTACCGGATAACATAGCCCATGGGGTTTTTAAGAGGATCAAAATATCAAACATTATCGATTTCTTCCTGGCATAATAAGCATCCATTTCTATCCTTTTATCAAATTTTACTTCGCTTCTTCCGCTTACCTGCCAATACCCCGTTATTCCGGGTTTGACAGTATGCACTTCTTTAACAAACTTTTCCGTTCCGGGGAATTTTTTCTGCTGTTCCTTCAATTCATCCGGCAGATATGGTCTGGGACCAACAATACTCATTTCACCTTTTAATACATTAAAAAGTTGTGGCATTTCATCAATTGAAAATTTACGGATAATCTTACCTAATTTTGTAACCCTGTTGTCATTAAATGATTTATAAGTCCCTCCTGTTCTTTTTTCCAGATAGACTTCACGATATTTCGGGTCAGTTCTCTCTAAAATATCCGCTTTTACTATCATAGATCGAAACTTATAGATTCTAAATACTTCTCCGTTTTTACCCATTCGTTTCATATGTATATTGCTTTTTTCCACAAAAACAGGTCCATTAGAAGTAAGCTTAATAAGAACTGCAGAGATTAACATTACGGGTGAGAAAAAAGTAAGAAGCAGCGTTGAACCTAAAATATCTGTTGTTCTTTTATATATATCGTAGAACATATCCGGGCAGGATTATAACATCTAAAATTAATTAATTAAAATGTTATATTATTTAATATATTCTGGATTCTCCTTCTCTAGCAGCTTAAAAATATCCTTTACTTTCTGTGTTTCATCTATATCACAAACTAATAAGGCGTCGTTTGTATCAATTACTACAATATTTTTCAAGCCGATTATTGCTATCAATTTTTTATTTTTGCCGATAATTAAATTTTTAGACGCATCGATAAGTTTCGTTTTGATATCCCCCTCGATAACCGAATCCTCTCCCTTATCAAGCATTGCATCATAAAATAGTTGCCATGTCCCCGCATCTTCCCAACCGGTTTCCACAGATAGAGTAAGCCTTATGTCTTTAGGCAGGTGTTCATACAAACCATACTCGACTGAAATTTTTTCAAATTGGTGATACTCATTTTTAAGTACATTATTGTACCTCTTCGTTCCCATTGCATCCATTATTTTTACTAGTCCTTGATATTCCTTCGGTCGATATTCTTTGTAGTAAGAAAGCATTATGTCAGACCTCCAAGCTCCGTAACCTGTGTGGATTAAATATTCACCTGACCTAAGATATTGTTTCGCTGTCTGGATGTTTGGTTTTTCTACATGCTTTTCTATTTCATAGAAAGAAAAGCCATTATGTTTACCAACTTTCTTGCCTAACTTTAGCCAACCGTTATGAATTGAGGGAAAAGTAGGTTTTTCATTAACAGAAACAGGTTTCCCGGTTTTTAAAGTATAATCTCCCGCGGTTTTAACAGCTTTAATGAATTTCTCAGTATTTGCTATAAAGTGATCGGACCAAGAGAAAAACATTACTTCCCCCGGTGATTTTTTCTCGATAACAGCAGCAACAAGTCCTATCGAACCTAATAAATCCCTTCTTTCAGGTTCTAAGATAATATTATCTCTTGATATTTCTGGAGCTTGATCCCTAACATATTTTACATATTGAGATTCAGTGGAAATAAAAATATCTTCGTTTTTAAAACCTTTCTTAAATCTTGCTATCGTATTTTGAAAGAAGGATTTACCGTGAACAACTGGGTAGAACTGCTTAGGAAAGGATTTTCTGCTGGCAGGCCACATTCGTGTTCCGTATCCACCGCAAAATATTACAATTTTCATAACGCAATAATAATATTATACTTTCCGGTTTAGCAAGTCCAGAAATTCATTCTTAAATCTCTCCTTTGTAAACTCTTTCGCATTTTGTATTAAATCATCTTTGTTAAATTTCAATTTGTCAAATCTTTTTATAGCATTAATCAGGCTTTCTTTAGTTTGACTTTCGAAAAAAATTCCGGTTTTACCATCAATTACGGTATCCAATGCTCCGCCTTTCTTAAAAGCGATAACGGGCGTTCCTGCAGCCTGTGCTTCGACAGATGTTATGCCAAAATCCTCTTCTTGAGGATGGATAAATGCTTTAGCTCCTTTATATAAATCTACGAGTTCCTCATCCGGTACAAATCCCATGAATAAAATATTTTTCTCAAACTTGTACATAGATTTAAGCTTATTTTCCTCGCTTCCTATTCCAACTATGACTAATGTCTCTCCAAGTTCATTACACGCATCAATAGCTAAATCAACTTTTTTATAAGGTATCAATCTACTTACAATTAAATAGTAGCTGGTAGGTAGTAGATTGTAGCTAGGTTTCATTTTTTCGTATCTCTTATCTCGTATCTCGTATTTCTTCGTATCACCGGGTGGATATATAACTTCAGAATTCCTCTCATAATATTTCTTGATTCTATTTCGGACTTCGGTTGAAATTGCAATTATTATATCGGGTCTTTGTGCCGCGATTTTATCCCAATACTTTGCGTATCTTAAAAAAGGCTGGGATACATATTTATATAAAGGAATCCATTTTAAATATTTTGGGGGATTGTTCAAATATTCCTCGTACCCGCTCCAAAGATAACGCGTAGGAGTTAAACAATAACATATATGCAATGTTGTCGGTTTCGTAATAATCCCTTTAGCTGCTTCACTAGTTACGGAAACCACCAAATCGTACCCGTCAAAATTGAAAGACTCATATGCAATCGGTGTTAACCATCCCAACAGTTCATGATAATTTTTCAATATTGGAATTTTTTGTAAAAAGGATGGAATTACTTGAGGAAAAACTCTAGCCCAAGGTGCACGTTTTTCGTCATATACTGACGTATAAAGTGGAGCATTTGGAAATATTTCATGCAGTACTAATAGTACCTTTTCCGCTCCTCCCCATGTGTTCACCCTGTCATATACAATTGCCGCTTTCATTTAAATAAATCCGGATATTTTAATTGAGTAAGTCTAATTACTGCAATCGTGTCAGAAGCCGCTATTTCACCTGACTTAATCCTTTTATCAATTTCATTTATCGGAATAAGTATTACTTCAATATCCTCGGTTTCCTCCAACTTTTGGCTGTGTTTTATTTCCAAGTCTTTTACTAAAAAGGCATGTGTTTTAAGGGTATCTTTTGAGGGTTCAACAAAAACATAACCTATATACTTAATATTTTTCGCCCGATAACCGGTTTCTTCCTCTAATTCTAAAACTGCTTCTTTTTGGGGTGTATTACTCTTCCTTATCCGGCCTGCCGGAAGTTCTATAATTGCCTCGCCTGCACCATGTTTATATTGCTTTACAAATACTACTTCACGATTTTTTGTAATTGCTATAACCATCGAAACATCACCAAGTTTTGATAAATAATAATCATCAATTATTTTTCCATTCGGAAGCTTAACCGTATGTTTATATAATGGAAACCAAGGACTTGGTGAAATATCAACTTCTTTTAATAGTTCCCATTTCTTATTTATTTTCATTTTTTATATTTCATTGCCACCGCTTATAAATAATATTTTCTATCGGTACTTCTTATAAACTTCTAAAGTTTCTTCTGCCATTTTTCGCCAAGAATATATTTTAATATACTCTTTTGCTTTATCTATCTTAATTAATCTTTCATCATTTTTCATTTTCACGATATTATTCATGATATTTATCACTGAGTTATCATCATTAGGGTCAAAATATTGCGCATTATCCTTATATATTTCCCTGAATACAGGAATATCTGATGCAGCAATTAATGTACCCGCCGCCATTGCTTCAAGTCCCTGAAGTCCAAAACCTTCGGATAGTGAAGGATAGATAAAGGCCAATGAGTTTCTGTAAAGCATTTTTAACTCATAATCAGTAACATAACCTAATATTTTTACGTATTTTTGCGCACACTCTTTCAAAATTAATTTTTCAGTTCTTTCAACGAATCTGTTTCTCGAGCCTGCAATCGCAAAAAAACAATTTAATCCATTACCTTCATTTAATTTTTTTATTGCTTTAATAACAACTGATAAATTTTTATGCGGATATGCATTACCAACATAAATAAAATAATTAAAAATTGATAGCCCGAATTTCGTCAACAATTCCATCCCTCCTGTATGCATTTTTTCTTGAAAAAATATCTCCTCAAAACCTTCATAAATTACTCTGACTTTTTCGGTTGACACTTTATAGTAGTCTACTACCTCTTTTTTAACAGCATCGCTTGGCGTAATAATCATTTTTGATTTATTTACGGCAGTATTAAATACAAACTTATATGGCAATCGCTTAAAAATATAGAGTGGAAAAATTTGGGTAGTCGCATCAACTCCCTGTTTATGCATCGTCATATCGTGAATCGTTACTACAAAATTTCCATTCCAAAATATGGGTATATTAAAATGCGGAAAGTGAACTAGATCAGGTTTCTCTTTGTACAATATAAATGGAAGTTCTAATTGTTCTCTAAATGTGTAATGGGAAACGTCGACTAATATTTTTTTCCAGTTCTCCGAAAATTTTAATTCATTGTAGTATTTTTTGCGAAGCAGAATAACATACCGGTCACTAGATTTTATATTTTTCAATTCTTCGGTTAAATTAATAATGTATCTCCCGATTCCCGAGTGCTCCAAACCATACATCCTGGCGTCTATTAAGATCTTCATATCCTCAAATTGATGACTTAGTAACCCTAAATATCTCCATCAAATATATCCCCAAGTAAACTAGCCAATCAATAAAAAAGGGATATTTTTTTGCAAGATTCTTCTTATAAAACAAACGCATTACTTGCGTACTTGAGAAAGCAGCTTTCTTTTTAATTAATTTATCGGGTCTGCCCTTTCCTGATTTATTAAGTCCCGATGCAGAACCTTTAAAATGGGTAATTTTTACTGCCGGAATATAAACAATTTTCCAACCTTTTGCTTTCAACTTATAGCAAAAGTCAATATCCTCACCGTTCCAAAAATAATCTTCATCGAACCATTGTACAGCTTGCCCTGCTTTTGTTCTAATCAATGCAAAGGCTCCAGTCAATGCATCAATTTCGTGGGTTTGATCTAAATTCTGATAAGAAGCTGTATAACCGGAAAAATATTTCGAGTTGGGAAACAATTTCGAAATGCCCGAAAAGTAACACAAAGAATTCCATGGAGTTGGAAACCCTCGATGACACGAGTAATCAAGCTTGCCGCTGGGAAGTTGAACTTTGCACGTTGCTGCTCCCACTTTATTATTCTCTTTCATATAATCCAAGACCCTTTTTATTGTTTTTGGAAAAACTATCGTATCCGGATTTAAAAGCAGAACGAACTCGCTATTAATACTTCTTAATGCGATATTATTTCCCGCTGCAAATCCTAGGTTTTTACCAATTTTTAATACCTTTTTAACCCAAGGGAATTCTTTTTCAACCATCTCTGGTGATCCATCAATAGATCCGTTATCCGGAACAATTACTTCAAAATCGACTTCATCACGCACTTTACTCAAAGACAGTAGACAATTACGGAGTGATTCTTTAGTGTTAAAGCTGAGAATCACAACGGAAAGTTTGGGATTTTTCATTATTTTATTACTAACTCTTTATATATTGGGTCATGAAGCTTAACAATTGATTCCCAATCAAAATATCTTCTTACATGATCCCTCCCCGCCTTGCCTATTCTTTCCGCTAGCCTCTCATCTTTTAAGAGCATGAAAGCTTTTTCAGCTAAATCTAACGGCGTATCTGCAATAAAAACATTTTCCTTATCTTTTAGTTTTAGACCTGCAATACCCACACTAGTTGAAACGACAGGTAATCCTGACGCCATTGCTTCCAATATTTTCAATCGCGTACCTCCCGATCCTTTAATAGGTGCAACCATCACGCTTGCTTTCCTATACGCATCCCGCGCATCCGGTATGTTTTCAGTCACTTCAACCTTATTGTCCTTTTTAGAAAGCTGCTTTAACCAGTTTGGTATCTTTCTTCCAACAATCCAAATAATTACTTCGGAATATTTTCTTTTGATCTCAGGCCACACTTTTCTTAAAAGTATTTCTGTAGCTTCTTGATTTTGAAGCCACTCAAAATTAGTAACTCCGTAAAGTATTCGGGGAGGCTTACGTCTCTCTATCTTTTTTTCGGCAAAATAATTTGAGTCAACTCCGTTTGGAATTATTCCTACCTTCTTTTTGGGTACAAGTTTTTGCATCACGTCTCTATCCTCTTCTGATACTGCAAATAGTCGATCAGCTTTATTCCAATAATACTTTTCCCAATATTTTATTTTGTATACATCCTGCAAATAAAACGGGCGCAGTAATTTCGGAACTTCGTGCATTACATAATGCTTGTAAACATCATGCCAAATAGTTTGTTCGACTAATATTGTCGGAACATTTGTCTGTCCTAAATGTGGCATCACATAAAAAGTTTCCGCATGTATAAGGTCATAATTCGATCTTGACAACTCAGTTTTAATAGCCTTCCTTTCTTCCAAAGATTGATTCCTAATTACCAGTAAAGGGAAGGGTCCAAAAACCGAGAGGAATATATTTTTAATAGTCCAAGGCTTTTTTGGCCTGGGAAATACCATAACCTTTTTACAATACTTTTTAAGTTCGGGAATAAATTTCTCCTCAGATTCATCTTTTATTAAAGAAAATAAAGTTATATCATGTTTTTTGGCAAGATATTTAATAATGTTATACCAGCGAGTTTGCCCACCGCTCATGGTGATTGTCGGAAGATAGGGAACTAGCATTAAAATTTTCATAAAAAATATATTAATTAAATTAATTTGATAACAACATATTGATTAGTTCGTTCAAGCACTTTAAATTTTTGCATAAACTCCTTGGTTTGCGGATCGTTTAAATTTACAGAAGCAAAATACTCCGCTCCATTATCAATCATTTCATTTATTGGCCTATCAACAACCGGCCAGCCGAACCTTTCAGTTTGGTACAAAAATGCTGTATCACCAAAATAACTGGCAATTACTAATGATTCCTTCGGCGTTAATCTTTGTACTGCCTTACCAGCTACAATAATTTCAGGATGGTTTATTTTATAGTATTCTTTAACCTGAAAAACTCCTAATAGGACTAGTAATAAAAGAGATATTAATAGTACAGATCTGGACACTGAAAGGTTGAAATGTTGTGTCTTCCATAAGTAGATCGTACCCAATGTAAGTTCAAAAACGACTGCAGGAATAATGAGAATTTGGTAATAGTCGTGGCGAACATTTGCTGTTGCAATTATACTTATGTAAGCAAATGAACTAAAAAGAAATACGTGGAATAATTTGTTTTTTTTCCAAAAAGCTAATATTCCTAATGAAAAGGGTATTATCCCACCGATTCCCAATATCAACTTGCCTAATCTCTCTGAAATCAACCAATACCAAAATGCCGGTTTGTATCGGATCCCGTCCCCGTTAAACGTCCATTTCCAGAAGGGGATACCTTCAGGATATTGTCGCATCCAAATTCTCCACAATAATAAGGGTATTATGC
>CAYREZ010000025.1:0-12138 GCA_964423565.1 uncultured Gammaproteobacteria bacterium | reverse complement strand
AAGGAATTGATTAACACATATCGCTCCGTTTATTAGAAACAGGTAAACCGATTAGAAATACTCAAAAAGCTGAAAGTTCAAAAGAAATTCAAAAACGGGTTGAAAAAACCCGTAACCTTCAAACAGCTCAATTTAAAGGAACAAAGTTTAAATCAAATTCTGAGATGGCAACTAGGGATAAGAAAATTATTGTTGATCTTCGCCCTCGGTACCAAAAACGACCCTTTTAGAGTCATATATGCTTGTCTGTTTATCCTATTAAATAGCACTTTTGTGCTAAAATAGGATCAATGTGGGGACATATGACACATCGGGCGTAATCTATCAGGCAGGAAATGAGAAAGTAGCCCCTATTTTACAGGCAAACCAACTTCGAGTAAAAAAGACAAAGGTTATTTCCGATAAATCTGATTCAGAAAAAATTCCAAAAGGTACCGAACAATATTTACCAGCACATCCAAGAATAAAAAACCATCTTGCAAAGTCTGACTTTAGCGATATTCAAATTCTTGATTCCTTATCTCGGAACAATAATAACAAATTAAATCCGGATGATGATAAGAATTATTTTTTGGAAAATCAAGACAATAATAAATTAAATAGAAAGGAAGATAATATTGAAGAACCGCGATTTTATGATGGGGAAAAAAGAAAGAAGAATTATAAAGAGAATTCTGTAAAGAAAATCAAATTGAAGTTAAAAAAGACGAAAAAAGAAAAAATTGCCAAAGAAAAGGCAAAGGAATTAAACGATTTAAATCAACTAGTCAAACCCAAAACTAGTGCTTTTAATTATGATATTTTGATTAGGTTTATACTCGGATTAGTAATCGGGACCATCTTTGTAATCGTAGTTTTATTTGGAAGATAGCTTAAATGCAAATTAAGGATTATTTGCCGTCGGAATAGTAAGTTGGAGTATATTAACACCGAAGAAGGCATTAATCAGTGTTACAATCGCCCAAGCTCCGAAAATTATCATAAATCCTATTAAAGCAGCTGTGATTGCCATTCTTCCTTTCGCGGTAGCTTTTGCATCTCCTCTCGCGCCACCCAGCATAACGGAAATTCCTCCAAAAAGGAGAATGAATAGAAGCAATAAAGAGGTGAATATTAATATAAGAACAATGAATGCGGAAATGAGTCCCGAAAATGTAATATTAGAAAGATTTGAGAAATTTGAGCCTGTCGGAACTTTGATATTTATTGCTTGTGCAAGATACACTTTATTAAATATAGCAAATATCGTGATTGATATAAATGAGTACACTTTTAAAGTAAAATAAAACGTATGGATAAAAAATTTGTAACAAATGAAATATTTAGAATCAATAAAATTATCCCTAATGAAAAATTGGGGCAGCATTTTATTGTAAATCGTAAATATCTTAATTTGATGGCAGATGGGATTGATAAAGATACTATTGTTATTGAGATTGGATCAGGTTTTGGACAGCTTACAGAAGCGCTGACAATAAAGGCAAAACGTGTGATTGCTATTGAAATAGATAAAAGATTTAAAAGGTCTCTTTATGATCTTGCAAAAAAATATAAGAAACTAGAATTGATTTTTGATGACGCGCTAAAAGTTCCTTTTGATAAGCTAATTGATAAAAAACTTATCAGACGAGGAAGAGTTATGGTTATAGCGAATCTTCCCTATCATATTACGGAACCATTATTTAATAAAATGCTCCATTATCCGAATATAAAAATGAGGTTGATGGTAGGAAAAAAATTCGGATATCAGGCTCAAATAAAAGATCCTGAAGACCTACATTTCACCAGCTTGTCATTTCTTGTTAGGTCCTTTTATGATGTTAACCTGATCTGCGAAGTCCCGAAAAACGCATTTAATCCGCAACCAAAAACAGATTCTATGATACTTGACTTCCTGCCAAAGAAGATGAATTTGGATGACAAAGTTGACTTTCTTAGCAGGGGATTATTCTTATTTCAAAAATATGGAACACAAGTTAACGAAAAATATGGCAAGAGATATAGTCAGAAATTTGAATATCCCGGCGGAGATTCTGCAAAAACCCTTTTCCCAACTTTCCAACGATGAAATCCGAATACTTTCTTCAAAATTAGATAAAATGAACTAATTTGAATTCATACTAACTTATTTTTCTTTCCTATTAATGTTAACATTAATTGAATATGGGTTTAATAAGACGCAGTATCAGATTTATCGCCGAGTATTTTGTCTTTTTTGTTGGGCTTTTGTTTATCTTTGTCATAGGCGGGGTGTATGCTTTTTTAAGACCGGAAGGATTAGTTATTAACCTGATTTTTCTAATTATTGCATTGGGTTGGATTATATTTTTGATCAAATATTTTTGGGACATTATGGATAAAGGGAGAGATAAAAAGGTAAGAAACTGACGATTGCCGTAAGTTATAGAATAAACGTACTTAGAATAGAATATCTTCATTCTTCTGTTAAAATTACTTAATACGTTTAATAATCCAAAGAGTTAAAGAAGGCAGTGTAAAAGTGGTTGACACTGGTGAAATTGCAGGGAAAATTGAAACAGGGTTACTTGTTCTGGTTGGAGTGGGAAAGGGAGATAGTAATAAAGATGCAGAAGTACTTTCCGAAAAGTTGTCTAAACTCAGAATTATTTCAGACAATCAGGGTAAAATGAATCTATCCTTACTTGATGCTCAAGAATCGGTTTTGGCGGTATCACAGTTTACTTTATATGCGGACACGAGCGCAGGTAATAGGCCATCATTTATTAAGGCAGCTGAACCCAAACTTGCAAGGTCTATCTATAACCACTTTATTTTAAAATTAAAAGAAAAAGGACTAAACGTTGAAACCGGCAGTTTTGGTGAATATATGGAAATTATTGCTAAACTCGACGGCCCCGTAACCATAATTTTAGAAAGTAGTAGTCAATGAGATTGACAAAGGTACACTTAAAGAACGGTTTGCAAAGAGTATTGAAGATACTTTTTACATTAATAGGGACTGCGATGCTCGCGGCAGTTATTTTTGGTGTTTATTTGATTGGTCTATTTCATGGTTATAAAATAGGCCAACAGGAATCGCAAGAGCAAATTTCTTCGATTTTTGATAGTTTAATTAATAAAACAAGCCCTGATTCTTTGATGCAGACCCCTTCGAAGGCTCCTACGAACACTCCAATGAAACCGACGGCTATAAAAAACTGGGGAGGACCTGAACTTTGGGAAGTTGTAAATAAAAAAAGGATTGAATACGGAGTTAATCCTCTAAATACAAGAAGCGAGCTTTGTACTATTGCAGCGATTCGTTTAAATGAACTATTGGAATTAGAAAAGCTTGATAACCACGAGGGCTTTAGCAATATGAAGGAAAGACGGCCTGATTTAGCTTGGATTTTTGATAAATACGGGGTTATAGCCGAATTTCTTGCTTATGGCGGAGATTCTCCCGAAGAAACGGTGGGTTTATGGGATAATACTTTAGGCCATAAGAAATTATTAATTGGGGGTGAGTATATCTGGGGGTGTGTTTATGCCCAAAATTCCTTTGCTGTCGCAATTGCTGCATACTGATTGACTATTAGAAGGTGAAACGTAAAAGGTAAAAAATAATAGATTAGGGATTTAAACCAGTTTATTACTTCTCAAAAACCCATCAAGTTTTTTCTTCGAAGTAAATTGGCGACCAATAGAAACGAACAGCCGATTTATGTCTCTCCAATATTTCCGGGGCAGAATTTTTACAAGTTCGCTCTCGGTTTGCTCAGGTGTGTTTGTACTTACCCAGCCAAGCATGTTAGATATTCTGTGGACATGTGTGTCAACTGCAATTGCAGGAATTCCGAAAGCACGGTTTAAAACAAGATTCGCTGTTTTTCTGCCGACGCCCGGAAGCGTCATTAGTTCTTCCCGGGTTTGAGGAACTTCTCCACTAAAATCTCTTATTATTATTTCAGCAAGATTTGTTAAGTGTTTTGCTTTAGTCTTATAAAATCCTACCGGATAAATTAAATTTTTCAGCTCGTTAGTTTTTAAGTTTTTTAGCGCATTTACATTCGCTGCCTTTTTAAATAGTCTGAAGGATGCAGCATGGGTTGTCTTATCGTTTGTACGGGAAGAGAGAAGCGTTGAGATTAATGTTTTGTAGGCATCTTTTTCGAAGACCTCCAGCGGAACTTGAACATAATTTTTTTTGAAGAGTATAAAAACTTTATCGAAATTATTGGTCATGGTAAAGAAGTTTCTATAACCAAGAGTAACCGAGTCAGACTCGGCTCTCTTGGATTTGGTTAAAAAAATTAAAAGAAGAAGCTTAAGCGTTTCCTTTTATCTTAAACATTCTTGTGCCGCAAACTTCACAAACAGCTTTGACGGCTTTCTTTCCATTTTTCATGGTAACTTCTTCTTGGTTCTTTCCTTCTCTTTTTGCTCGACATTTTACACAGTACATAATTAAAAACTCACCTCCTCTCCAGGACAGAAATATAAAATTTATTTGTTAACTCAAGGCTTAAGCTTGCTAAGACTTTTGCCATACCAAGTATAGCACCACCTCCGAGGCAAGAATAAACGTGGCAATAGACAAGCTTTTTATTATATCTTTTCTTATTGAGGCTACATTGATAAATTGTCCCGTATAATCGGAATGCATGGCGTTAACGCTATTCACTTTTTTCTTAGAAAGATCTTTAGCCTTTTGCCTATTGACAATAGGTTCAAAAGAGGCTTTTCTAGGCTCGTTTTTTTCGGGACTCCAACTGACTGTTAAATGATGCCTCGCCCCAACTTTTTGTTTTCTTGTACGCCTTTTTCCCATATATGGTCGGAATTTTTCAATTTATATCTTCTTGACATTATTATATCAAGATGCAAAAATATTTGAGTTAATTTATTACTCGCTTTTGGGTATGTGATAATAAACTAAAACTTGTATACTTTTAACGATGCAAGTTAATATTATAGTAATTTCAGGACTAGTTATATGGGTCTTGGCGCTAACTGTCGGAGTAATTTATATTTTATATAAAGCCAGCAAATTAACTAGGGAGGTTAAAAAAGGTAATTTAATTAAAATACTGGAAAATGTACTTGCATCTGAGATAAAAAATAGTAAGGAAGTTGCACTTTTGAAAAAACAGCTAGCAGAGATACAAGAGAAAGGGGAACTACACGTTCAAAAAATGCATCTGCTACGATTTAATCCTTTCGAGGAACTTGGAGGTGAGCATAGTTTCTGTCTGGCTATTCTCGACGGAATGGAAAGTGGTGTAGTATTAACTGGATTACATACTAGAGAAAGAACCAGAATTTATGTAAAGTCTATAAGGAAGGGAAAATCCGAAGTAGAACTCTCAAAAGAGGAATTAAAAGCACTTAAGGGTGCACTAAAGCAAAATTGATAAGATGGAGACTAATAAACCCACCTCATTTATTGGTAGTAAAAAGTTTATGCTTCTTGTAAGTCTTATCGGAATTTTCTTTATATCAACCGGATCGTCGTGGGCAATTTTTTCCTTCCTAAAAGGGGAACCTGCAGGGTTAGTTACAACTTCGGACGGTAAAAGAAAAATTGATCCCACACTTCCCAAAACTGAAGAGTGTCCGATAAATGGGAAAAAGTTTTCGAAACCTGAAAGGGAGATATGGGAATCCAGGCGTCCGATTGCAGCAATAATTGAAAACCATTTAGATTCCCGCCCTCAATCCGGTATCTCGAAAGCAGATGTAGTCTATGAAGCAGTAGCTGAGGGTGGAATTACAAGATTTCTTAATGTTTTTTACTGTGGAGCCTCAGCTGAAGATGTACGTATTGCACCTATTCGTAGCGTTAGGGTTTACTTTGTTGATTGGGCATCGGAATACAGTGAATACCCTATTTTCGTTCATTCCGGAGGAGCAAACAACATCTGCAATAATTGTCCCGGAGGCGTTAAGTCTTCTGGGCAGGTAGCGCGGGAAGTGGACGCCTTTAAGCTTTTGGAGAATCTTGGCTGGAGAGCAACGAAAAGTAATGCGATGGACGCGGGCACGAATATCGGAGCGCCTATTGTAATAAGAAACCAGTTCAGATTAGGAACAAAGGCGGCTTGGGAGCATTCGTTCGAAGGTTTTACCGACAAACTTTATGAGGAAGCAGAAAAAAGAGGATTCGTTTATGAGGATTCGGAAGGAAATGCATGGAATGAAGATTTTGTTAGCTGGAAATTTGCAGATGATAGTCCTTCAGGTTCGCCAAATGCCAGTGAAATTTCTTTTGAGTTTTGGAGTAACAAACCTGATTATGATGTTTCATGGAAATATGAACCTTCAGGAAATCGGTATTTAAGATCTAACGGTGCGAAAGAACATATGGATTATGATGCCAAAGAGCAGCTCTCGGCAAAGAATGTAGTAATTCAATTCGTCAAGGAAAAAGGCCCAGTTGATAAAGAAGGGCATATGTTTTATACGACAACCGGGGAGGGTAAAGCTTTAATTTTCCAAAACGGCGGCTTAATTGAAGGAACTTGGGAGAAGGAAGATAGATCATCAAGAACGCGTTTTTACGATGAGAATAGTAAGGAAATAATTTTTGTAAGAGGAAATATTTGGATTGAAGAAGTTCCTGCTGGAAATGAAATAAAATATTAGTATAATTAGCTTGCCCACTGCCCCATAATTTAATGGCTGATCTAGGTGACATTATAACTTCAAAAGTAAGGATAAGAGTTTTAGAACTTTTCTTCTCTAACTCGAATGAAATGTATCATGTGAGGGGAATCGTCCGCGAGATTAAAGAGGAAATTAATGCAGTCAGGCGCGAGCTCGAACGGCTTGAAAAGGCGGGGATTTTAAAAAAAGAACCTCGAGGTAACAGGCTATATTACATACTACGAGATGATTACCCTTTTTATGGAGATTTAGTATCTCTAGTTTCAAAGACAAAAGGATTAGGAGCGGAAATAATTCAGAATAAGACTAAAATCGGAAAAGTAAACTTCGTAATGTTTTCCGGCAAGCTGGCAAGAAGAAAGAAAAGAAAGAAAGATGACGAAGTAGACATCCTTGTAGTAGGAGATATAGTTCTTCCCGAATTGGCAGTTCTTATCCGCAAAGAAGAATCAATTCGCGGTCACGAAATAAATTATACCGTAATGAGTCGGGAGGAGTACGACTTCAGAAAAAAAAGAAGAGACCCGTTTTTATTGGGAATACTTTCAGGTAGTCGTGTGATGGTAATTGGAGATGAAGAAGGACTTGTTGGTTAAATAGCACACAGAATTAACAGATTGTATATGGATTAAAATAATCCAGTTTAATCTGTCTAAAGTAAGTTAAATCTGTGTGCTTAATTCATTTATGCTTACACCGTTTAGGAAAATTTTGCTGATTTTAGTTTTGACCACACTTGCTGGTTATATAAGTCTGCCGAAAGAGACGCCGGTCGGCGTGCATTTCAAAAATATTAACGTTGAAAATACCTTTAGAAGACAGGATCTGGTCATTTCCAGAGGCAGATTCCAGATCGAAAAAAAATTTGATTTAATTTTAGGACTGGACCTTTCCGGAGGGAGTCATCTCGTGTTTGAGGCAGACACTAATAGTATTGACATAAGTAAAAGAAAAACTGCTTTGGAATCACTTAGGGATATTATGGAGAAAAGAGTTAACTTATTTGGTATATCGGAACCGAATGTACAGACTTCATCTTTTGAGGGAAAAGATAGGATAATAATAGAACTTCCCGGAGTTAACGACACTAAACAAGCGATAGAGTTAATAGGAAAAACTGCCAAACTGGCTTTCGTAGAACTCGGAGATGAGGAAAAACCTTCACTTACGCCAACAAACCTTACTGGAGCGGATCTTAAAAGTGCTTCCGTGACTTTTGATGGTAGTAGCGGGAAACCTGTCGTTTCATTAGAATTTACTCCGGAAGGCGGAGATAAGTTTGCTGAAATTACGGGTAGAAACATAGGACGCGCACTGCCGATATTTTTGGATGATTTTCCTGTTTCCTCACCGATTGTACAAGATAAAATTACCGGCGGCAGCGCGCAAATATCAGGTGATTTTACTCTTGATGATGCAAAAAACCTGGCAATACAACTTAACGCGGGTGCGCTTCCTGTCGGCGTAAAACTTGTTGAAGAAAGGACAGTAGGAGCAACTCTGGGAGAAGAATCAGTTGCGAGAAGCATTCGTGCAGGATTGGTGGGGTTAGTTATGGTTTTGATATTTATGGTTTTGGCATACGGAAAATTGGGACTAATTGCTGATGCCGCACTAGTAATTTTTGGTATTTTGACTCTGGCTTTATATAAACTAATTCCGGTTACTCTAACTCTTCCTGGCATCGCCGGATTTTTGCTGTCAGTCGGAATGGCGGTTGACTCTAATATTTTAATATTTGAGAGATTTAAGGAAGAAAGAAAAAGACGGGACTTGGCGAATGCTTTGGAAATTTCGTTTGGACGTGCTTGGGACTCGATAAGAGATGCGAATATAGCAACATTGGTAACGGCTTTTGTTTTGGCAAACCCTCTAGATTTTGCATTCCTCCATACATCGGGGCCGGTAAGGGGTTTTGCGCTTACATTAGCTCTTGGAATTGCCATTAGTTTATTTACGGGAATAGTTGTATCAAGAAATATGTTGAGGGTATTTATTAAAGAGGATAAAGGGCGAGAGGTAAAAGGCAGGAGATAGTCAATTCTTTTACTTTTTACCATTTACCTTTTATCTTTACAAATATGGATTGGATGCGTTACAGAAAAATATATTTTTTATTATCGTTTTTAGTGATCGGTGTGGGAATAATAAGCCTATCTAAGTGGAGACTTAGGTTGGGCTTGGATTTTACCGGAGGAACTATTGCCGAGTATAAATTCACTAAAGAAATTAATACTGATGAAGTTGAAAAAGGAATTAAAGAAAAAGGGCTTAATCTATCGTCAATCGAAAAGATAGATGAAAAGTATTTAATTAGGCTTGCGCCGATTGATGGGAAAGATAAAGCAACTCTTGAGAAATATTTGCAGGATGCCCTCGGAGACGGCTCTTTTGAGGAGTTAAGATTTGAAACTGTCGGTCCTTCTATTGGGCCAGAACTTATCAAAAAAACTATTTATGCAATAATTATTGCTGCTTCTTCCATAATGATATGGGTTGCATACCAGTTTAAAAGTCTAAAGTACGGGGTTTCTGCAATTTTAGCGATGTTTCATGATAGTTTAGTTGTTTTCGGATTGTTTTCCATTCTGGGTCATTTTTTCGGAGCAGAAATTGATTTCCTTTTTGTAACCGCGCTTTTGACAATTCTTTCTTTCTCTGTTCACGACACAATCGTAGTTTACGACAGAATAAGAGAATTACAAAAGAAGCTTGGTGGAGATTTCTATGCTTTGGTAAACAATGCGCTTACGGAGACTATGGTCAGGTCATTGAATAATTCATTTACGATTATATTTATGCTTCTGGCTCTGATCCTTTTAGGGGGTACAACTATACGCTGGTTTGCAGTTGCTCTTTTTGTCGGGACAATTTCGGGTACCTATTCTTCCCCTTTTGTTGCGGTCCCGCTTCTTCTAGCTTGGGATTCGGTCATGACAAAAATAAAACCGCTTAAGTTAGTCAGAAAAAAATAATCCTCTTTCGATGGGCATTATAAACAACCATAAGTTTCATGTCGCGATATCGGTCTTAGGCTTACTCCTATTATATTTGTTGCCGAATTCCGTAAGCTTCACAAGGTCAAATTCTATAGCTATTGATCCGGGATTTAAAGATGTGCAAGGTGATGTTAGTGAAAAAGTTAGAGTAAAAAGAGTCGTAGACGGGGATACAATTGAGCTCGAAAATGGTAATAAAGTGCGTTACATAGGGATTGATACACAGGAATTGGATTCTTCTAATGAAAGCGTACAGTGTTATGCAGAGGAAGCCCAGAGGGCGAATATGGATTTAGTCTTGGGAAAAATTATCAGAATGGAGAAAGACGTTACGGATAAAGATAGATTCGACAGACTCCTTCGCTATGTTTGGGTTCTTGATAATAAGGATGGTGAGAACTATGAATTATTTGTAAATGACACCCTAGTCAGGAAGGGATATGCAAAAGTTGCGACATACCCGCCTGATATTAAATATAGCGAACTTTTTTTACAAGGTGAACGCTATGCTAAGGAAAAATCTCTTGGATTATGGAGCGAATGCGTTAATGGCATAGACGGGAAGGTTGAGGATTTACCTAAATCAATTTTTGAATTTTTGAACCTCGGCAGTTAACGCTTCTTTAATATTCGCTAATTTTTTATCTTCAACCTTTTTAGATAATTCCTGTAACACCTCCCCCAACTTTCGGTTCTCGCGGGGTCTCAAAAAATTACTAGACCAAGTTTTAAAAAACCTCGTTTTATCGGGATTGGGATATGACGCTATATTATTAGGTTAAATTATCGAGAGCTTTGATTATTCCCTGATGGGTAAAGGTGGGTGATAATATCGCTTCTCACGTCTTGAACATAGTCTGAAACACCTAATTGCCTATCAAGCTCTATTATCCGTTGACAGAGATTTATTTGATCTGGTGCTGGTGGATACTGTATGGCGTAAGTAACTCCAAAACCGTTTATTGCTATTCTCTCACCGTCCGTGTGTTCGGAAATGTTGCGAGTGGAAGTATAGGGTTGTAAGTAAATATATCTTAATCTTCCTTCCGAAGTATCAGGAGCTTCGGGTATTTGGAATTCACCAGTTCCTAAGAGATTGCTAAAGCTTTGTACTTGAAGAATATATAGTGGAAAATTACTACCTTCACTACCTTGCATTCCTTCAGTGAAGAATTCAACTGCACTTTGAGGTATACCTGAAAAAATACCTGCTGACATTTCTGCCATTTTTTTACTTTTTTGATTGTGCAACAATATTATTTTTTCGGTTAACTCATCTCTGGGAATTGGCGTATCTATTGGAGGCGTATTTAAAAATTTTGTATGGTCTTTTAAGGTTTCTTGAGCCGCTTCCAAATGTATGAATGTTGGATCTTTTATATATTTACCTCCTTCAACTATTGCGAATTTATTTAGTTGATCAGTTTTTCTTAAAGCTTTAAAAAGTACTCTTGCCTCTTCCGGGAACAAAAGCTTTACAGGATCTAATCCCATTACAAGTGCGAAAACTCCTGGGTAGGAAAGGAAGGCTTTTTCCTTATAATCGTCAGTTGAATCAATAAGGCTTTTAAATAATTCAAATCTATCTTTATATACTTGCATCCTTTCCGGATCTATTATTGTGGTTGGTGCAGCTTCTACTACTATATCCCCAAAGTTATATTTCGGTAGCGTACTTAGCCTATTTTCCGCTTGTTCTGTTGAAGTAATATTGCTGGCATTATCTGGCTCCATTGTATATTTTGGAAACCTGTTTTTTTAGCGATGATACCTTGTTATCTAATTTGTTATCAACAACATCATTATAAAGTTGCTGAAGTACTTCGCCGATTTTCGGTCCAGGCTTAATTCCGAGAATTTGCATGACGTCGTTTCCATCTATTTTGAGATCTTTAATGGAAAAGGGTTGTTTCTGAACTTCGATAAGGCGCTTTTTAAATTCTTCTAATCTCCATGATGTTTCACTTGCACCCCCGCCCAATCTGTCACCAACTCGCAGATCCAGCATATCGGAAATATTTTCCATTCCCACTTTGCGGATAAAACGCCGTATTGCCGAGTCAGTTTGTCTTTCATCAACCGTAAATTGATGATATCGCACCAAAGTCCAAAGTTTTCCTGATTCTTTATTGGAGAGTCTTAATCTTTCAGCTATTTTTTTAACAAGTCGTGCGCTAACCAATTCATGATTATAAAAAGTTATTGTTCCGGTTTCGAGCTTTTTAAAGGTTTTTGCTTTGCCGATATCATGCAATAAAGTAGCAAGTTTAACAATAGGATCATTAGAAGGACAATATTTTAAAGACATCAAGCAATGTGTCCCGACATCGTAAATATGATGCCTCCCGGGAGACTTTTGTTCGACTCCAAATGTTTCGTCAAGTTCAGTCAGTACTTGATGCATAAGCCCGACCTCGCGGAATAGAAGTATGCCTTCCGATGGATGAGGTGATGCAACGATTTTAAAAAGTTCGTCTTTTATCCTCTCTTTTGCAATTTTATTGATTAAAGC
>CAYREZ010000024.1:0-12461 GCA_964423565.1 uncultured Gammaproteobacteria bacterium | reverse complement strand
ATAAGTACAGACGCGCCAGAGCGCTTCTTGTTGACGATATTCAATTTATTGCGGGAAAAGACGCCGTTCAAGAGGAGTTTTTTCATACATTTAATGCGTTAGTAAATACGGGTTCCCAGGTAGTTCTTACTTCAGATCGTCCACCATCTGAAATTTCTAAACTTGAAGAACGGCTTAGAAGCAGATTTGAAGCCGGTTTAATTGTCGATGTCTCGCCACCCGATTTCGAGCTGCGCTGTGCAATTACTCAGATCAAAGCGAAAGAAAAAGGAATTGATATAGACATGGAGATGGTACAGCTGATTGCGGGCAATCTAGAATCTGCGCGTAAAATTGAAGGAATACTTGTCAGGCTTAATACGGAAATCCACCTAAAAAAACTGCCTATCACCAAGGATTTGGTCGAGAACATTATCGGTAAGGGGACCGATCCCGCCAACGGTTACATTATTAAAAAAACTCCTTTCGAAATTGTAGAAGTTATCACTAAATATTATTCTCTCGGTAAAAAGGTTCTTATGGGAAGTTCAAGAACTCGAACAATCGCAAGGCCAAGACAAATCTTGATGTATTTACTAAGAACCCAGCTCGGGCTTCCTCTTGAGGAAGTAGGAAAAATTGTGGGCGGACGAGATCATACAACGGTCATGCATGCTGTTGATAAGATTACGTCTCTAGCTTCGACGAATGTGCAAATTCGTCAGGATATCCAGGGGATAAAAAATATGCTTTGAGGATAAATTAGCCGACTTTTATACTTATCCACATCGTATTCAAATTAATCCACATTATTATCCACACTAACTCAGATTTGTTATTAACAAATATACTTAGCTTTACCTGAATCCACCTTTCCACATATCCACACTCTCTACTACTATTAATACTATTTAAGATAACAAAATAACAACACCACAAAATATTGCTCTTTATGAAAATTCCTATTATACTTACCCTGATGAAATTAAAGGTACTTCAGGAAAGTTTTTCAAAAGCACTAAGCATTACTTCAAGATTTACCAGCAATAAAATTCAGCTTCCGATACTTGCCAATGTACTATTATCTGCAAGTAAAAATAAGCTTTTTATTTCTGCGACAAATCTTGAAATGGCTATTTCTATTCCACTGGGTGCAAAAGTAGAAAGAGATGGTGAAATAACTATCCCGGCGCGGGTAATTAGTGAGTTGGTGGGAAACTTAACTCCGGGCCAAATCTCTCTTGATGCCGAAAAGGAAATTTTAAAAATAGCGGCTCAGGGTTTTTCTTCAAGCCTGTCTGGCATTAACTCTTCAGATTTTCCGGTAGTTCCGCATGAACTTGATAAAAAAGAAGTATCAATAAAAAGCAATGATTTTAAGCACAGTTTGAATAAAGTGCTTTTTGCTGTTTCGAGTGACGAAACAAGACCTGTTTTAACTGGTGTTCTGGTGGTTTTAAACAAAGATGATATTACCTTTGTATCGACGGATGGATTCAGGCTATCAAAGAAGAGAATTAAATTATCGTCTTCGGTTAAAGATGAGACCAAATTAATTATTCCTAAAAATACATTGTCCGAACTATCTCGTTTGGAAGTATCTTCCGATTCGCAATTGGTATTTTCATTCAATCGAAGCGATAATCAGATTCTTTTTAATCTTCAGGAAATGATTTTGACTTCGCGGATAATAGAAGGAGACTTTCCTGATTACGAGAAAATTATTCCCAAGGACTCTCGATTAAAGGTTAAAGTAGATAAAAGCGATTTATTAAGGGCGGTAAAACTAGCCTCAGTTTTTGCACGAGAGTCAGCTAATGTTATTAAAGTAAAAGTGAAAAAAGCCTCAGTTTTTATTTCAGCCGAAAGCAGTCACTCGGGAAGTCAAGAAACTGAACTTGATGCAAGAGTTGAAGATGAAGCTGAAACTCTAAAAGACGGAGAAGATTATGTTATCGCATTTAATTATAAGTTCCTAGAAGACTTCTTAGGCTCTTGCGAAGGAGAAAATGTACAAATTAATTTATCTGATGCAAACTCCCCCGCATTATTTTTGGACGAGGAAGATAAAAGTTTTATCCATATTATAATGCCAGTAAGACTTCAGTCCTGAGTTAAATCTAAACCTCTTTGGCGCCGCTGTTATTTTTTTGTTATTCCGAGAAGAATCCATTTATTGTCCTGGGTTTTCATAAGCAGATTTTTATAATCGGGAGAGGGAAAAATGTTTTGTATAAACTTTCCCTTTATCGTGTCAGGCGTTTCAACCTTTTTTTCTTGCTGACTATTTACATTAAAGAGAATGAAATCAATGGGAGAATTTGTAAGCGTAATTAGTGCATTTTCATCGTCAATAAAGGATCCCGTAAATGACTCGTTTTTCAAACTACTATCCAATTTCGGATAATCCGGATACTTTAGTAACAGATATTTTGGTCCAGATATTAATACTTTTGTTTTGTCTGGAGAGATTGCAAGCATGGACATTTTTATGTTATTTGAGGAAATCGGTTTTATACTTTTGTCTTCAAGGTTCAGATACGAAATAGTTTCCCCGTTTTCGGTGTCCAAAAATGAATAAACTATCGCGCTATTGTTATTAACCCATTGGATGTTTCCATAAGAGATATTAGTAAACACAGGCCCTTCGATTTTTTGTGTGTTTAAATCGTATAAATATAACTTACCGTTGCTCGTATTTACATCATAATTTCCGATAAAACTAATTTTTTCAGTGTCTGTATTAATGGATAATGAATTTACAGGTTCGTAATTTTTTAAATCAACCGTACTAAGTTTGCCGTTTTTGTAAATCTGATATGTTTTTAGATTTGAAAAAGGTGAACCGGTTTGAACAACTATGGTATTTTCACCGGCAGTCATACTGGTAAGTATTTTGTCAAGTTTGAATAAATCGCGCGGTGCTTTTTCTAGCTCTCTAATGTTGAGCGAAACAATTTGGTTAGTATTCGGGAAAATTATTTCAGTAGTGTTAAGCCAGATAGGAAAGACGTTTGAGCCTATTTTTAAAGTTGAGGCATTAAGCTCAATGTCCGGAAGGGGCGAGAAAGTAACTGCAATTTCTTCAGGTTTTCGGGATGAAAAAATAACCCATAAACCTGAGAAAATCAAAAGTAAAACAATAAATATTACTATAATTTTCTTTTTTTTCATTAGTTATATAATATCACGGACTAAAAGGTTCCTGCCCGCACTGCGGACGATTATAGCAAGTTGCGGCGGGAGGCGGACCTCCACATCCCGCGTTTGCAGTGTCGGGACCGCAGGAAATACTATTTCCGAAAACTATATTAAAGATTCTGGAAGGACAGGTAAAGTCATCGACCCAAGGCTGGACACATTGAGTTCTCGTTCCAATACATGTTGGAATATATGTTGACGAACAAATACCTAAATCATTTGGATACGGGCAAAAACTGATATGCATTGCCTGAAAATGGGTTATAGACGCCCCACCCGCATTTCCCGAACTACCTTGAATTCCAATTTGCTGGCCTGCGGTTACCCTGTCTCCTCCCTTAACTTGGGTTGAAGCTAAGTGAAAATAGCTGTAAAGATAATTATCGTCTCCCAAAAGCGCAATGGCGTTACCCGCTTTAGCATCCACACTAGATGCAAACAGAATCTCTCCGTCGGTAAAAGCAACAACGACTGGAGTACCTCGGGTTCTGATATTAAGATTGATGTCGGTGGCAACGTAATCGTGATGGGCACAGGTTGCCAAAACCAAATCAACCGGGGCAACGGGAAAGCAATACTTCCTGCCTTTGTAGTCGTTGCAGACAATATCCTCGGGGCGGGGGACATTCGGTACATATGTGAATCCACCCTGAGGGACAACATAAGCTCCGGAGTTTATAATGAAAACAATAATCGCGACCGTAAACGGCACAATAAAGAAAGCTGCTAGGAACGGCATTGCGATCGAAGGTAAAAGTACTGCCGTTGTAAATACTCCAAGACTTTGATAAACACCCCTCATTCCACCTACAATTTGCCGCCCGGTAATTAAACTTGCACCAGCCCCCAAAGTTACTGCACCTGACGCTGCAGCGGCGCCTACTTGACCGAGCCCAAGAAAAATCATAGTCGCGGTTCCCCCGAGAACAAAAAGTTGTTTCCTGAAATCTTTTTCTTTGGTAAAAAAAGCCCCGATTGCTAATAATCCTCTTTTTACTGCACCGAATATTTTTTTTGCAGCTGTCAATATAGCAGTTGCGACCCACACAGCTCCGCCAGTAGCAAATCCGGCTACTAATTCTGCGGAAAGAGTTACTCCGGCTTTTGCCATTAATGCAACTCCGGCCTGAACGGCTTTTTGAGCACCTTTCTCGAATGCTTTTTTCCCGACGGAAACAACCTCCTTTAATACTTTATTCGAACCGTTTTTTATTGCATTTAGAGTAAAGTCCTTAACTTTTTGTTTAACCGGTTCGAGTTTTCCTCCTATAAACTCTTTTGCCTTTGCTTTTAAAATATCGGGGAAAAATCCTCCGTCCTGAAAACCTAGAGAAAGCTGATTGGGTGAAGGAGTATAAACTTCAGGAGTAGGGGAGATTTCAATATTAGGTTGGCCAAAAGATTCGTATAGCTCTTGGGTCAATCCGGGATTTGCAGCCTCAATAAAGGTCATAATAAGAGCGGTTCGGTAGAGAGACTGTTTTTGTTCGTTGGACAATCGGGAAGACATATCGGCTTTTGCTTCCAAATTTTTGCCGTTTACTCCTTTACCATAAAGCTGGAGTGCGGTATTAATTTCACCCTCTTTAATATCGGGCGCTTTAACTACGCCTTTTGACTTCATTCTGATTTTGATCTCTTCGATTTCGGCAGGTGTAAAAGGCAAATAGCCTGCAGAATCTACCTGTTTGGAAAAAGCTTGGGCTTTCCTGCCGGGCTTGGTTTTCGTAGAAGAATTAACAGTGATAAGAATTTTATTGACGTCGGTTTTTGGACCCAAGAAGATAGGGGTTGCGATTAGCGGAGTATCCCGGCTTACTTCACTTTTTGTCTTATAGGTTGCATCGTAAATTCTCCTCTTGCTGGGTTTAGAAAGTGTGTCATATGCCTCATTTAAGTCAATCAATCTTTCTGTCAGAATACTTTTTTCTTCTTCGCTTAGATTAGAAGCGGGATCAAGTAGTTTCGGATAGGTTTTTTTGATTTCGTCACGATATTTTTCCCTTATTTCATCCTGCGTAGCATCATTATTAACCCCTATTGATCGGTAATAATCTTTTTCTTTAAGGACATCATCTTTCAATGGTACGATTTCAGTTTCTTTCGATAGTGTTTCTGATAAGGTTGGTTTTTGTGCGGGATATTTATTAATTGCAATGAGTAGTATGGATATTGCTCGAGGAAATTTGTCTTCAAAGGTAATGGTAGGGTCGGAGAGCACCTGATCATTGGGTAGTTTTTTATCAACTTCCAGAACAAAAAGCGTAGGATCAGATTTTGACAGTCTTAGTGTTTTTAATAGCTCTTCTTTTTTCGGTCGCATATAAATTATATTTTCGGATTATTTAAATTGCGAAAGCTTGACAGCTTCACTTGGCAGAGTAGCGGCTTGTTGTTCCTGTTGATTTTGTTTTTGACGTTCAAGTAGTTCCTGAGGCTTGGTAGTTATTAATTTATGTTCCGCCGGCGAGGAAACAACCGTAATCGGGGCGTGGTTGTTGCCTGCAAAAAATATGCCTTGCCCAACAATGGCACCGAGTAGCAGTTGTCTTTCTCCCTGGGACAGATAAAACACTTCGCCAACTTTATCTATCGCGGCAGGAGACTGCTTGAATAGCACCCTAAGGGCACTATTGGTAACAATTGCCTTGCCTATATCTTGTGCAAGAAAATCTTCGACATCCTGGGTAATAGTGGTTATCCCGAGAAAATACTTTCTTGCGCGCTTAACTATTGACCATAGAAACTGGGCCGAATCTTCGTAGCGCATCATATGCCACGCCTCATCCACGACAAGTATTCTGGGTTTTAAGTCTTTTCTGACTTTGGTCCATATAAAATCAAGAATTATAAACATGGCAACCGGTCTTAAGGCATCCTGGAGTTCCCTTACGGAAAATACCGTAAAGGGATTGTTGATTTTTATGTTGGTTTGTTGGTCAAATATTCCGACGAACGAACCTTTAACGTACTTTTCAATTCGTGCAGCAAGATCGAGAGCATCGACGGTTTCCATTCCCACAAGCACTTTATATAGATCTTCCATCAAAGGAGGTTCTTTAATTTGAGTATCGGGGTCCTGGGTAATGCCCTTCATTCTGTAAGTTTCAACCAAAGCACGGTCTAAAAGTGCTTCCTGGGTGGGCGTAATTTTACCCATGATAATTTTGAAAAGAGCCGAAAGTGAAAGAATTTTGAGTCCCAGTTGATTTTCCCCTTTTTCATAAATCTGTGATAAATCAAACGGATTGATTTTCGAAGCGGAATTGTACGAAAATGAGATATATTGGCCGCCTACAGCTTCGGCAAGTGTTTTATACTCGGACTCTGGATCAATTATGATAACATCAGTTCCCAACATTAAAGTTCTTATTGACTCTAATTTTACGAAATAGCTTTTGCCTGCTCCTGAAGTTGCGAAAATACTCATATTATTATTTTCCAAAGAAAACCTGTCAAAAATAATAAACGAACCATTTTGGGAATTCAGCCCGTAGAGTACGCCAGTATCGCTTGACAGTTCGGCTGAAGTTAGAGGAAAAGTCGTCGCGAGTGAGGTTGTATCCATATTTCTTGTGATTGACAATTTATCCAAGCCGAATGGGGCAGTTGACAAAAATCCACTATCCATATCCAGCGTTGTATGTTTGGAGGAAATTAGTAGCGATCCAAGCGTTGCCTCAACTTGTTTTGTGATTTGAGTAAGTTGATCCAAGTCGGGTGCCCGTATTGTTATATAAAATGCAAATTCGAAGAAATGCTCCGCTCCCTTGACAAGTTCTTCCTGCAGGAGTCTTGCATCATCCAGTTTTGCTTGTGTCGAAGGGTTGACGATTTTCCCTCTCTCCAAATCTGTGAATATTTCTGCCTCCATCTCCGCGATTTTATGCATGAGATCGTCGAGCACGCCCTTACCCTCAATCGGATAAATAAAGAAGGAAATATCCAGCGATGCATTGAAATTAATTACCTGCTCAAGCCAGCCGGGTGAAACAAAACGGGGATAGCCCGAAATAAAAAGCGATCTAAGATAAACGTCATTAATTCTTAAATAATCGAACTCGACCTCTACAACTTTTGGTGAGATTATGTCGAATATTTCCAAGCCCAGCTGTTTTTTGGCATCAGCGGGATCTTTCATCTGCGGTTTGGTTCCTGCTTTGGACATGAACTTCTTCACAATTTCCTCGTTCTTGTCCAGCCGTTTTTGGATAACCGGCTTAGGAGCCTGAATGGGTTGAGATTGTGTTTGCGGCAAGTTCTTATTTTTCAAACCAAATAGTTTCATATGCCTCCTCCAAATCCACCCTCTTCTTTGACGGGAGGTTCGGGATTATAGATCCCGTAAAACAGTCTTAACAGTTCGTCATCGCTTAACGGCTTTAGTCTTACTCCCAGCCTTGTAGCCTGACGCATAAGGTGGTCACGCTTTGGATAAAGTGAAACCTTAGCCTTTCTTGTAACGTAAGATTTTGGATAAGGGAGTGTGCGTTGCTTCTGGCCGAAAGAAACCGTCGAAACAACCGATTTTGCGATACCCAGCTCGTAAGGTGTAAAAACGACCGCGATATAGAATTTTTTACTTAAGACATTTCTTTTTTTGATTGCATCCTGGATATATGTACGGTAATCCGTCATTAACTTATATAGAAGTTGATTTTTAATTTTGGATTGAGCTTCTTGCAAAAACTCCATATAAATTGAGATATCCTTTTTTTGCGAGCGAACCATGATCTGAACTGGAAAATTAAAAGAGTTTAACAGCCCGGCGTAGCTTGCGATTACAGCTTGCTGTTCAAGTTCGCTCAAAAGTCCGAAATTAAGCGATGTTGATTCCATAATAAGTGCAGCTCCCCCGTTTTTGTATACAACAATACCGTCAGAAATATCAGCAACAGGGATTAAAGCTTGGGTTGTTGCAACCAAAGCTTTGTCCGGCGTACTAAGTAGTGGTATTGCCATACTTATAACTGATTAATATTATTTAATACTTCAAGCTTTTTCGGTCTAAGTAAAATGGGCGGAATAATTTCTCCTTTTGCCTCAAAAGTCAAAGTTTCAAAATCAAAACCTTCCTTTTCGGTCAAGATTCCGTATTTTCCGTTAGCAAGTGGAGTTACGATTGTAAAGTGGCCGAGTTTGTTGCTTTTCAAAGCGCGGACGGGTCGGCCACCCGAATCCTGAATTTCAAGTATAGCGCTAGCAATAATATTACCTTCATTATCCAATACCTGCCCTACTATTACATTTGGCATATTGGGAGGTAGCGGGGGTGCAGCTTCGGGAGCAAAAATAACTGAGCCTTGCACACCCACGGCTTTTGCCGAAACCGGACTGACGAAAGATTCGATACCAGTTTGTTGACTCGGCTGGAGGGGTGTAGGTTGAACAGTTCCTGAAGTTGGCACAGCCACTTGTTGTTTTTGGGGAACTGCAACGCCTTGTACAAATTGAGTTTGTGGCGCTTGAGTTGGTATTGGTTTGGCTTGGACAAATGATGCGGCAATCGGTTTTGCGGAATTTAAGTGAGACTCGAGTTTAACCATGAATTCCTGTTCTGCTATCTCCAGCTTTTTAAGTTCGGGTGAGCTGACGTCAACTTTTGAAATTTCCAACACTTTTGTTTCCTGGGGAGTTATCGGGGGCACTTGGGCATCGTCTTTTTCAGCCCTAAAATATTGATATTTGTCAGAACCTCTTTCCCAGACATAAACCGTCGGGGAGTAAATCGCTTTTATAAAAAGTAAGATCCACGTTGCCAAAGGTCTATCCTGAAGCGGAAAGAAAGCAAAAGCTACACCCGAGAGGAAAGAAATTAGTACTAAGGGCCATTTTACGTAATAAGGGATTGCCATCGAATAGATAAGAAGAGCAATTAAAGCCCCAGCAGCTACTTGGAAGAACTGCTTAATTGTCATGTCTCCTACCAGCCGGAACTGGTAGGCAGAAATTTGTTGTGGTATTGGATGTTCAGCTTCCATATATAAGATAAAAGGCAAGAGGTGAAAGGTAAAAGAATTAGGAATGAATCTTTAACAACACCTTTTTTCTCGAGCCATATAACAATTTCTTAAGCTCAAAAATAATATTATTGGCTTCATTTGACTCTTTAATATTAATATAACCTAGTTCGAAAGAGATATCTATGTAGACCTCAAGTTCTGTAACTGAACCAATTGATATGGTTAGAAATCTTGCATACTCCTTAGAAGATCCTTTGGCGTAACCCTCAACAATGTTTGCAAGTACTGATATTGCAGCCCGCCTCATTTGTGGTACCAAAGAATACAATTCAGTTTTAGGAAATTTTTTTGTTAGCTCATATATCAGTAACACCAACTCTTTTGATTTCGAGTAGAGAACTAGTTTTTTATACCCCACAACTGCATTGTTGAGATTCCTTTTAACTATTATCATGTATCCTTTACCTTACTTTAGCTTACTATGTGAAGCTGAAGATTCAACTCCCGCCCTTTTTCACAATTGAGGAAAGGTGATATAATTTCGATATGGAACTAGACAATAGTAAACTTAAAAAAATAAAAGGTTATTTTAAAAAAAACAAGAGTGTTATTGCATTATACCTATATGGCTCTTATGCGAAAAAGACTGCAAAACCGAATTCCGATATTGATTTGGGAATAATATTTGATAGCGATTATAGGAACAAGCTTAATGGATTTGATTCTTTTGGATATCAGGCTAATGTATCCAAGGATCTTGGAATAGATGTTGAATTACAAGATCTGAGAAGCTGTACTTTAAGTTTCGCTCATAGGGTATTGGTGGAGGGGCAATTGATTGTTGCGAATAACGAGAAGGAGCGAATACTTTTTGAAGAAGAAATTCTGAGGAAATATTTTGACTCTAAACCCCTATTTGATGAATATTATAGTTCATTGTCAAAGATTACCAAGAAAGGAGAGATTCATGTTAGATACGTTTAGGATAAGAACAAGAACCAAGGAGATAAGAAGAAGATTAACACTTTTAGACAAAAGATTTGAAGCCATAAAAAAAGAGGACTTTTTAAAAGATGAAGGATTAAACGCAGAAGCGGAAAGACATTTGCAAGTTGCCATCCAGGCGTGTATTGATATTGCAAACCACATTGTTTCTTCTTTGGGCCTTGAAATGCCGGGCAAGAATATTTCTGACGTGTTTTACAGTCTTGCTGAAGAAAAGATAATTCCGGGCGCTTTTGTCAAAACAATGGTAAAAGTAACTGGTTATCGAAATGTATTAGTACACGAATACATTGAAGTTAATAGGGAAGAAACGTATAATAATTTCAAATTTCACCTGAAAGATATCTCCGAATACGCCCAATATATTGAGAAGTTTTTGGAGAAGAGGACTTAGCAAGACCTTAAGCTTACAGGTTTAATCTTTGAATTTTTTCTTTCTCCAAATTGAGGAAAGGTGGTAAAATAGGAAACAAATCTTTTCTAATTAGTTTGAAGTAGATACACTTAACATTATTTCAAGAGATTAATAAAATCCTCCGTTCCTATTTTTAAATCCTTCTTAACGATTTTTGTTAGAAGACCAATGCCGATGGTGTCTTTTGGATGAATTGGTATTGTTGTTTTTCTTCCGTCGTGATGGGTGAATACTGCATGACTACCGCTTTGATCTCTAAGTTTAAACCTCAATTTTTTAACGACCCTGACTAAGACGTGGGACCTAATTTGTGGCAGCCTTGACATTATATAGAAACTTCTAATGAGGTTAAGCTAATAGCCTTCATATTCGGAATTTCCTCTTTTTCCTCCTTTAGAATTTTAAGGTGGAGTTTAATTGCGTCCCTAATATTTGAAATCGCACCTTCTAATGTACTTCCTTGGGTATGACATCCCGGAAGTTCAGGACAGTCTGCAACATAGAAACCATCATCGTCTCTTTCAATAATCACAGGCAAGTTATATGTAGTAGTTTTTACCTTTTTCATTAAAAAATATTATATCATACAAAGGTATTTTACGAACCATTATCCTTCTCCAAATTGAGGAAAGGTGGTAAAAAGGTTATGTTAAATAAGCCGAAGTCCAGAATACGTTTGTTTTAGGATGATGTAATAATTAAGAGGGAAGGTAAACACTATATTGCCTACGTGCCTACTTTAGGAATTTCTGATTTTGGAAAGACTGTAGATTCTGCTCGAAGAAATGTTCAAGAAGCAATTGAGTGTCACATAGAAGGTCTTATAAAAACGAAAAGTGAAATACCCAGTCCTGATACGATAGAATATTACGTAAGCCAGTCAGAAGTCTTAGTTCCTAAGATCGTAAAATTTGCTACCTAAGAGAAAAATGACAAGGCTTGTTCCCCTAAAACCCCGAGAAGTTGAGAAGATACTTCTAAGAAACAGATTTATTTTAAATTTTACCAAAGGATCGCATAAACAGTTTTTTAATCCAAGAACAAATGCTCACGCAACTGTTCCGTTTCATTCTAAAGATATGGCTTTAGGAACACTAAGAAGTATAATCAAACAATCTCAATTATCCGACAACCTTTTTAAAAGGTAATAATTCTTCTGAATTATTTCTTTCTCCAAATTGAGGAAAGATGAGAAAATATTTGTTATTTTTTAGCGAATTCATTAACACCGATCCCCGACTCTTTAAGTATTGAGTGGAGAGTTCCTTTTGGAATATCACTCAGATGGTACGGAATAACGGCGCGTTTACCTGTTTGAGGATGATACATAATGATATGACTTCCTGAGGTATGGTCTTCAATAAACCCAAGCTTTCCTAATTTTTTAATTAGTCTACGCGGAGTAATACTTGGTAATTTAGGCATAAGTGACTTTACCAGTATCTTGAACGTTAATTGTTGTATAAAAAACCGAATTGTCTGATGGAATTGGCTCTTTATGTTTTTTAAGACTTGCGATATATCCTTTTATAGCGTCCGATGACATTTTTTTTGCTTCTTCCAAATTTTTTCCATAAGTAACACATCCGGGTAATGTCGGAACTATGACTGTAAATCCTCCCTCAGGCTCCGGCTTAAAAATTAAGGTATAACTTCTTTGTTTCATACTTGTATTTTAGATAAATATTTTTAAACGGTCAATGTCCCAAAAGGTTATACGGCTTATGGTTGCCTTCTCCAAATTGAGGAAAGGTGGTAAAATACAAACAGAATGGATGATCAAGGAAAGGAGAATCAAAACATGGTAAATCAAGAGATTAAACAAGGTGGTCAGGCTGTCGGTCCGGGAGACAGCTCTGATTATTTGAAAAGGTTTCAGATTGGAGGAATTCCT
Source organism: uncultured Gammaproteobacteria bacterium (assembly GCA_964423565.1). Classification (GTDB taxonomy): domain Bacteria; phylum Patescibacteriota; class Microgenomatia; order UBA8517; family UBA8517; genus CAYREZ01. Next base: position 4 of record CAYREZ010000024.1, on the reverse strand, counting down.
GAAG
>CAYREZ010000023.1:6716-12469 GCA_964423565.1 uncultured Gammaproteobacteria bacterium | reverse complement strand
AAGGGTATAATAATGGTTCTGATTTCTAAACTCATTCGGTTTCATATAATATGCAGCCTAAATTCATATTAAAAGTATCATTAATATCCATCGCACTCATTGTGATCACATTATACGTTTATATAAAAATAGTAAATAAATCAACTGTTATTAAAGATAACCAAGCAACTACATCTGAAAGAAATGCACATGCTATTACACCAAACCCAACGCCCACTCTTACTCCTACTCCTAGTCCGATTCCTACTCCAACACCTGACATATATAAAGGAATGAATAAAAAAAATTTCTATATAACCTACTATGGCTTCCCCGATAATGATCCTCCGGGTGATAAAATCGCTTACCCAAAAAACCGAGTGAGTGGGGCTTTTCATAATCAAGCGGGAGGAATAGGAACTTATAGTGATCCTATTACTTTTGCCTCGGATCCCGCCTATATAGAAGTAGGAACGATATATTATCTTCCCTATATAAAAAAATATATTGTCATGGAGGATTATTGTGAATCTTGCAGTGAAAATTTAAATGAGGGAAAATCCCATATCGACATCTGGATGCAAAGCAAGGCTGAGTTCGAGGATGAGCTTATCGATTGTCAAAGAAAATGGACAAGGAAATCGGAAATCGTCATAACCAATCCCTCTCCCAATCTTCCAGTGAGCAGTTCACCGTTATTCGATCCATTCTCCGGCGTATGCAAATAATTTAACGTAATTTCAATTTTCATTGAGGTAACGCGATACAATACCCTAAATGGAACGGGATGAATCCGAATACATGGGAAAAAACAGATACGATGCCATATTTATTTTTCCCGGTTACACTTTTCCGCAAAAAACTATCTCTCCAATAAATCGTGAGGGTTTTGTGGAAAGAATTGCGGGGCGGGAACTGTCGAGAAGAACGCGCATAACAGAGCTTCTTTTTGACAGTAGATTAAAAGATATAGCAGCAATTCTCATGGTCAAAGCGAGTGATAGCGACACGCTTGTTCCAATGAGTAGAATAACTAGAAGCTGGATACCGGAAACTAATGCCCAGCTACTTGAAAATCATATCAGATCAATTATCAATCCTGAAAATAACGCAGTTAATATCATTAGAGAAGAAAAATCATACGATACTCAAACTGAAGTAAATCAGGTCCGGGAATTATCTAAACAAAGAGAGTGGAAAAATGTAGCAATTATGGTAACTGATGAAAGTACTGCAAAAAGAGTAAGACATTTGATAGAAAGGTTTGAAGGAGATTTTCCAAGTTGTGATATAAAAGATATAAATTCCATACTTTTAAACGAAACTTATGGAAATCCAACCCTTAGAAAATATCTAAAAGACTTAATGAATAAGTATAACTCATCCAATTTTGCAAAATTCTGGAAAATAAGAGAGTCAATAATTGGAACAATCGAACAAATAACTCCGAATTTGCTTAGTAAAATCGCCGATAGGACAAGAAGAGTAAATTAACTGCATGCTCCGTATCTTCATAGAAAACATCTGGTAAAAAGACCTTGATTAATTGTCGTATAATGGATAGACAATGAAATTTGCTGCCGTTTTAATTACTACCCTCTTATTTTTAACTTATGCTTCAAGTGTAAAAGCTAATGTTACTAATGACATCAAAGCACGGGCAAATAGTAGCAGTGGAGATGCAAACGTTAAAGTTAATGTAGTTAATGAACTTGGAACCGGCGGGAATGTTAATAGTTATACATCAGAATCAAATACGGAGACTAAAACCGATATCAATATTAGTCAGGAAGGCGAAGGTACATCGAGTGTTAATATCAACGGAAAAGAATGGAGACTTGAAGGTCCCGGAGAAATTAATGTAAATGAAAATACCGACTCAAGTTCAACGCCTACGCAAACTGAAACTCCAACATCGACTACCGAACCTACTCCTGATGTTTTAGGAGATAATGATGAAGCGCCTTCAACTCTAGGCGAAGTATTGGAAAACTTCTTCAAATCTCTCCAGCAATTTTTAAATAACCTATTCAGAGGTTAATTTGAAATCTTCTTTACCTCTTATAACTTTCTTTTCTGTGCCTTACTCTAAGTACTACGATAGTCTTTCCCTCAATATCAAAAATTACTTGATAATTCCCGACACGCCACCTGTAGGTTCCAATTCTAGGGTCTGTTAGCTTTCTCGCATTAAATAATGGAGTCGGAAGGTTTTTTTCGATTCTTTTCTTTAACCTCTTTTTTGTAACTGAATCTAGCTTTTTTATGTCCTTATATGCTAATTTTGTATAGAGGATTTTAAACAACATTAAATTTCGCCGAAGACTTCCGCATGAGTAAAGATTTCACCCTTCTCGTATTCTTCCCTAGCTTTTTTAATGCTTTTCAAATATTTTTTATCCTTTAAAGCCAATAAGTCTTCAAAAAGTTCTACACTCACTAACGCAGAAGTAATTTTTCCTCTTTTGGCAATAAGAATATAGTCTTTCTTTTTTACTTCATTTATCACATCGGAAAGATTATTTCTTAAAATTGTCGCATTAACGATATTTATGTTAACTTCAATTGTACATTTTAAACGTACGAAGTCAAATTACAGAATTTGGAGGAAGCTGCGGGTAGTGACATTTTTTGAGATGCCAACCAAATAGGGTACCATATAAACTCATTATTTCTTTTTCTTACATAACTTATTATAACAATTATTTTATTAATTCAGGAGGTAAAGTAACTGGAGGTGCCACTGAAGCGTTTGAGGGATATATTGGCAATTTCAAACTTGTTGATCTTGTAATTGTATTATTTCCTTGTGATCTACTTATAATGCCCTGTGTAACAAGAGAGTTGTTATTTCGCATTTCTAAGTATCTAGTCTTAATTTGAGTTGCTAAAGCAGTGTCTTCATTAACCTTTTTCCTTAGCTCTGTTATAGAAGATCTAAACTCACCAAGTAGCACATCTGCGTCTAATACCAAAGCTTCTTTAACAATATCTATACTCAAAAGCTCTGTGCCCTTCCTAGAAATTCCAGCACTTTTTGCGAAGTACTCATGTGTTAAACCATGTCTGAATATCTTAATAAATTTGTCAACTTCCATAACTTGCTTTTTACTTTTCTCACTAAAAAATTCAAATATAAATGCAATTATATTACCAGAAGTATCGTCCGGCTTATTTTTTGGGTTGCTAATCAACCAGCCTATAAAATCCATGCAAGAGAAAATTTGGAGAGCAAGTGGAAAGTTACAGTTGCCACATTCATTATTCGGATCGAAATTTTTCTCGATTTTCGCTAAATCGGCAAGCATATAACAGTCAACAATTTCACCAAAAAAAGTTTTATTAACCCATTCTTTATCTTCCATTAAATTGATCCCCTATTATCAACTAATTTAGCTCGGCTTTTAGCTCAACCTGTGCGTGTTGACAACCACCAGCCGAGTCTATTACTTTTAAAGCTACTGTATTTGCACCTGACACGAGATAGGGGCTAATGTCCACTTGACCAATACCAGCAACGTGTCCATCATGATCCGCAAGAGCAAGGTTTCCGTTAACATATAAGTCTCCGTCGTCATCTAATACAACCCTTACTGAACCCGATGTGGGATTCCCTACAAGATTAAAGGTCTTTCTGAAGTATCCTGTTGACCAAGGACTAGCCTCGTAAGACATTGGTAACGCACCATTCTCGTTTATTAGAAGCCCGATAACGCTTGGGCTACATTGACCACCGGAAGGAGCTACTGAACTTGCCCAAAGTGAATCGTCAAAGCCCACATTAAACCAACCGCTTTCTTCTGTTAAGGAAAATTTCCAAGTATTATCGCTAATGACATAAACAATTTGCTCGATTGGGGTTGGAGTCGGAGTGGGGGTTGGTGTAGGTGAGTTTTCTAAATCTTCAATCCTCTCTTCGAGTTCTGAAACCTTTTCTTCTAAGCTCGTAACTTCATCTTGCATTTCATGGACTTTGTCAAAAAGATAGCAACTTATAGCCAAAGTATTAGGAATTCTTCTCTTTGCACAATAGCGATCATAAAATTCAGTAGCTTGGGGAAGAAAATCCGAACTAGCAGCCAATACGGGTAAAGTAAAAAATGAAAGGAAGAGAATTAGCAGTCCAGTAATTACATATTTTTTAATTTTCATTTTAATCTCTGGTTTATTAATACACTCAAAAATTATTTAGGTCAATATAAAATTAAAAATCCTTAGTTTCTCCATAAATTGATTGCACACTCAAGTAATCTAACCACTGCTGATTACCATAAGTGAAGGTGCAGACATTGCCACTAATGTTTCCTTGTGCCCCGTTGGTACATACTGTAAGACGGCAACTACTTCCGCAATGGCAAGCTGAGTAAGTGCAACTACTTAAATTTTTATTAGCCGTAATTGTTACCAAAACATTATCACCATGAGCAGTTTCAGTTTTAGTTGCCTCGAAGGGTCTACTATCGGGTGTGGGTGTAGGAGGAATAGGGGTAGGAGTATTAGTCGGTGTTGGAGTGTTTGTTGGAACCGAAGTTGCAGTAACCACCACAATAGTTGTTGTATTGTTGCTATTTGAATTCTGATTTGAATTATTACTACTTTGTCCGTTACTATCTGATTTAACCTCTGGCTTATTTGTCGGTGTAGTTTGTTTCTTTGAAATTAATGGTGTAGGGCTGACTTCAACTCCCGTTTCTTCTTGCACTCCAGCTACTTCTCCAGTTTCTATTTCTTCATTGTTAGTAGTATCTTGCTGGTTAGAAGTTACTTCATTCACCTCAGATTTTTTACCTAAATAAAGTTGGTTAATAGCAACGCCAGTAAATACGATTACACCGGAAACAAATAGAAAAAAGGGTAAATATTTCTTGTTAAATTTAATTACACTAATTTTGTTAACCAATCGTTGTATCATGTAATTTCTAAAAAATTATTTTTAAACTTAGACTAAGATATTATTTTTCAATTTATTCCAACTTATTAAGATCTACACATTTTTTGAGATGACATAAGAAATGTAGACCAGATAGGTTACTTTGCAAATTTATTATTGGAAATAATTCTTATAGGCAAAATTTACCTGTTCCAAGAAAATTCTCTTAACATGAAATAAACTTCCCTGCTCATAAAAAAGAATTAACGCCTTTTTATATTCATCTACATCAACGCTTCTATAAGAAAGTGGATAGTTGTCACCTGCAAGTAAAATTGCATTTACAAGCATTCTACTTGTTCTTTTATTTCCATCTGAATATGGTTGAATGTAAGGAATCATAACAGACGCAATGAAAGCCTTTTCAGGTGGGTTTTTATCGTCATTTATTAAATTTAGCATCTCTTTTATGGCATCTTCAATTTGGAATTTATTATCAAGTGGTATATAAACCGTACCAGTAATTCCCACCGCTTCATTTCTGATTCCGGTATTTATATTTAGATTTTGAACAATGATACTGTGCAATTGATTTATTTTTGAAACTGAGAGTTTCTTGAAATCCTCCTTGTTTTTTAATATTTCCTCAAAAGCTTTTTTGTGATTCAGAATCATTATTACCTCATCTTTTGGATGTCCTTCTGCTAAAATACCTTTTTTTATTAACTCTTCGGTCTCTAGTAAAGAATACGTATTGCCCTCAATCTTTGATGATTTCCACGACAACTCAATTACAAATCTTTCCAGTTCTTTTTTATATATATCAAAACTTAAATCTGACACTTTCGCTGAGAAACTTCTACTGATATTTTTAATCTCCTTTAGTTCGATTTCAGAAAAAATG
>CAYREZ010000023.1:3707-6706 GCA_964423565.1 uncultured Gammaproteobacteria bacterium | reverse complement strand
AAGTGTTTCAAAACACCAAAATCAAACAATTTTTTGGTTCCAACCCTTTGGTCGGGATCCAATTTGAAATATGTTTCCAAGTCAAAGTATCTCAAAAGTGGATTGTCTTCTATCGAAAAATATCTCGTACTTGAGGCTTTTCCTTCAACTCTTATCAGTTTTTTGTCCAGCAGAACATTTAAATCACGAATTAATGTAGGTCTTGAAACAGGTTCCACTTTTTCCAAAATTTTTTGGACATTCTCGCGAGAAACACCCTCAGACTGGCTAATTATACTCAAGGCTGATTTTTGCCTGTTTGTTAATATCGTCTCATTCATGTGTCAATATCGTCTCATTTTGAGACGATCGTGTCAAGTTGAACTTTGATTTGATACAATCAAGCCTATCAGAATGGGTAAAATTACTTTTGATCAAATTCAATTGTTTATGTCACTTTTCAAGGGCAGAAATGATATTTATGCCAAGCGTTGGGAAAAGGATGGAAAAAATGGCTATAGCCCAGAGTATGAAGTAAATTGGACTGAATACAACAATTTTAAAGCAAAAGGAGGTACTAGACTTTCGGTAATTATAATTATTACTTACACAAGAGTATGTATATCTAATCAAATTTTAGAAATATGCCGTAATTATGGTCTTTCTTGAGGATAATGACGTCCTCCCGCTCTGAAGAGCGGGGTTTCCTCTAAAGGAGGACGACATATCAGTATTCAATTCATCCCCGCCTTAAAAGGGCGGGGTTTTTTTGAATGCTGTTATAAACCAAAGAAGTTGAAAGGACAAGCCAGCATATTTCTAACCTCTATGATACGGTGCATTTATCAAACCGCACTTTTTATATTTATGAGGTTTACCCGTTTCAGGATTAATTGCCCCACAGGGGCATGGATCGTTGCGGCCAATTTTAGTTTTTCTTACCTGCTGTTCTTCAGGTTGAACACCTAAGATATTCTGTGCTGCACCCGAAGTATAACCCTGATTTTGGTTTAAAAGCTGATTTGCCATTTTCAATCTCTCCGCAAGACTAATATTTCCCGATTTAGACTTTGAACTTTTACCAACATTAGTCTCCCCATCTGAAGTTTCAGCAAAGGCGGGCTTGCCCGCCGAAGTCTTGACGTAGGCGGGAGCTCCTTCTTCTGCACCCAACTCAGGTACAACCGTATCGCTAAGTCCGGTCTTATCCAGCTGATCAGCATTGGTTCGCGCACGCTCTAATGGAACTTCAGGAGTCGGCATCCTTGCAACGCCAATCCTGAAAATTCTTCTCGCCAATTCCCCATCAATTCTGTCCAATAAACTCTCGAACAAATCATACGCTTCATTCTTAAACTCAACGAAGCCCGTCTAAATGATCAATATGATCAATCCAATGTCTGTCAATTGATCCCAGATAAGCAAATTTTTCAATATTTCGCATCATCTCAACTCCTAAATCCTTTTCCCTGGTACTATAAATATCATCAACAACTTTCAGCAGAAACTTTTTAGTCTCCTCAATTTCTTTATATTTTTTCAACTCTGCCTTGACACTTTTTATTGATGCATCGTCAAAAGGCACAATATCCAAAATTCCTACTAATACTTTTTCGATGTCTATATCTTTTGAGTCAACAGATGTTGAATATAAAATTAACTTATCGATCTGATGATCGAGCTTGTCCATAATCTCTTCTTTGAGGTTTTCCGATTCAAGAACCCGTAGTCTTAACTTATAAACAATATCCCTCTGTTGGTTAATTACATCGTCATACTCAACCAAAGACTTCCTGGCGTCAAAATGAAAACCCTCGACCTTGACTTGTGCCTGCTCGATCGCCCGGGTTACAAGTTTATTCTCGATTGGCTGGTCTTCGGGCAGGTTTAACCTGCTCATCACTGAGGATATTTGCTCACCGCCGAAAATTCTCATTAAATCGTCCTCAAGTGATAAATAAAACCGAGTCGACCCCGGATCTCCTTGGCGACCTGAACGACCCCTTAGCTGGTTATCAATTCGTCTTGATTCATGCCGTTCCGTTCCTGTAACATGGAGTCCCCCCGACTTAATTACTTTTTCATGTTCTTCCTGCCATTTTTTATAGCCCGGAGTTTCTTTATGTTCCTTCCTATCCATGCCCGGCGGCATATCGGGAGGCGTCCCTCCAAGGACAATATCGACTCCTCGCCCTGCCATATTAGTGGCAACAGTTACGGCGCCGGGCTTTCCCGCATTGGAAATAATCACTGCTTCTTTTTCGTGATTTTTTGCATTAAGTACGCTATGGGTAACCTTCTTATGTTTCAGAAGCTGACTTATAATTTCATTTTTCTCAATCGAGGTAGTTCCAACCAAAACCGGCTGGCCATTTTTTCTTTTGTCTTCAATATCTGCAACAACCGCACCGTATTTTGCGCGTGTTGTTTTATATATCAGATCCGATTGGTCTTTCCTTACCATTGGCTTATGAGTCGGAACAACCACTACTTCAAGGTTATATATCTTTTTAAATTCCTCCGCCTCTGTCGCTGCAGTTCCGGTCATACCTGAGAGGTGTTCATACATCCTGAAGTAATTCTGGAAAGAAATTGTCGCGAGGGTTTTACTTTCCTGCTGAATCGTAACGCCTTCTTTTGCTTCAACAGACTGATGGAGCCCATCGCTCCAACGTCTTCCGAACATAAGCCTTCCTGTAAATTCGTCGACTATTGTTACTTGGTTATCTTTTACGACATAATCCCTATCTTTTAAATACAGAGTTCTTGCCCTGAGCGCATTTTCTATGTGATGTATTGTCTCCCAATCGTGCTCGTACAGATTATCAACACCCAAAATCTTCTCGATTCGTGTAATTCCATGCTCGGTTAATGTTGCGCTTTTGACTTTTTCATCAATCGTAAAATCCGTATCCGGGTTCAATTTATCAATAAACTGGGCGGATTTGTAATATTTATCGGTAGGTTCAGTATCGGGAGCGGAAATAATAAGCGGCGTACGTGCCTCATCAATCAATATT
>CAYREZ010000023.1:0-3697 GCA_964423565.1 uncultured Gammaproteobacteria bacterium | reverse complement strand
CAATATTGAGTCGACCTCATCAACTATCGCGAAATAATGCCCGCGCTGGGACATCTCGGTAACACTCTGTACCATATTATCTCTGAGGTAATCAAAACCGAACTCGTTATTTGTTCCGTATGTAATGTCACATGCATACGCTTCTTTTCTCTCAGACGGTTTAAGATGCGCCAATCTTTCATCACCATGACTTTGGTCATTAAAATCCGGGTCATAAACATACGATTTCATCTCCTGAACTATAGATCCGACAGATAACCCCAAAAAATCAAAAATGGGCGCGTTCCAACCTGCATCACGCCGGGCAAGATAATCATTTACCGTAACAAGATGTGCGCTACCGCCGGCTAACGCGCGAAGATATAAAGCAGGAACAGCAGAAAGTGTTTTACCCTCACCTGTCTTTTGTTCAGCTACTTTTCCTTCGAATAAGGCAACAGCCGCCATTAGTTGTACGTCGTAATGCCGAAGTCCGATCGCTCGCCAGGAAGCTTCACGGGCTAGCGCAAAAGCTTCAGGCAAAATATCTTCCGGAGTTGTACCTTTCTTTAAAGCTTCTCTAAATTCCTCAGTTCTACTACTAAACTCTTTGTCTTTTAGTTTTCTATAGTCTTCCTCAAAAGAATTTATATCACCCACAACCTTTCTCAATCGATCAACTTCCCTTGCATTCAGATCAAGCAATTTTGAAAAAATGTTTAGCATATAAGCAAACTCCACTTAGAGACGGATTAATTTTAGCAGAAGCTACCGATTATTAATACTAAAAACTTTATGACTTCTATAATGAAGTGTTTCCATCTATTAGCTTTACTTTCTTCCTATTGGAGCTCCACTTACTGGGCTGCTTACGCGGCGGTATGCTTCAGGAAACTCGGCAATTGAGTACTCAGCAGTCACTACTCCCTCTTGCCCCGTTACTAGTCTTTTCAAGGAGTCGTCTTTTTTTGTAACAGGTGTTATATCTGTAACAACAAGAGATAGTTCTTCAGGGACAACACTGCCTGGACGCCCTGCGATTATAACTATTTTTGCTCTTATTTCATTTTCTTGGTCTGCCATATGGGGATTATAACACAACTATTTCTCGCAGACAAACATGATGTTAGCCTCGGGATAGACAACGTCAACTTTTTTATACACTTTCTCCAAAGTTTTCAAAAACCTCATAGCTTGGCTTCTTTTTTCTCCATAATAAAGCCTGTTAAAAACAACTATACCGCCATCAGTTAAAAGTTTAAGTATAAGTTTAAGAAAAACTTCGGTTTCAAATTTCTCCGGAAACTCATCCCCAACGTATAAATCTACTAAAATTAAATCGTATTTTAATTTGGATTCGGGATTTTGGATCTGGGATTTCTTAACAAAGTCAACCGCATCTCCAATCTTTATATCTACACCAAGTTTATCTAATCCTAAATATTTTTTTCCTAAGTCAATCATCACCGGATCCAAATCTACTCCGATAATTTTTGCTTCAGTCCAGAATTTTCTTACTAATTTCGCTGCACTCCCACCCCCCAATCCTAAAATCAGACAATCTTTTATCTCTTGCCTTTTACCTTTTACCTTTTTAAGCGTACTGCGCCATACATCATATACAACCCCTCCCGACTGCGTTAAATGGCCCGCTGATAAATAGGTACCGAACGCAAAACTTTTAATAACCGTTATCTTTCCGCTTACCTTCGATTCAACTTCATCAACTGTCCAGCTACCGGTTAAAAAATCTATTTTTCCCATAATTTTGTAATATCTTATTCACTTATTACGTGTTACCTGTTACTTGTCACTATTAACTAAATACGCCTTTGCCTGTAAATTAAAAAGTCGTTCATATTTACCTTTAAGCCTCATAAGCTCTCCATGCGTCCCCATTTCAACAACTCGGCCTTCATGCATGACAATAATCCTATCCGCAATTCTTACCGTGGAAAACCGCTGTGTGACAAAAATCAGAACTTTATCTATTGCGAGATTGATCAACTCTTGAAAAATCTTTTCTTCCGCTTCGGGGTCAACATTGCTGGTCGGTTCGTCCAATATTAATAATTCCGCGTCTTTTCTAAATAATACCCTCGCAATTCCAAATCTCTGCCATTGCCCGATAGAAGGATATACTCCTTTTTCAAACTCGGGTGAAAGCGGATTTTCGTATTTTAATGGAAGTTCCTCGATAAACTCATGAATCCCTGTGCGTTTAGCCGAATCGGTAATACTATCCATATCATCAATTCTCTCTATATCTCCGTATCCTATCGTCTCTCTTGAAGAAAATGGATAAGTTTCAAATTGTTGAAAAAGTACTGCTAATTTCGATCTCCATTCATTAACATCTATTTCCTTAAGGTTGAAAGAATTAATGAAAATATCACCCCGGGGTACCGTGTAAAACTTTGCCAAGAGTTTAATCAGTGTAGATTTACCGGCACCGTTTTCTCCTACTAACGCGATTTTTTCACCCGGCTTTATTACGAAATCAATATTTTCAAGAATCCATTTTTTACTTCTTGGGTATTTGAACCAGACATTTTTGAAGCGAATTCCGAATTTATTTACTGATAAACTCTTCAAGTCATTTTTCTTTGTTTCACTATCTAAATTGAGAAACCAGACAAGATCGGAAACGTATATATAATTTTCATAAATATCCAGAAGTGAATTCACCAGTCCCCCTAAATTTTCTTCGGCTGATCTTAGAGATCTTAAAAACAACTGAAAAGACCCTATTGTTATTTTCCTCATTATTACGGACAAAACTAAATACACCGATACCAATAATTCATACAATGAAAGCGGCAAGAATGAAATAAAACTCGATATTTCCCGCTTTTTATTAAGTTCAACACGTCTTCCTATTACGTCGGTCGAAATTTTATACATTTTCTGGGATAAATAGTCGGAGAGATTAAGTATCTTCATCTCCATGAAATTGTGGGACCTAATTAAGAAATAACTAAGCCAGCCCCAAATTCTGTACTTTTCGGACAACTCGGAGTCTAGTTGATATTCTTTTTTGATATATCTCGAATTTATTAAAAAGCGGGGGATAGAAACCAATATTACTCCCAGTGAAACCAGTGGGTGAAGAAGGATTAATATTCCTACTGCAGAAATAAAACCGACAAAATAGTTCGGAATATCGGACAAGGTCATCATCAGTCCCCAAGCTCGTTGTCCCGATTCACGCTCAACCTTGTTAAACCTGTCTCTAAACTCCGGATTTTCCAAAACTGCCAAACCCAAGGTGGAAATCTTCTTTCCCATCATAACCTCAAGTCCCGAGTTAAAATATCTTGAAAGCGTCCGCCTTAAAAAGCCATTTAGATTACCCAAAAAAATTCTTATAACTGACAGGAATAACGCCAGCCCAACTAACAATATTAATTGATAAAAAATAGGTTCCCAATTTATATTTCCGGTTGCAAGTACGAGTTTATCTATAATTAGTTTCTCCAAATAAAATCCCGGTACGGCTAAAAAACCCCAAAGTGCATTTAACAGAATTACAACAACAATTAGACCCGGTTTCACCTGATAGGCAAGCTTTATTACTTCCCTTAAAGTGAAGAAAATTTGCCCTAATCTATCGAGTGTAATTTTCGGCCCCTGAAATTTTTTCTTTTTTAACTTTTTAATCATCAAATAAATTCTATCACTTTTAAAAACGTACAAGGTAACTAGATATGCGACACTA
>CAYREZ010000022.1:9087-12732 GCA_964423565.1 uncultured Gammaproteobacteria bacterium | reverse complement strand
TTGCCAGATACATTCTAACTAACGGAACAATACAAGAAAAAAGAGATTTAGTACTGGCCTTAGGAAGACAGATGTATATAAAGAATAAATTCATCGGTTCTTCCATAGAAGAAATAGAAAAACTCCCCAAAGACTGAAGCTACGGTTCCTACATTCCGTGTTGACTAGGGAAATCTAAAGTTCTCACCCCAGCTTCAATATCCAGAAAGCTTAGCGGTTTTGAGGGTGTGAATGTTGAGGGCACCGTTACATGGGTGCCCGTCTTGGCTGCCCAGCCACGATTCGAACGTGGATTAGATGGTTCAGAGCCACCTGGCCTACCGTTAGCCGACCGGGCAAAGTAAATTCTTTATTATTTCCAAACTTATTCTATCTTGATACCCCCTTATTCTGCTGTCGCAGAATCTTACCGTGTCGTCGTTTTACTCCTCTTGCCTTACGGCACAGAGGACCAGACAAAGTAATTCATCGCTATTTTACCATACAGGAAGCCTAATCAGGGGAGTAGCCAAATAAATATCTTACTAAAAAATACCCCCTTGCGGTAATGGCAAAAACACACTTGCGGAAGCTAAGATGCTAGAGTAGTGTTGAGTTTGGAAAAGGAACAATTAATCCAGTTCTCAAGAGAGCGCAGTATTGAGGTGAAACCGTCCGGGAAATTGAGGTTTGGTGAAATATTTAATGCTCAAAAGAGGCAGATTATCGGTCCCTTGATAGAGCAAAGACAAGAATTTCCTCTCCCGCAAGATATCCATAGGTGTAATAAAAGAAAAATGAGGCGCTGGTAGGGTAAAATATATGAATGAAAGAAAGAATGTCACGTGCCAGCATGGGTGCGAGGGACAGAAAGGAAAAGATATTAAATTATTATGAGAAGTTTAATTGGGTTACTTTAGCTGTTGCAGTAGGAGTCGGAGGTGTTATTGGTCTAACATTTGCGGCGATTGATTTGACGCAAATTGCTTTGATTAGGAAATATCGGAAGAGAAAGAATAAATAGTAGATTTTGCGGTCAGTTGTATATAAAATACCCATCATTATGACAGATCGAGTTGAATATCCTTATGAGAAAGGAATAAGAAGATTAAGAATTGCTAATGATGGAGTGTTACCAACCAGAGTATTAATAATACACGATCTGAATAGGAATAACAGATGTCCGGATGGAAAATATGTCGAGATAGATGAATCCGAGGAAGAACGGACAGCTCCAAACAGAAAATATCCTTGGATTCCCCGTCAAGGAATGCTTAAAAAGACTTAATTTTCTCTTACCTGAACCAGTTGAAAATAATTACCGTCAACGTCTTCAAATGTTGCAACCCAGCCGTACGACTCGATGTGATAAGTGTCCGCAATAACTTTAACCTTTGCTTTTTTTAACTTGGCAACCTCTTTTTTAATATCATCAACTTCCAGATTGAAAAATATTCTTTCGGGGTTTTTATTTTTACCAGTCACTTTTGAGTGGGGGACAATCATTAAGGATGTCGATCCGGTCGCAAACTCAAAATAGTACCCTACCGCCTCGTCTTCACCCATATAAAACTCATCTGTTAACTTCAAACCAACTTGTTTAATGTAAAAATCTGCCAATTTTTTCGTATTGGCGCTATTCAAATTTATGCTTTCTATCCCTCTTACCATATTTAAACCTCCTTTTCTCTTAAGAGTATTTAAATCCAAGAACGTAAAATAATCTGTAATCCAAGTTACAAATTCAAAAAAACCCGCTTGTACTAAATAATTTTATTTAAGAATATAATGCTTGATATGCATGATGAGGAGTTCGAGAAGTACATTAAAGAAGTTATTGAAAGCTTGCCGAAAGAATTTGCAGATTTGGTTGAGAATGTTATTATATTTGTTGAAGAATTGCCTACGCATGGACAAATTAATATCTTAAGGAAACGCGGTGAAGGTGGGCTTCTTCTAGGGTTATATGAAGGAATTCCTCGGACACGAAGAGGCAGATATGGAATTGGTGAAACACTACCTGACCGCATTTCAATATTTAAAAATGCGATTTTAATGATTTCAAACTCTCCTGATGAAATTAAAGAAAATATTCGAAATACCGTAATCCACGAAATTGCACATCACTTCGGGTTAAGTGATGAGGATATAAAGAAAGCGAGGAGTGGAGTTTAATCCAATCTTAATGCCTATCTCTATCGTCTCTTGGTTCTTGTGGTCGTGCGTCGTTGACGGTAATAGCTCTACCATCGAGGTCTTTACCGTTTAACTTCTTAGCTTCTTCAGCTTCTTTTTCGGTTTCCATCTCGACAAAACCAAAACCTTTTGATTTTCCAGAATATTTATCGGTTATAACTTTTGCGGATACAACATTACCAGCCGCAGAAAAAAAGTTCTTTAGCGAATCATCAGTTGTAGCCCATGCAAGTCCCCCAACAAACAGTTTAGTTGCCATTTAATAATCACCTCCTTACCATATAACTTCTGTACTTAACTTCTTTTGACAAATCCGTTTATGGGGGATTTGATAACAAGAAGAATACAATTTGTACAGAACTACTTGAATAATACCATATATCTACAAAAAGTTCACTCAAAAGAGTTTAACTTGGTTATCCGGAGTTGCAGGATATGAGAAATCAAGTTCGACTTTTTGAAGAGTATTCCATTTGTCTTTAAACAGAAGATATCCGTTTTTTACGACGAATTCGTAAATTTCTTTTGTAATTAAGACATCTGCTTCGCAATACTTTTTCAGTTTTTCCAGACTATCCCTATCACCCTTCTGCCAGTAATAAACGGCATTTAATCCGTCGTCAGTTTTTTCCCTGTCAAGAGTTTCTTTTGCGATTGCGTCCAAAGGTATTCTTTTTCCGAAGGCATCTTTTAATTTAGCCATGATATCAAAATGGGGAAGCTTGTTTAGTGGAAATTTTGCATACGGTTTAAGTGCCGGGACGTCAAATCCGATTGTATTAAATCCGATGATCCTGTCCGCTTCTTGAAAAAGAGTCCATATTTTTTCTATTTCGTGTTCCCAAAAGCTAAACATCTTGCCTTGCACCTCATTTTGATCGGAATCAACCCTACGCTCATAAATTGAGATTATTGAGATACCTAAATCTCCCGGGTCAAACCCCTCTATATCACTGAAAAGTTTTTTTGTTTCGACATCGAAAATTACTTCGTTGTGCATATATATTTTCTTAATTTTTTAGCTTATTCGTAAAATAAAGTTGTTTACTTTCGATTCCTGCTTTAATTTTTATAATATTATTTTTTGCGTAAATTTTCCCACTCCCCACATTTCCTGTCTTCATCTAACATTTTCTCAATATGATTGCGACTATTTTTATTTGATAAGATTCTCGAAGCTTTTTCGAAAAACATATAGCTTTGTCTTAGGGATACAAGCCATTGAGAGTCGGAAACTTTTTTATCGTCGATACCAATATCGAACTCCGACAATATAGCATTGAGGTTATTAATATATGAATATCTTGAAGTAGTCAGTTGTAGGGCTTCAATATAAAATTTTATTCCATCTGAAACGATATAAAATTTGTAATTATTACCTATGACTATAGTTTTCATATAACACTTGCATATTCGCGTCTAAATTCTTCATAAATAATTCTTAGAACTTTTTCCCGATCCTCGACTCCG
>CAYREZ010000022.1:2618-9077 GCA_964423565.1 uncultured Gammaproteobacteria bacterium | reverse complement strand
GTTCTGCAAGGCATATAAGGTCCTTTTTGTTAATATATTGTACTTTTATATCTATTAGATAATTTTTAATGGTTTCAGAGACGTCATCTATTACTAAAACAACTTTTCCATCCTCTAATCTTTCCTTGTCAAAATTTGATCTTAGCTCCTCATAAATGCTTTCGGCTGTTTTTTTATTTACAATTCTTAACTTTTTAATTTGATATACGACACCAAAATTTGTTGATATATCAACACCCGCATCATGGGCAGACGTTCTTGTATCTCTGTATATTTTACAGGCAAATTTTTCTAAATGTACTTTGATAATCGCAAAGCTGAAGATTTCAAAATTGACAGGATTTCTATCGATATTATTACGAATTATTTCAATAAACTTACTTTGGCTTTCAGAAGTTTTCATTCTAAAGTTTCTACTACCGAGTTCAGGAATGTTAGTCATTTTTTCAGAAATAAAGTCTTTGATTTTAGCGGGTATCCAAATCGTCAACTCATTTGCAGAATCCTTAAATTCATCTAAAAGTTGATATTGCTTATTACCTAATACTTTAAGAACCGAATATTTTGGTAAATTACGTGATGGATATGCGTCATAATATTTTCCGCCAATATGCAGATCGTGACCGAGAAATTTCTTCATATCTATTACTGTTTCTTGGTATAAATTTTTAATCTCATTGTCGCTGAAGAGATCCTTTTTGTTCGCTGAATAAGATTTTAATAACCCCAGTGTTATCAATGGAAAAATTATTTTAGTTTGAGAACGAAGAAGCATTTGATCTATTTGGTTTTTACAAAATATTAAGCTAGTATTCATAATTTATTATAAGGTTACTCCGCTCCGACGACTTATTCTTAAGTATCCATCCGGCTTTTTCCAAATAATTCTGTCTCTGTACCTAAAACCAGCTTCTTGAAAAATTTTTGTAGCGTCGGCAACGATAGGAAATTTCTCGCCGTCTATTAACATATCATCAATGTTTAAAGTAGCTATTCTACCATCCTCTAGTACTCGGTAAATTTCCTTAGCGACATTACGAAGCACACCCAAGTATTGACTGTAACTTTTAAACAAGCCTTTATAGTCAAATGGCGCATTGAAGTAGGGCGGGGAAGTAACCATTAAATGCACACTCTGAGATGGTATCTCATGCATACTCATGCAATTGCCTATAATTAGTTTATGGAAAGTCATCATAGTGTGTACACATTCGATTATACATAACTTGAACTTTTCTTGTATGGAAATAACAAGATTGAAAAATGTATAATGAATAAGTATATGCGAAAGGGTGTTATAGTTGTCATTCTTCTGGTAATGATCTTAAGCGGAGGATATGTTCTTGTGAAAATGCTTATGGGTCAAAAGTCTTCAAATACTCAAAACGAAAACGCAGACCAAAATAGCGGGGCGGACGCTATAAGCAATACCCAGAGTTCAAATTCTGTCGGAAATTTACAAGATGCAACGATGAGCGATGAGGTAAAAGAGATAGTAGAAAAAGCTGCATATACAAATAAGATATCGATATTAAACAATGAATTTTCACCGGCGGTTATACGAATAAAAGTTGGCGGTGAGGTATTTTGGACCAACTATGACGATAATGCTCATCAAGTAGTTGCTGATGATGATAGTTTTAAGACCGTACTTTTGGGAAAGGGTGGGGACAGCAGTGTTTCATTCGTTGATAAAGGAGTATTTACATATCACTGTAGCGAGGTTCCCGGTATGAGCGGAACAATTATTGTTGAATAAAACCTCAAAATATCTGCAATTTTGTTATTCAGACCGGATCGGGGATTTGGGAAAGTTGAAATTCCAAATTGGGTTCTTCTTCAGGACCAAATGTTACTAACGCTTTATCACCATCGTTTATAGTTCTAACCAAAAGATCATCATCGCGCCCCCCGTTAAGATAAAATTTCAGTACTCCAGACTTCCCTGTGCAAAAAGTTTGTTTTGTCCCCGTCGTCAAACACTCTTTTTTTAATTCAAAAGGAAGTGTATCGAAAAACTCCTGCCAAGTAATTCTCTCTTTTGTGGCTGTAATAATATTGGGATTTTGGGCAGAGATATACACATCAGGTGATAGGTTGTGATACATCAGAGCCGAAAAATCTCTTTTGGTTCCATTCGTAAAAATCATAAAAGCTGCTTTAATTTCCTTGACTTCTGATGGTTCGTCAACTTTTGCATCTTGAGTGGTAGTTTTGGATACTATGGCTATTTCAACGGGTTTTCTGATATTTTGGCGTATGAAAAATGCTACGAGTAGTACTATTACTGCCGAAAATATTAAGATTAACGTGATTTTCTTCACAATAACATGATATCATTTTGTCTATGAGGCAAAAAGGAAATGCAGTTGTTTATGGAATTATCATAGTTGGCATTTTGGCTTTGATCGGGTTTTTATTACTTGGGGGAAAATCAATCTTCGATGGCCCCTTAATTCAGGATAGTCCGACAAATCAGCAAGGTAAATCGGTAGGGGAAGATAGTTCAGATACCCTTACAGATGGTAGGTATGTCGAATTTAAGTCAGGGACTCTTGAAATGTATACAGATAAAAAAAGAGTTTTATATTTCTACGCCAACTGGTGTCCGACTTGTAGGCCAGCTGACGCCAACTTTAAATCAAATGCAACTAAAATTCCTGAAGATGTTGTAGTAATTCGAGTAAATTACAATGATTCCGATACTGATTCTGACGAAGAACAACTAGCAACCCAATATGGCATCACATATCAACATACATTTGTTCAAATTGACGCAGAGGGAAACGAAGTAACCAAGTGGAACGGTGGGCAGATTAGCGAGCTTCTGGATAATATTCAATAATTATGGTTTTACTTTTAGTGTTTGCATTTTTGGGGGGTTTGGTTACAATTCTTTCTCCTTGTATTCTGCCGATTTTGCCTGTTGTATTGTCGAGCTCTTTAACTGGCGGCAAGAAAAGGCCATTGGGAGTTGTAGCAGGTTTCATTATTAGCTTCACTTTTTTTACACTTTTCTTGAGCCTAATAGTTAAATCATTAGGAATTCCAGCCGATTTTCTTCGCAGTTTTTCGATAATAGTAATTGCCCTTTTCGGGATAGGATTATTACTCCCAAATTTTCAAGCACTTTTAGAGCGATTATTTACGACTTTCTCACGGTTTAGCCCAAAACTGAATCAGAATTCCGGTTTTTCCGGAGGACTTTTAATTGGTGCAAGTATTGGACTTATCTGGACGCCATGTGTGGGACCGATTTTGGCTTCGATTATCTCTCTCGCAATAACAGGAAGCGTTTCCGGTCAAGCTGCATTGATTACATTCTCTTATTCGCTTGGAACCGCAATTCCGATGCTTGCAATAGTGTATGGGGGTAGGAATTTACTAAATAAAGTTCCATGGCTCACTCGTAATACGCTAAATTTGCAGAAAGCGTTTGGAGTGTTGATGATTTTGGTTGCCTTAGCGATATTTTTTAACTTTGACAGAAAATTCCAGACTTATATCTTGGATAAATTTCCAAATTACGGGGTAGGCTTAACAAATTTTGAAAGCAATTCTTTTATAAAAGACGAGCTGAAAAATTTAAGAGGGGATGGTATAACTGATGAAGACCTGCCTGCCGGCAGGCAGGGTATGGGTAAACCTGCGTTCGAGCTTTTAGATGATGGGGTTAATGCACCCGAGTTAATTCCGGGAGGAGAATGGTTTGGTTCGCCTCCGCTTACTATTAAATCACTTCGGGGGAAAGTGGTTTTGGTTGATTTTTGGACCTACACATGCATTAATTGCATTCGTACACTTCCTTATCTCAGAGATTGGCACGAGAAGTACGCTAAGGAGGGGCTTGTAATAATCGGAGTGCATACTCCTGAATTTGAATTTGAAAAATCCCCTGAAAATGTCAAAAAAGCTCTTACGGATTTCGGAATTAAATATCCGGTAATGCAAGATAACGATTTTGCAACCTGGCGGGCTTATGACAATCATTATTGGCCGGCTAAGTATATTGTCGATAAAAACGGGAAAATTCGCTACACCCATTTCGGTGAAGGTGAGTACGACGAAACGGAGGAAGTTATTCAAGCTCTTTTATTGGAAACGGGAGTTGAGATTAAAGAGGAAGTTAATAATCCAAAGTACCAAATTACTACAAGGACGCCTGAACTGTATCTTGGTTATGCAAGAATGGGCTATTTTGCAACCCCGAATGAATTAGCCAGGGATGAGAAAAAGACATACGACTTACCTGAAGATTTAATCATCAACCACTTTGCACTATCAGGGGATTGGCAGATAGAAGAAGAAAGGTCAATGCCATTTAAAGATTCAACTTTAGTTTTGGCGTTTGAGTCAAAAGACGTGTTCTTGGTTATGAGACCTGCCTCCGACAAAACTTCAGAGGGTAAAGCAAGTAAGGTAAGAGTTTTCTTAGATGACAAATTACTTACAGGTAATAACGCCGGAGACGATGTTAAAGACGGAGTTGTGACCGTCGAAGTGGACAGACTTTACAAACTTGTAAAACTCGATAAACCTGGACAGCATGTACTAAAACTTGAATTTCTTGATTCAAATCTCGAACTTTATGCTTTTACCTTTGGGTAAATTTTCCGACGGTCTTTTAAAGATTCCTCGTTGTAAAACCGAAGCAATATTTTGTTTAAGGTTTTAGTGGTACGCCGTCTTTAAGGAAAGAAACAGGGAGAGATTTACAAAACTCCTCTCCCCATTCAAGTGCAATTACTGGTACATGTTCTTTAACTGCTTGATTTAGTAAATCTCGCACCTCTTCAACGTTTTGATCAGGAACCTCGATGTGTGTGAAACTTGAAATAGGTATTGGAGTTTCTGATCTAGATTCATGTGTTCTTAATACCTGTGCAATATTGGACTCTTGAAATGCCCCTTCTTTAATTCCAATTAACATTGGATAGTTTCCTGGAATATCTGAAACTCCTCCAAATCTCATGTCTAGACCTGTAACGGGGAATTTAGCATATTTTTCGTGGAAGTATGAGGTTCCTTTCTTGTCTAAGTTGTGTTCTTCTCGGAATCTTTTGTTAAATAGACGTCTATCGTGAAGGGCCGCTTGGATCGCTATTGATCCGGTGTAATAAAGCCAACCTGCAGTTGTTTGAAATGTGTTTCTTAATCTTTTACCTTTTTCATAATGAAGCTGCGCATACAATGATGAATATATTCTGGATGGAGAGGTGGACACAGACTGCATAACTCCCCGCGTATAATCCAATGGATCTTCATGTTGAATTAGGCCATCTTTTTCAATTATTTCTTTCAACACATCCCTTACCTGATCCTCATGATGATGGAATCTTCCGGTTCCATGCCATCTCCAAGTTTGTCCATATAACTCTCCGATTTCCGGGAGTACCGTTTGATATTCAGGATTGTTTATGATTGAAAGATCAGATTTCCCTAAAAGTGTTCGGGTAATAACCGGCTGCAAAAAACCTTTACCTTTAGGCCGCTCGGGTTTTCTTTGACTTTCTGCAGACTGGTTTTCAGTTTGTTCAGCCACAATGTCACTATTATACAATGCTGTAATAATTTTCCCGTAGTGGAAGTTTCAAAGTTTTTCTTATAGTTACCTTTGAAGGATCAACCCTGCAAGGTGTATATAGTGTTAAAACAATCCTTCTTGTTTTTCAAGGGTTTCTTTAGGGTAAGAAAAGTCCAGTTCGACCTTTCGGAGAGTATTCCATTTATCTTTAAAAAGTAGGTGGTTGTTTTTGAGTACAAAATCGTATATATCTCTGGTAATCAAAACATCTGCTTCACAATATTTTTGTAATTTCTCGAGCGAACTTTTATCTCCCTTCTGCCAGTAAAAAACAGCATTTAATCCAATATCTGTTTTTTCTCGATCGAGAGTTTCTTTGGCAATAGCATCCATTGGAATTCTTCGCCCGAAAACATCCTTCACTTTATACATAATGTCAAGGTGAGGGAGTTTTGCGAACGGAAAGTTTAGGTACGGACGTAAAACAGGGACATCAAAACCGAGCGAATTATAACCGATTATCCTGTCTGCATCCTGAAAAATAGGCCACATGCGCTCGAAAGTGAAGGAATGAATTGTAGGTTGGTAGCGGGTAACAATGTTAACCCACCCGACGAGGAAAGTAGTTTCGCACCTGATACTTTTCTCTTTTTTACTTCATTACAAACAAGATAACGTTTGGTAAATTTCTGCCGGGGCCGAATTTTGTTATTAGGCAGCTGTAAAAAATTTCTCTTTTACTTCTTTGGGTAGTTTCTTTGAAGCAATATTGAAAAATTTAGAAGCTTTTAAAATTTCAAGAGATACGGGAGCGTTATTTTTATCTACTTCCAAAATAGCACTTTCGACTTCGAAAGAATCGTCAACTGCTTTGTTTGAAAACTGCATTACTAATATGTCGTCTTCTTTGTAGTATTTTAATTTCATTTATATCG
>CAYREZ010000022.1:0-2608 GCA_964423565.1 uncultured Gammaproteobacteria bacterium | reverse complement strand
TCGCCCCTTTCTAGCTATGTGGAATGTAATTACCTTGGTTCCGAAATCCATTATATCATAGATGATTCGAATGTCGTGATTTAGATCGAGTTCCTCAAGAGCGGCGAAATTTCCATATTTTGTTTTAGACTTGGACCTTGGATCCTTTAGAATTTGATTTATTTTTCTTTTGCTAATTTTAAATTTCTTAATATCACTTCTTCTTAATTTTTCTCCAGCGTGTTTTGTAAAAATTACTTTCATTTTCTCACGAATAATATTACATTCGGTAAATTTCGTCCTGGTCCTACTTTGTATCCGCCACTCCACAAGGCAGTTGAGCCACCGTTATCAAGGTTAAGTGCATTTTCCATTGCTAAGGCTTTCATTACCCGTGCTGATTCGGCAACGGTTGCATTATGAACAACTCCAATATAAACAGTATTTCCTTTATTGGCTACGAAAGACCTTGAACCTTTGCTTCCTTTTTTAGGGTCATCATCGCCTCCAAAAGTTATGTTTCCACCATGGACGAGCAGTGGATAATTTGAAAGTACGCCGTTGGGGGAAGTATCCCTGCCCCATTGAGATGCGCTTGATACAAACCTTACATAACTGTCGCCGAAAATGACAGCAGGATTACTGCTGTATACGTTATTACCTGAGTTAAAATAAGTTTTTTTGTAGTTCATGACAAGAAGATCATATGAATTAGTTTTTCCTGCACAGGAAGGATAATCAGCCGGACAAAAATAACTTCCATTTACTCCGGCAAACGCGCCGTTTCTTGCCACATATGTAGCCAAAGGTAATACGGGGCAGTCGTTAGTACAGTCAGAATCTGAAGCGGTGTCAACGATCACTTTAGTACTGCCAAGATCACCTGCAACAATACTGACCATAAATACCCCTGCGTCTGTTTGGACTTGTTGTCTTGAATAACCCGATCCGGGTGGCGCGTTTGATTCAGGGACGTTTTGAGGAATGGTTACACTCGCGGTAACCTTTTCATCCTCCTCACTTATTTTTGTTGACAACTGATTAAGCGTTGCTTCGGCTGCCCCAAAATCTCTTTTGGCAAGTTGCGAAAGCGATTTTGCAAAAAGGTCATCCAGCGCTTTTGTTTCTTTTGATTTAGATTTCAGATCCAAGAGTTCTTCATAAACCTTAACCGCCTTCTCATACGTTTTTTCGATATTTTGAATTTCTTCTTGGAGAGTCTGGTTTTTTTTGTACTGGTCTTCGGCTTTTACGTCTTCAATCTCCTTTTTAATCTTTTCCAAATCCTGATAATTACTATCCTTTTGGGAAGTCAAATTTGTAACCAGTTTATTTAGAGATGCAATCCTGTTTTGAGAAAAAAATATACTTGCGCCAAGTAAAATTAGTATGAAGATAATAATGTAGATATGCTTATCTTTAGGTTTTAAGCTTTTCTTTTGGTTAGGCGTAGGCAGTCTAAGTTTCACTTATCTAATTTAGCATAAATGGAAAAGTCAGAACAACAGGTGTTAATCGAATGTATAATTAAGCAATGAAAAGCAAGGGAAATATATTATTGGTAATTATTTTTATTATCGTTCTTTTACTTATAGGTCTTTATTTTATCGATTATATAAAAACTGAAAAGGACACTCGAAAAGTATATTTGCCGGAGGAAGAATCATCATCAGATATTATTGTTCCCGGGGAAGTTGTGATTGAATGAGATGTATACAATAGCTTTTATCATTGAAATAGTAATATTATTTTTCTTGTCGAGATCGGTATATCAGAAATTTTTCAGACTATTTCAGTCCATAAGTAAGAGTAAAAAGGTATCACTTTATCTAACTTCGATCCTGTTTCTACCGGGTACGTTTATCCACGAACTTGCCCATACTTTAGCCGCAATTTTATTATTTGTACCCGTCAGTAAATTTAATTTAAAGCCTGAGTACGACGAAAAGTCAGTTAAATTGGGGAGTGTTTCAATTGTTAAGACCGATCCGGTTAGGAGCTTTATTGTATCTTCTGCACCACTATTTTTCGGATTGATTATTATCCTGTCAATTTCTTACCTGCTTCTTGTAAATCGATCCATTAATAATTATTGGGAATATTTATTAGCAGGATACTTAATTTTTCAAGTTGGTAACAGCATGTTTCTAAGCAGGAATGATTTAAAAGGAATGTGGATTTTTGCAGTTTTAGTCATTCTAATTATAGTTTTATTTAATTATTTGGATGTAAGGTTAAGTATTTCTGATCAGTCGATAGTAAATGCGCTGTTAAAAAACGCCTCACTATATTTACTCGTCCCCGTAAGTATTGATTTTATGGTTTTACTATTATTTAGATTTATAACAGTTTCGAGAAAACCCCGCTAGTAAGAGTGGGAAGGATGTCATTAGAAGGTAAATAATACTTATGTTTTTATTGATAAATAAACCTAAAGGAATAACTTCGCATGATGTTGTAGAT
Organism: uncultured Gammaproteobacteria bacterium; assembly: GCA_964423565.1. GTDB lineage: Bacteria > Patescibacteriota > Microgenomatia > UBA8517 > UBA8517 > CAYREZ01. Next base: position 166 of record CAYREZ010000022.1, on the reverse strand, counting down.
AAAATCCGAAAAATAACGGGTGAGAAAAAAGTTGGTCATGCAGGAACTTTAGATCCGATGGCAACGGGACTATTGATTGTAGCGGTTAGTAGAGAATCGACAAAAAAGCTTGGACTTCTATTAATAAATAAAAAGGAATATCTTGCCGAAATAACATTAGGGGAGG
>CAYREZ010000021.1:12674-13048 GCA_964423565.1 uncultured Gammaproteobacteria bacterium | reverse complement strand
AAATCTTCGGCTTTTTGAATTTGAAAGGGATCTAGTTCATTTGGCCCGAAGATTCTTAGACCCTTTATATCAGTATTAGGATCAAGTCCGGCGAGTTTGTATTCTTCTTCGATAACCCACCTTATTCTTGTGCCAATATTTTTTAGACCATTACGCGTATTTATTAGTCTTTGAGTTTCTTCCAAAGTTTTATCCGAATCAGCTGGATATTGTCCCGCATCTAGCATTTTTGCAGCCTCACGTAATGATTGAGAAAGTGTTGCTCTGGGCGCAATGGCTTCTTGGATAATTGTTTGTATTTTTTGACCAATTTGTTCAGGTGTCGGTGCCATATTTGTAGGCCAACTCACATAATTCGGTCTCAAATGGTTGCA
>CAYREZ010000021.1:5233-12664 GCA_964423565.1 uncultured Gammaproteobacteria bacterium | reverse complement strand
TCTTGGTCCGAACCACCAATAGTTTTTTATTTCCAAGTCCATAAGTGTCCTCATTGATACTCCTTCAGGACGACTTTTTACTAATATGTCTAACTCTTTCCGCGATTGACTAGGTCTAACTAAATGCCCTTCCTGATATGCCATGAATATATTATAGAGATAAAGTAAGAAAAAATAAAGTGGAAAGAATAAGAGGAAGAAATAGAGATAGAGATAAGCAAAGCTTGGCCGAACAAGTCGGTAAGCAAAGCTTGCCATGCAAAGCCGGTAGAGGTAGGAAAAAGTCTAAGTATAAATACAAGATTAAGTTTAGAATTAGATTAATATATCGTGATAGTATTTAGGAATGAAACAGAAACCGATAAAGTTTCCGAGAGATTTTCTTTGGGGGACGGCGACGGCGGGACATCAAGTTGAGGGGAATAATATTCACTCAGACTGGTGGGCTTGGGAAAAATCCCGAGACGACATTGAAGATTCCGGAATTGCCTGCGATCACTATAACAAATATAAAGACGATTTTAAATTAATTAAAAACTTCCTTCATAATAATGCCTATCGTTTTTCAATCGAGTGGTCCCGGATTGAACCAGAAGAGGGTAGGGTTGACCGTAAAGAAATTAAACATTATAAATCGGTTTTGCAGGAACTTAAGAGATTGAATATCAAAAGCATGGTAACACTTCACCATTTTGTCAATCCTTTGTGGTTTTCAAAAAGAGGCGGGTGGGAAAAAAGGGAAAATGTTATATTTTTCGAAAGGTTTGTAAGAATTTGTATAAAGGAATTCGGTAGAGACATTGATTTTTGGATTATTATTAATGAACCGAATATATATGCTTCAATGGCTTACATTAAAGGAGAATGGCCTCCCGAGAAAAAATCTTTGTTAACCGCCGTTAAAGTATACTTCAATTTGGCATATGCACACAGATCGGCTTACAAAATAATTCATAAATCTTTCCCCAATGCAAAAGTGAGTTCAGCAATACATATGAGTGCATTTAAGTATTTAGGATATATTGATAAATTGATATCCGACCTAAGCAAATTCACATTTAATTATTCATTCTTGGCATTAACAAAAAACTATCATGATTTTATAGGGGTAAATTATTACGCACTGCACCTAACGAAAATTTCAGATCTTTTTTACAAAAGAATAAAGGTTGAGGAATACGAAAAATTAGCCAGAGGAGAGGTCAACGATTTAGGTTGGCCGATTTATCCGATGGGAATTTATGACGTAGTTAAAGAAACTTGGAAAAGATATAAATTGCCGATACTGATAACCGAAAACGGTACGGCTGATGCTCACGAGCCCAATAGAGTCAGTTTTTTGGTCAATCATTTAAAGTGGTTGCAAAAGGCGATTAATGAAAAGGTTGAAGTTAAAGGTTATTTTTATTGGAGTTTGATGGATAACTTCGAATGGCATTTGGGAAGAGACGTGCGCTTTGGGCTGTTTGAAATCGATTACAAGACTTTGAAAAGAATTCCCAGAAATAGTGTGTCAATTTATGGTCAAATAACAGAAACAAACTCTATTCCGCGGAATTTTCTGATAAAATGAATTTATGCCTGAAAAATCAGGATTGTCTTTTAAAGAAGCAAAGAAACGTTTAGATCAATACGGTTTGAATGTTTTACCTGCAAAATCATCTCCGTCAGCTTTTTCAATATTTTTATCTCAACTTAAAAATCCTTTAGTCTACGTTCTTCTAAGTGCAGGTATTGTTACCTTCTTCCTTGGCGACTATTCCGATACATTATTTATTTTTTTTGTTGTTTTAGTAAATTCCACTCTCGGTTTTCTCCAGGAAAAGAAAGCAAATAAGGCACTTTCTTCGCTAAAAGCATTGGTTCACCCAATGGCAGATGTGATACGGGACGGCAAAAAATTAAAAGTGGATATATCGGAGATTGTTCCGGGAGATATCGTTGAGTTGGAGTTGGGTAATAAAGTTCCGGCTGACGGAAAGTTGCTTAAAGTAAACAGGCTTTATATAGAGGAAGCCATACTTACGGGGGAGTCGGTTCCTGTCGAAAAAGTTGAGGGCGATGAAATATATATGGGCACAATTGTTTCCGCCGGTGAAGCACTTATGCAAGTGAGTCTGACAGGTGCCCAAACACAAATGGGGAAAATTGCCTTATCAATTCAAAAACCTCATGAAGATACTCCACTAACAAAGCAATTGAAAAATTTCAGCAGCCAATTAACTATTTTGGTAATTGTCTTAACAATGTTTGTATTTTTAGTAGGGCTTCTTACTGGTAGAGATCTTGTAGAAATTTTCAAAACATCGGTTGCGCTTGCAGTTTCATCAATTCCCGAGGGACTTTTGATTGCTTTGACTGTTGTGCTTGCCATAGGAATGCAGAGAATTTTGAAAAAGAACGGGCTTGTAAGAAATTTGGTTTCGGCTGAGACTTTGGGAGGGGTTACAACGATATGCGTGGATAAGACAGGAACATTAACGTATGGAAAACTGGAGGTTGTTGAGGAATACGGAGAAATCGAGCAGGTTTGTCTTCAGCATTTCGCGTCATCTGACGATCCGATTATGGTCGCTGCGAAAAAATGGCTTTCCGAGCACTCGACCCACTTTGAGGAGATAGGAAAAAAATTTGCCAAGGAATGCAAACTAGTTGATTCTATTCCATTTACTCCGGAAAACCGTTTCTATGCCAGTTTAGTTGAGCATAAAGATGGTAACAAAGAAGTTTATATTAACGGGGCGCCTGAGCACTTAATGGAATGGTCTACTTTAGACAACAAAACGCAATACGCAATACGGGATAGGATAAAAAAGCTTACGAAGGAAGGAAAAAGAGTGATAGCCATGGCAAAAAAGGATGTGGGCGAGGATATTAAAAAAGTAAATGAAGAAGTAGTGAGGGGAAAGTTGGAGTGGGTCGGGCTTTTGGTATTTACCGATCCGGTAAGAAGCGGAGTAAGTGATGCTTTCAGGCAGACAAAGGATGCTGGTATACGAACGATTTTGATAACTGGGGACTACGCCGAAACGGCGTTGGCTGTAATGAAAGAGTTGAAAATTGAAATAGATGAGAATCGGGTTATCAAGGGAAATGAACTTGAGAAGATGAAAGAATCTGAGGTCTCGGAAAGACTTACGAAATTATATAAAGAAGGAGGATCGGCAATTGTTTTTGCACGTACCCGCCCCGAGCAAAAACTGAAGGTGATAAATGCTTTAAAGAAAAATGGGGAGGTTGTGGCTATGATGGGAGATGGAGTAAACGATGCTCCGGCTCTTCATCGTGCGGATATTGGTATAGTTGTCGGAGATGCGTCGGATGTTGCCAAAGAAACTGCTGACTTAGTACTTTTGGATTCGAGTTTTGAAACAATTGTTGGAGCTATAAGGGAAGGGAGAGGAATATTTGATAATATCAGAAAAATTATACTTTATCTTTTGAGCGATTCTTTTGAAGAAATTATTGCAGTCGTCGGAACTATAATATTAAGACTTCCACTTCCAGTAACTGCAATACAAATACTTTGGATTAATATAGTTTCAGATGGTTTCCCGCATCTATCTTTGACAATCGATCCAAAAGAAAAGGGAATAATGAAACGACGTCCAAGACTTCCTAATACAAATATAGTTGCAAACTGGATGAAAATGTTGATATTTATTGTTTCTCTAACCGGTGGAGTAGCCGCACTTATGCTATTTAATTACTATTATAAACTTACAGGTAGCGAGGAGATTGCCAGATCGGTTGCATTTGCCACGCTTGGAATAAATTCTTTGGTTTATGTATTTTCCATAAGAACCCTTAAAGCTCCCTTTTGGATTGAGAATCCTTTTAAAAACAAATGGCTTAACATATCTGTCCTGACAGGATTATTTTTTCAAATACTGCCTTTTACTAACAGTAGCTTAAGAAATTTTTTTAACCTTAGGCAATTAGAACTGATACAATGGGTCTATGTATTTGGGGCTTCTTTATTAATGTTTTTCATAATCGAGATATCAAAAATATTATTCAGATTAAAATTTGAAAGTTAATTTATATGATCGCAGGTCTTGTCATTCTTGTTATTATTTTTTCGCTATTATTAATTAAATCTGCAGATGCTGTAGTTATTGCAATACGAAGGATAGCAAAAGAGACCCACGCTGGGGTATTTGTAGTCTCTTCTGTAATTCTTGCGGTAAGCACCTCTTTTCCTGAACTTTTTGTCGGAATTACCTCCGCGCTCGAAAAGGAGTCGGGCCTTGCTGTCGGAGTAGTCTTAGGATCAAACATTGCAAATATCGCATTAATAGGAGCTTTGGCGGCAATTATCGTAGGGCGGGTAAATATTCGGACTGATTATATTCAAAGAGATGTACTTATTGCATTTATTGCCGGATTAATGCCGTTTGCGCTTCTATTATTTGACAGAAATCTGTCAAGAGTCGACGGATTGATACTTCTAATGGTTTACTTAGCTTATGCAGCCGGATTTTTCAGGCACCGCTATGAGCAGATTGGCCGGGAACATAAGGAAGAAAGCTTTGTCTATAGATTTTTCAAAAAAGTTAAAAATATCGAATCAATCAAAACAAAAGAGTTAGGAAGACTTTTTTTGGGTATGGCAATAATGCTTTTCTCGGCTGATATGATTGTAAAACTATCTAAAAGTCTTGCTCTTCAGGCAAACATCGACGTTTTTGTAATCGGACTTATAGTTTTGGCTATCGGTACATCCTTACCCGAGTTTGCATTTTCCTTAAGAAGTTTGGAAGACGGGCAACCGACGATGTTTTTAGGTAATATTTTAGGTTCGGTTATTGCAAATTCTACCTTAATAGTCGGGATAACTGTTTTAATTAATCCACTTAATCAAATAGTCTTTTCAGAATATTTGATTGCAGTTTTGATATTTATTGCCTCATTTTTAGTTTTCTGGTTTTTTATTAAAACCAAACACACACTTGTAAGATGGGAAGCGGGGATGCTACTTCTATTGTATTTAATATTCCTCGTAGTAGAATTCGTGTAATCAACTTAGACAACAGTTCATCTAAGTTGTAAATTCGAAGCACTAAACCCGAAACAAATTCTAATTTAAAATTCAAATGACTTAAACACTTTAGATATTTGAGAATTAGTAATTGAATATTGTTTAGATATTTGGAATTGGCGTTTAGAAATTAATCCGATGGAAGTAATTGCTGATTTGGAAGTTCATTCTAAGTACGCCCGGGCGGTATCTTCTTCGATGACCGTGCCTACAATAGCCGAGTGGGCAGCCAAAAAGGGAATTGGATTAATGGGAACTGGCGATTTTACTCATCCAATGTGGATACGTGAACTTGAGGCAAATTTGGAAGAGGCAGGAGAGGGAAGCGGAGTTTATCGACTCCGAAATTCCAAATTCCAAATTCCAAATTCTAAAATTGAAACTTTATTTTTACTAACATCGGAGGTTTCATGCATATATAAAGATAAGGGCAAAGGTAGACGGGTGCATTTGATGATCTTTTTGCCAAGCTTAAGTGACGTCAGAAAGTTTAACTCTGAACTTACAAGAATGGGCGCAAATCTCTTTTCAGATGGCAGACCGATTATTGGACTCTCGTTGTATCAAGTTGCAAGTATAGCTTTTAAGATTAATCCCAAGGCTTTGGTAGTTCCAGCGCACGTATGGACACCGTGGTTTGGGTTTTATGGCAGCGAGTCGGGATATGAGTCTTTGGAGGAAGCTTTCAAGGATTTAACAAAATATATTCCCGCAGTTGAAACAGGGCTATCCAGCGATCCGGCAATGAACTGGAAGATAAATGAACTGAAAAACCGAACAATTGTTTCTTTCGGTGATGCCCATTCTCCACAAAAGTTGGGGAGGGAAGCAACGGTATTTCAATATCAAAAATCAAACCTCAAAAATCAAAATGAAATATCAAAATTAAAAATAACATATGAGGATATTTACAATGCAATTTGGAGGAATGAAATAAGTGATTGGAAAATAGGGTATACAATCGAATTCTATCCTGAGGAAGGAAAATATCATTATAGCGGGCACAGAAAGTGCCGAGTTGTGCTTTCTCCGAATGAGGTTCGGAAGCAAGGTTTAACCTGTCCTGTATGCGGCAGGAAGCTGACTCTGGGAGTAGCAAGTAGAATTGAAGCGCTTGCAAAAGAAGATGTTCAGACAAAGTCAAAAATGAGTAAAAGTGGAGTCAGGTTTATCTATGATTCGGAAGAGGAAAGAATTCCTTATGTTATGATGGTCCCGCTTCTTGAGATTATAGCTGAAGTTTATAAAGTTGGTGCAACAACTAAAGGAGTATTTGAAACCTACGAAAAGATGATTGATTATTTTGGAAACGAATTTGAAATACTTCTGAATGCGGATCTGGAGGATTTGGAAGCAACCTTCGGAAAAAACATATCGGAGAGTATCGCAAAAGTCAGAATGGGAGATATATTTATTCGACCGGGATATGATGGAATATTCGGGACTGTTAAGATATGGAGACGCGAAGAAGAAGTTCCATTTGAATCTGTAAGCGGGCAAAAAACTTTGTTTTGATCATTCAACTATGAATTGCTATTGACCGGACACCAGTTTTTTGAAAAGATGAATGTAGGGCAAGAGGTAAAAGATAAAAGGTGGAAGATAAATCACTCTTGTCATGTACCATTTACCTTTCATCTAAAGAAAGAAGGTGATTAAAAGATGGCAGTAAAATTAGGAACAGGGTTACCCAAAAATACAGCGGCAGCGCTTTCTTACGTATTAGGACCGGTAACGGGGATTGTTTTTTATGTCCTTGAGAAGGAGCCCTATGTACGGTTTCATGCAATGCAGTCGATTGTGGTTTTCGGCGGACTTTTTGTTCTGCAATGGGTGTTAGGATTGACTTTAGTTCTTCTTCCCTTGGTTCCACTGGTTTCAATCTTGAGTTTTGTACTTTGGTTACTTCTTATTTACAAAGCTTGGCAGGGAGTGGAATGGGAAGTTCCGGTTTTGGGTAAATACGCAAGGAAATTTTTAAAAAAAGTGTGAAGAAGATAGCTTCAGCCAAAGGTTGATTTTCCTTTGGACGAGGTATGTAGTAGATTGGTAACCTGCCCGTTGTACCATGGATGATGCAAGGCAGGAAATGGTTGAGAAAATAGAAAAGTCATATAAGTTGGACTCTCCTTTAGTCCTCGCTGCAATGCTTCATGTACCAAGACATGAGTTTGTGGACGTAAAATACAGAGATATTGCGTATGACGATGCTCCAGTTTCGGTTGGATATGGGCAGACAATGAGTCAACCTTATACAGTGGCAGTAATGAGCAAGCTCATTACGGAATTCCCAATTCCCAAATCCAAAATTCTAAATAAAACACAAGTTACAAATTCAAAAATACAAAAGATAGCAAAAAGTGGCAAGGTTTTGGAAATCGGGACAGGGT
>CAYREZ010000021.1:0-5223 GCA_964423565.1 uncultured Gammaproteobacteria bacterium | reverse complement strand
TGTTATCGAAACTTTTTAAAGAGGTTTATACGCTTGAGATTATTCCTGAACTTGCTGAAAAAGCTAAAAGTATCTTAGATAGACTTGGGTATAAAAATGTTTATGTTAAAAAGGGAAGCGGCGAGTGGGGTTGGGAAGAAGAGGCTCCATTTGATGCGATAATGATTACTGCAGGTGTTGAAAAGATGCCTGAAGCATTATTTGAGCAGTTAAAAGTTGACGGGGTTCTAATTGCTCCATTGGGGCAGGGGATGGACAAGGTAATGACTAAGTACACTAAACAGTCTAAGTCTGAATTTAAGAAGGAAGAATTTGGGATATTCCACTTTGTACCATTTGTGGAGGAGGGGAATTAGGAATTTAGGTATTAGTTATTAGAGTTTAGAGGATAAAGATTGGGGTTTAAAATTGGCTTTATTATGGGCGAGAGAGTATCTTTTTCTGGATCAAGGGGTTCAAGGTAGAAGCATGTCAAGATAAGTGGGGCATTGCCTATTTCTGTAACAACATCTCTTTTTACTTCTCCTGTTACTCTCATTATTACTGACTGTCCTGATTCAAGTTTTCCCCCAGCTATTTTAAAAGGACTTGTTCGAGCATTAACTATTCTTACTTCTTTTAATTGATCTAATCCGGCTAACTCTGATTTTGCCATAGTATTTTGATAAAGGTGGTGCTATTTTACTTCTTCTTCTTCTTCTTCTTCTTTGTCAAGCGGATTAGTAAATTAGTATCTACTCAGTCTTACTGACACAATTTGTCATTCCGTGCTTGACACGGAATCTATATAGATCCTGAATCAAGTTCAGGATGACGGAAGCCTGTCAAGAATTCTGAGTAATTGCGTAAATTAGCTGTCGGAGCCTAGAGGTTAGTAATTATTGACAAAGAAATATACACATGTTAATGTGTATGTGTGTTAACCAAAAGAACAAATATATTGTTTGATGATGATCTTTGGAATCTTTTAACTAATGTTGCCAGGAAAGAAAAGACTTCTGTTGGTGAAGTTGTAAGAAAAGCGGTAAAAAATACTTATTCAGAAGACGAAGTAAGTAAGCGTAGAACTGAGGCTTGTAAAAGAATACTGGCGATTCGTCCCAAGCCTTATCCCGGTAAAATTGATTATAAAGAGTTAATTAACTATGGCCGTAAGTATTGAGACTTCTGAAAAATTTGTTGTGGATGCTTCTTTTGTCTTATCCTATCTTTTGCCTGATGAAGAAAATGAGTATGTTAAGGGGTTATTTTTAGATTATCAAAAGAGAAAGATAGATTTTATCTCGGCGAGTTTATTACCGTACGAGGTTGTAAATGGTGTGAAGTCGGCAGTAATTCGGGAGAGGATGGGTACTGCTCAAGCAAAATCATTGATAAGGGAATTTTTAAAGTTGGATTTTGCTTTAGAAAAAATTAACGAAATAGAAATATTTAGTCTGGCTATATCTCACGACATATCAATTTATGATGCTTCTTATTTGTGCCTTGCAAAAAGTGAAAAGATATCCCTTCTCACTCTGGACGAAAAACTCCGGAAGCTTTCGAAATAATTTTCTTAACCTACGATCCCAATGTATGAACTTAATCAATATCGGTTATTTTGGATATCGATGAATTTTATCCAAAGGACTTAGTTGTTGTTGGATAAATTAAAAAGTAAAAGTGTAAAATAGCTTTATGAGTGAAATGCTTGAGGTTGCAAAAAAAGCGGCAAATGAAGCGGGGGAAGTTGTATTAAAACTTAGAGATAATTTGAAAGTCAAAACTAAATCTAATGATAGTGATGTTTTAACCCAGGCAGATCTCGCTTCAGAAAAAATAATATTAACTATACTTAAATCTTCTTTTCCAAAACATAATTATTTATCGGAAGAGATGGGTAAAGAGGATAATAAATCCGAGTTTACCTGGGTAATTGATCCTATTGATGGAACTTTGTCTTATGTGGCAGGTTTGCCATTTTTCGGTATCTCCATCGGACTTTTAAAACGGAAAGAACCTTATTTGGGTGTAATAAACTTGCCTGCATTAAATAGTATTTATTGGGCTGAGGAAGGGAAGGGTAGTTATCTGAATGGTAAGAGAATAAAGGTTAGTACTTTAAGAGAAATCTCAAAGAGTATAGTAATCTTTGATTATCACTTTGCCGGTACCAGACAGAAAGATATTAATAAAATACTTGTAAGATTGGTTGATAAAGTTCGTTACACTCCAACTTTCGCATGTTCGGTAGTTTCTCTGGCATATGTTGCTCAAGGAATTTGCCACGCAAACATACACACGGCCTTTCCTTGGGATTTTGTCGCTGGGACAGCAATAATAACTGAGGCGGGAGGAAAGGTGACAGATTTCGAAGGCAAAGCGATTGATTGGTCTAGAAGTTTAATAGATTTACTAGCAAGTAACGGTATACTTCATGATCAAATATTGACTTTAATTAAACCATGAAACTAATTGTTGGACTGGGAAATCCGGGGGAGAAGTATGAAAAAACTCGGCACAACGTCGGTTTTGTGGTGGTTGATCGATTGGTTGAGCAGTTACAGGTTAAAAGTTACGGGTTGTCACAAGAGTGGGAGAAAAGCAAGAAAGGTAAGCTTCAATATATATGGTTTGACGTTAAAGAAGAAAAATTAGAGTTAGTCAAGCCACTTACTTTCATGAATAATTCGGGATATTCAGTTTCCTATGCATACAAAAAACATTCGTTGTCGCCTGACGATCTTTATATAATTCATGATGATTTGGATTTAACATTAGGAAGCTTTAAGATTCAAAAAGGGAAGGGACCCAAAGAACATAACGGACTTTTATCGATATACGAAAAACTTGGGACCAAAAACTTTTGGCACGTAAGAGTAGGAGTAGACAATAGGTTAATAGACAAAGGTCAAAGAACAAAAGGCGAGAGTTATGTTTTACAAAATTTTACACCTGAAGAAAAAGAAGTTTTGGAGGAATTGTCTAATAAACTTACTGAAGAGTTATTAAAAAAGATTTATGAATAAAAAGGATTTTACAACCGTAGGTGAAGTTTTAAAGAGATTTAAAAAAGATGAAGATAAATATATTTCGCGTGAATTTCAAAAATTTGGCTATGATTTAGCCAATGAATTAGGTGATCTGAAACATAAAGCTCTATATATAAAGCTTGCTAAAGATACCCCGAGAGGACTTCTTGAAACAGCGAGAAATTTTGTTAAAGATGCGTATAATGTTAAATCTAAACCGAAATTGTTCATGTGGAAGCTGACACAACTAAAAAACAAAAAAACTGAAAAACTAAAAAAAGTATAGTATGGATATCTTCAGATTTAGAAAATTTCCAGTTTATCAATTGGCAAGAGAATTTCGTAAGGAGCTTAAAGAGTATTCGAAGGTACACTTTCCGAAAGTTGAGAGATTTATATTAATAAATCAACTCTGGAGGGCGATGGATTCTATTATTTTAAACATAGCTGAAGGCTCTGATCATTATTCGGGAATTGAATTTGGTAAATATTTAAATACAGCATTAACTTCCTTAAATGAGGCCGTTGCATCTTTAGATTGTGCGTACGATGATGGTTATTTAGATGAGGAAAAGCTAATTTATTTCATTAATAAAGCAGATGTAATTGCTAAACAATTGAAAGCTTTTTCATCGAAAGTTAGGAATTATAAAAAGTAATTTAATTATGTTTTTAAGTCTTTTAGTCTTTCAGTCTTTCAGTCTATCTGAGCTTTCGCTCAGAGGCAATTGGGTTGATCTTATTATTCTTGTTATTCTTTTGTATTATCTAAGTGAAGCTTGGAGAGTCGGATTTTGGGTTATTTTAGCAAGCTTTTTTGCGTTTTTTCTTTCACTTTTGACTGCTTTAAGCGGCTATTCTTTCGCGGCTGAGTTATTAAGAACTTATTTTTCTTTAGCAAGGTCATTATCTAATGCTTTAGGTTTTTTAATTATTGCCGGGGTAAGCGAGGGCATATTTAGTTTCATTTTATCCGAGCTTATTCGAAATATTCCCTATAAATTATGGAAGAAGCCATGGAGCAATTTACTTGCAACTCTACCCGCACTTGGAGAAGGATTAATTCTCGTATCTTTTTTCCTGACATTGATTATCGGTCTTCCTTTATCTCCGAAAATTAAAGCCGATGTAAGCTCCTCAAAAATTGGCGGGTTTTTAATAACCAATACAGCCGGACTGGAGAGAAAGGTGAACGAAGTATTCGGCGGAATTATTGAAGACTCACTTACTTATTTGACTGTAACACCCGGGAGCAAAGATTCTATTCCTATTTCAGTTGAGAAGGAGATTTTAACAATTGATCAGGCATCCGAGACACAGATGTTTAACATGGTTAATAGTGAGAGAGAAAAAAGAGGAATAGGGAAATTAACTTGGAGGTCAGAAGTTCTCGGAATTGCACGGGAACACGCAAAAGACATGTGGGAGAGAAGTTATTTCGGACACTATTCGCCGGAGGGGGAGGATGTTGGGGACAGGCTTGATAGAGCTAATATTTCATATCGAATCGCAGGGGAAAATTTAGCTCTGGCACCGACATTGCAAACTGCCCATAATGGTTTGATGAACTCCGAAGGCCATCGGGCAAATATACTTGATACGGATTTCAAAAGAATGGGAATAGGAGTTATTGACAACGGCGTTTATGGGAAGATGTTCGTCCAAGTTTTTACAGATTAAAGTGAAATGCAAAAATCTCGACCAAAAGTCGACCGGCTTTTAGACGAAAAATTCAAAATGAAAAATAAAAATCCAAAATCTTTTGACCAGGTTTATCAAGTTGTAAAAAGAATTCCCGAAGGAAAAGTTGCAACTTATGGCCAAGTTGCAGAAAAGGTAAACAGTTTAAGTTTAAGAAAGAAAATTACACCGAGAGTTGTCGGATTTGCGCTTCATGCAAATAAAGAGCATAAAGTTCCTTGCCATAGGGTAGTTGATAGAAACGGAAGACTTGCGCCGAATTATGCTTTTGACGGAGCGAAAGAACAGAAAAGAAGACTTATGTCAGAAGGTGTGGGATTTATAAATAACATGCATGTCGATTTATCTAAATATTTATGGCGAACGAAATTTGACAGTCTGTTATAGCAGATTTCGAGAAAACTGTGGGCTCTTAGCCCGCAGGTGAATCGATCTCTGATATGTCATTCTTCTTTTAGAAGAGGAACCCCGCACTTTAGTGCGGGGAGAATGTCATAAAATGCTTTCAACA
>CAYREZ010000020.1:12406-13200 GCA_964423565.1 uncultured Gammaproteobacteria bacterium | reverse complement strand
AGGGACGATAGTCTCACAAGAGCACACCCGGTTATTAAAGATGAGGTTAGAACAGGACTCGATATTGTAAAAGGACATACAAAACAGCAGGCAAAAGAAGACGGAAACGGAATAATCACACAAGAACGAAGCTTTTTGGCTGTCGAAAGTAAAGACGGAAAGATTTACGGTTATATTTTGTTATTTGATAGAGATAAATCTGTGATAAATGACGAGAATGCAACACTCAAATATAGGCTCGGTGTACTCGAAGAAGACGGAGTTACCTTAGCAGAAGTTCAGGGCGGCTGGTATATAGAAGATATTGAGAAAAACGAAGATGGTACTACAAAACTGAAAAAGGTAAGACTCGAGGATCCGGACTTGGATTTAAATGTAGAAATTGTAGAGGAAGTTAAGCAAGAAGGTCAGCCGACACCGGAAGCTACAGCTCCAGCCTCATTTGGTTATAGAGGAAATTTTGATGAGGTTATTAAGGTTATTACAGGAGTAGATGAAGCACAAGCTGCTGAAGCTGAGCCAACCGAGGTAGTTGTAGTAACTCAAAGTGTAGTTGAACCAACACAAATCATCCCCCAACTTACTCCTACTCTTAATCCAACCATAGAACCACTGGTATCACCGGATTTAAAACCAGACTTTTTATGGCGTGGCGAACCAGCTCCCATTGGTGCTCTTTCTGAAAAACCTGATACAAATCCTTCCGGGATAACATTTGTCAAGTTATCGGGGGTATTCACCGAATTCAGCGAAAAGGAAATAATAGTAGACGGAGAAGCTTATACCGTATCGAC
>CAYREZ010000020.1:5664-12396 GCA_964423565.1 uncultured Gammaproteobacteria bacterium | reverse complement strand
CAGCCAAATCATTTCTTCAATGCCAGAAGAAGCATAGATGAATATATGAAAGATATAGAATCTAACTCCATTTCATATAGAGAATATGTATTTGATGAAGATATAATAAAAGAATTTTTTGTAGGACGATCAGGTAAAAAAGATCAACGTATTACTGATATATCTGGGAAATATATACCTGGAGATTCATTAGGATATGGGCCTTTGACTGCCAAGTCTTCAGCATTAACTCCAGAAGAGTTGATGGACAAGATTGTACTGAAAGAAAAGGTATACGCAATAAATTTGATTGTTAAGCATAAACCTTTTTATTACAGACCGGATTGCGAAAACGTTCCTTTATGTTCTGCAGGGAAATTTATTGATGATTTTGATTCTTATAATGCTCAAGTTTATGAAGAGTTGAGCGGTCAACAAATAAATCAAGAGGATGATAATTCGGCAATTTCATCAGTAGGTTGGATTGAAGAAATTATTATCTTCTCTAATCCTTGACTTTAACTTCATATTATTGATAATCTGGATATGTGGAAGAATCTGCCCCGGCTATTATCAAAAGTAGAAGCAAGTTGTCCCTTCTAATAATTATTGTTTTTATCCTCCTGATATTTATTTCAATAGTTCTTATTGGCATATTAAAATCGGGGAAGGGTAGTTTCAGTATTATGGAAAAGAAAAGTTTTTCAGAAAATTATCCGGAGGTTTTCGGCAGGCAGGAGTTAATAGTAGTTCCGGGCGATATAACAAAAGGGGGTTTGGGTTCAGTACTACTACCTAGCGCAATAATAAACTCAAAACCTTTATTTGATGATAAAGAACAATTGTGGAAACTGGAAGCATCTTTTGTAAACAGCAATAAAAATAAAGTAGCGGTAAATCTTATTCTGGGTAAAAACGATGATGAGATACTTGTACTTTCCGCCCCTTCCGGGCAGGTAAGCAGAACTCAAACATGGAATGCAAAGACGGTTGCAGAAATAAACCAATTTTTAAAAAAGGGTGACCCTTTGGGTGTAAGAATATTTTATCAGGAAAGTGTTGAGGCATATAAGCAGAGGGAGAATTGTGACTCCGTATGCCAAAGCCGGCTTGAGGAGAAAAACAAATATTATTCAAATAATCGAAAACTTTATGAAACCTTAAAATCCGGGAGAAACGATTTAGAGAAGTTAGATATCGGTCCGGTATATTCACTTATTGTTTATGAATAAACTCGCAAAGCAACTAACTAAAGTTTTAATTTTATCAGCTTTTTTTATATTTATAGTCTTAATATCAGCAAAAGAAGCAAAAGCCCAGACTTGTAGCGGCACCGAATACTGGCAATGTCCCGAATATTATTGCTATTATCATGGTCCAGGCTCCTATAGCTGTGATGCGACTGGTTCCGGCGCGTCTGGAACAACAAGTTGTTCTTTGCAAGGTTCAATATGTGCCCAGCAGGTAAAAACATCGGGGTGTGTGGCGACTTCAACGGGATGCGTTATTCAAAATTGTGTTAACGGCTGGGATACTTGCGGAGACGGCGGATCAGGTAGCGGGTGCTCGGATAGTTTATACCCTCAATGCAAGAACGGATCATGCACCTTTAACAGAGAATGCAAACAAGATGAAGCGGGAGGTTGCAAGTGTGTTCCTGTTCCCCCTCCCGATAAATGCACAATTCAAGGCTATAAGCAACCATCAGGAAACTCATCAGTGGCTAACCGATTGATATCCGTGGATACAGGCCAGACAAGTCTAACGAATCCTTACTTCGTTACTGTTGACGAGGGTACAAGGATTGTTAGCGCTCAAGCCTTATCGGGTTGTAGAATTGGATACACGGCTTGTGCTGATAACACAATTTGCGATCATATGACGGGTTCTATTGCAGTCATAGGAACCAGCTGGACAGGCAATTGTCCCGGAGATGGTTACAAGGATTTATGGTGGCATTATGGATCAACCTGCACATCTTGGACAAACATTTATATAAATAACTGCAATACCGCTGCAGAATATGATGGTAACTCGCCGGATTGTACTTCTGCAAGTCAACTTGTAACTTTAAATTTAAGTCCGACTTGCAATCCTACCAGTATTAGACTTGCTACTGTAGGATCGGGTGAAGTCTGCACGTCTCTTAGTAACACCGATAGTCGTTGGGGAAGTTGGAGAACATATGCTGCGACAATAAGCAATTATGATTTGGGGGCTGGGGCCGGCGCAAAGAGAGTGTGTATGCAGGTCAGAAACAACGCTGGGGCGGGCATGCAAGTTAGTTGCGGGGCAATGATTAGAGTTGCTGTGCCGACCTGTGCGCCGCCGGGGAGTCTTACAGGAAGTCCTGTCTGTAACGGTACAAGCTCGGATATTAATTGGAGTTGGGGAGCAGTAACGGGTTCAACACAATATCAAATTCAGAATGACCGCGATACCAGCTTTACCGATCCCGACTTGCGAATAAGAAACGTTAATCCTACTCCCGGTGCTAATCCGCCCACAACACACACAACTACAGCACATGCCGGGAATGTTAATATATATGGGAGGGTCAGAGTAAACCAGTCGAGTACTTGTACCGCGCCCAGTGGTTGGAGAAATTCTGCAGCAGTATTAACCAGAAATAATTGCAATCCGTGCATACCTCCATCCCCTTTAGCGAGCATTACCTGTAACTCGCCCTTAGACGGGAATGGAGATATAAATGTTTCATGGACTGCAACTGCCGGCCAGACTTACAGGGTGCAAATAAGCAATTCAAGCACTTTCGGAACACTTCTTGTCAATAATGCCAATGCGGTTAGTCCTTTAGCTTATAATAATGCACCATCAGGAACTTATTATATTCGAATGCGCGTAGAAACGGGATCCTGTTCACCGCTACCGGGACCATGGAACACGCCCGTAACCAGTGTTATTGTTCCTTGTACTTCCGCGGTAAGCTGTACTTTAACCGCAAATCCAGCCTCAGGTCCTGCTCCATTAAGCGTGAATTTGACTGCAAATGTAGCCGGAGGGAGCGGGAATATGACATATCGCTTTGACAAAACTAATGATAGTACATATGAATTTACCTCCGCGGCAACAAGCAATACATCATACACTTGGGCAGCCGGTACATATTCTCCCGGAACGTGGACTGCTCGGGCAAACGTTACGAGGGGTTCCGCACCTGCCGTAAATTGTAGTCTTGCCACTATCAGGGTTAGTCCGACGGTCACCACTACGCCTACTCCGACGCCAAGACCCGCCTGTGCCCAGCCAAACCCGAGCTTGAGTGTTACCTGTAACTCGCCGGTGGACGGAAAGGGTGATATTAGAGTTACATGGTCAGCAATTGCCGGTGCTACCACTTACAGATTGCAAATAAGTACCTCGAGTTCTTTCGCAACACTTCTTGTCAATAATGCCAATGCAGTAAGTCCGTATACTTATGCGGATGCACCACCCGGAACTTATTATGTTCGTGTTAGGGCAGAAACAGGAACTTGCAACGTCCCCGGTCCGTGGAGCGCAACCGATACGAGCAATGTAGCCTGCGCGACTCCAACTCCTCCGCCTTGTGGTTGTACCTTAAATTTATCTGTCGGTGCGACAATAAATGTCGGGCAGACTCAGTCCTTCAGGGCAACCCCTTCATTATTCGGAAGCGCGACCATGACAGGAGGTAATGTTGCATTTTCGTCGAGTAATGCAACGGCAGCAACCGTCAATCCGCCCAGCGATACAACCTCTACATACGATACTGTTGCGAGAGGTGAGGCTGCCGGGACGGCAACAATAAGAGCAACTGCGACAGGATCCGGTTGTGGCGCAACTCCGGTAACCTGTACGAATACTTCGACTCTGATCGTAAATATTGCGCCGACAAATACTCCCGGACCGAGTCCTACACCCGGACTGCCAACTCCGACTCCGACGACTGTGCCGGGTGGTTGTAATTTGGCAATAACCGGAAGAAACTGTATCGCAGTTAATTCACTTAACGAACCATATTCGGCTAATGTTGTCAGCGGAAATGTTAATGAAGTAAGATTTATTGAACCCTGCACGAATCTCAGTCTAAATCCGGCAATCGATAATAACTCTCCTTATATAACTAATGCCACATCAACTTCAACTTCAGGTACTTGTACTATTTATGCTGATGGTTATTATAATGGTGTTTGGGGTTGTTGGATCGGATATGACATACAAGTTGGAAACTGTTCACCTACTAATACACCAACAGTAACACCACCCCCGATAGCCACCAACACTCCGACTCCGACCCCGGCCGCCTGTACATGTTCAATGGTGTTACAACCGGGTAACCCAAGTATAAATATCGGAGTAAATCAGGATTTTACGACAGCGCCTGTATTAAATCCAGCTGGATGCGGTGTAATATCTTCTGTTGAATTTACCTCATCGGATGAAAACTTAGTTCCGATTTGCGATCCAACTCTTGCAAGCTGTACTGCAGGCAGCGGAACCTTCTCGGATTTTGCTGCTGGTTATGTGGTGCGTTCTACCGGCAGAGGAGAAACAGCTTCTCCCGTGACTATTTCAGCCCAGGCAATTGTCGGAGGTTTGCCGCTTTGTTCCGACACGTCGACAATTTCAGTAAATCCGCCCACATGTACTTTTACTTCCTTTTCAGGTCCCGGTAATTTATCTGTCGGAGATAGTCGATTATATACCACGAGTGTTACGGCAAGCGGCGGGTTAGTTCAAATTGACTTTAGCCTTGATGATCCGCTGAAAGCAGCAATGTGCGATGAGTCGTTAGCATCATGTGCTTCGCCTGATGCCAGCGCAAGCGATACGGACATTACATATGGTGCCCGTCTCACCGCGTTAGACGTCGGAACCGTAACCTTAACTGCCGATTGCGTGATCGGCGGTGTATCGCGGGCAACTCGCACCCGAACTGTTAATATTACCAGTGCTCCGGCTTGGTGGCAGGCGAGTGAAGGAGATTTAATATCCGCTATGGGTGATATTAATAGTGATATACCAGCGCTATGTTTACTTCCGACCTGCAATCCCTATCTTATTGCCGGAGCGAATCCGGGAGTCGTGATGTACGGCGGAACTCTAGACCCTCCCGGAAGTGTTTCAGCAACCGGTTGGAGGGCGAATACCGGTTATGCCGGTGAATATTACAATTATGCTTACTTTGAAGGTAAACTTCCTATCCCGCCATTTGATATAGCTACCGATACAATTGACGGACCGGCGGTATTAACTATCGGTGGAGCTTCGTTCGGGGCATACTCTATTTATAGAAGGATCGGGGATCTGACCATCAATGGCGTAACCGATCTGCAAGGCAGGAAAGTAATCCTGATGGTAAGTGGCAAGCTCACAATTAACGGGAACATTGACCTTAATAACGGCGCCGGACTGATGTTGGCAATTTCTGGCGGCAATATTGAAGTTGCGCCTACTGTTACCGGATTGGAGGGAATTTATTACTCGGAGGGCCAGTTTGTAACGACCTCAATTGCCCCCAATTTGGATGCACAATTGGTCGTGCGTGGAGGAGTGGTTTCAATGTCTCCACTGGGTGTAATTCTGGGACGGGATTTGCCAGATATTGATAATACGACGAAACCTGCTGAGCTATTTCAATTTGGGGCGGATCAATATATGAGCTTCCCTTACTTTTTTGGTCGCCGGTCGGTCAACTGGAGAGAAGTAGCGCCTTGAGGGGAAACACTTTGAAGATTGTATATTGAATAAAGTATATAGGGATAAATTAACTAATAACTTAAAACTTAAAACTAATAACCAAAGACCGTTGTTTAATACTTGCACGACAAGATAAAAAGTTGCTAAAGTAAAGATATGAAGGTACAGATGAAACAGTTAATTGTAGTATTGGCGGTTGTTATTGTGGTATTGGGTGGAATCTACTTTTTCCTGACACGGGATAGAATGGAGAAAAATAGGCTAGTGGATGTTGTCCAGCCCGAAATAAGCGGACCGCAAAAAGGCGAGAAGGGCTATAACGAAACCGAAACCAGAGTTACAGTAGGAACGAAAGAAGTCCAGGCGGGAGGGTTTGATCGGGTTGAAGCGGGAAAAATTTATTACAAAACAAATGACGGGTTTACAATTGAATCGGAGCTTACTTCCGATCAGGTTGTACTATCCTGCTATACAGGGGAACTTTCCGGTGTAGGCCAGATTGATTATGCATACGTAACTGATGTAAAAGTTTATACTCCGGGTACTATTGGAGCTGTAATATTAAGGGGAGAACCGATGGTAGCTTTAGCTTCGGCAGATGCAACAGGTTCATATAAGACAAATACGATTGTAATTGACGCTTCAAAGTGTCCGAAGTGATACGTGATAAGGACGGATTAATTTGGGGATGAAGTTAAATTCAAGTAATATATCATAAATCTGGGTCAACTCCTTGACCTTTTGGTTTTACTTGAATTTCTATTATTACACCTTTGTTCCGTTGACTTCTTCGAAGAAGTCTTGCTGTTTCTTTTGGTGTTAATTCTCTAGCAACATCATTTGAATATCTTCTTGGGTCCACATGAATTATTTTCCCTGTATCGCTTATAAGTCCTTCCAAGTGGCCGCATGTTTCCGGTTCCTTTTTTGCAATTTTTTGTTTTATTGTTAACGGTCCATCTCTGTGTTCTTTTAGGATGAGGACTCCAAGATCTTTTTCAAGTCTATTTACTAAATCGATCGCAGATCGAGGTGTGAGCGCTTCGTTTACTCTCATGCCTACTATATCCA
>CAYREZ010000020.1:0-5603 GCA_964423565.1 uncultured Gammaproteobacteria bacterium | reverse complement strand
TTCTAACCTGTATAACTGCTTTGAAAAATTTACCCCTAATGGAATCTCCTAGTTGTTCTGCAAAGTTTGGCATTATTTTTTTGAGATTGGGAAATTATAGCATTTTCTTTTCGTTTTTGCTTTTTTAGGTTCGGAAAGAGTATAATACATCCTATTCCATATGAATTTCCTGAATGCTGTTATGTTGTCCTCCTTTAGAGGAAACCCCGTTCTTCAGAGCGGGAAGGACGTCATTGGCTTGATATTTAGCGTTGTGATACTTTTATTTACCCCGATTCTTTCCGGAGACAATTTGTATGCCCAAAAATCTGCGACTTCATCATCCGCTATTCTTGTTAATGAAAATCCTGATGCCACAGAATCAGCTGAAATTGTTGCACCTCCAGTACGAGCTGACATAACCCAGAAGACTGAGGAATCTGCCGACCCCTTTAAAAAACTTTTAGTGGAACAAAAACTGGATTCAATCTGGCCTTATAATCCCGTAAAATACGCAATTAGAAATGCCGTAAATGCCGGAGTTCCTCCAAATACTATAGTGCTTTTGCTTTTATTACCCGGTGTTGCCGCGCTAATCGCCGCGGCAAGACATATTGTCGGTATTCGTGGATTCGGTATTTTTTTACCGGCTGCTCTTGCCGTTAGTTTTGTCGCCACCGGGCCGGTAATCGGCATCGGACTTTTTTTGGTAATAGTAATTGCATCAACTCTGACACGAATAGCCATCAGGAGAATTAAGATTAAGCTTCAATATCTGCCGAGAATGTCTTTAATGCTTTTAATGGCTGTTATCGGAGTTTTGGGCGTATTATTTTTAGCACCGGTTATAAAACATCCTGATATTACAAATGTTTCAATTTTTCCGGTTCTTGTGCTTGTATTACTTGCTGAAGATTTTAGCCGTGTTCAGCTTGGCAAAAGCGCGAGGATTGCCGTAAATATGACCAGCGAATCTTTAATTCTTGCTCTCTTATCGTATTTCTTTTTAACATTCCCTAGAGTACAAAAATTTGCACTTCTTAATCCTGAATGGATGTTAATCGGAATACTTTTGGTTAATCTATTAATGGGTAAGTATGCAGGATTGAGATTATTTGAATACCTGAGATTTCGAAAGTTACTTAAGAATTAATAACAAATTTGAGAATGAAATAAATATGAAAATAACTGATATTTTAGGACTGAATGCACGGACGCAACTTTATTCCTATCCTTTCAATAAGAAAAAGGCGAAATCCAAAGCTGCCTCAAAATTATCGACCAAGAAAGCTTTGGTTAAAGCCGGTATTCCGGTTCCGCTGCTGTTGGCGAAGTTTTCAAAAGCATCCGACTTAGTTGGATTTGAATGGGACAAACTACCTAACGCGTTTGCGCTTAAACCCAGCAAAGGTTTGGGAGGTGAGGGAATTATTGTTGTTAAAAAACGGCTCGCAAAAGAAGGATGGATAACGACGCAAAAAACAAAAGTAACGGTTTCGGATTTGAAGCTTCATGTCCTTGATATTCTGGAGGGCGCATACAGTATCGGTAACATTCCCGACATCGCGTTTGTTGAGGAGTATGTTGGGCGCCATAAAGCGTTTAGAAAATACGCCTATCGCGGAACTCCCGATATCAGAATAATTGTATTTAATAAAGTTCCGGTTATGGCAATGCTCAGGCTTCCTACGAAAGAGTCTGGTGGCCGCGCTAATTTACACCAGGGCGCAATTGCTGTGGGTATCGATATTGCAACGGGAATAACCGTTAAGGCTTACTGGCATGGCGAGTATATACACTACAAACCGGGAACAAAAAGAAAACTTAATGGTATAAAAATTCCAAGTTGGACGCAGATATTGACACTCGCGTCGGAGTGTCAGATTACGACAGAAATCGGTTATTTAGGTGCGGATGTTGTACTCCATCCGGAAAAAGGTCCGATGATACTTGAACTTAATTATCAACCGGGATTGTCGATACAACTTGCTAATTCTGCGGGTCTGAAAAAACGACTCGATAAAGTTGAGGATTTAAAAGTTCGGGATGCTGATCATGGTGTTAAAATTGCTAAATCTCTCTTTATGTCTAACTTTGCAGATAGAGTCAATGCCGAAGAAGGCATAAAAATTATCAAATCGCTCCAGGAAATTATTATTAGAGGAGCGGGTGGAAAGAAAAGAAAAGTAATTGCTAAAATTGATACGGGTGCATGGAGAACTTCGATAAACGAAAATCTGGCACAAGAACTCGGACTCTTGTCAGAAGGAAATATTTTGTGGAAGAAAAAATTCAAAAGTTCACTTGGCATTGAGGAAAGACCCGTAATAAGCCTGATTTTTAAAATGGCCGGGCGAAAGATTATTACACCGGCGTCGGTTGCCAAAAGACACTCATTAAAGTATCCGGTAATTATCGGCAGGAAGAATCTTAAAGGCTTTCTAGTTGATGCGGTTATTAGTCCGTCAGAGATTGAAGAGATGAAAAAAAAGTAATAAATTTATATGAATATTGTACTTATTACGACAAGGTCGACGCTTGAGGAAAATCTTAGAATTGCAGAAGAAGCTAAAATTTTAGGCCATGCTTTTAAGCTAATTGATATGAAGGAATTTGAATATGGGATAACCAATGGAAAGCTTTATATCAAGCAGTTTGAAAATCTTTACCCCGATATTATTATTATGCGCGGGGTTTTCAATTCGATTAAAAGTATAACTGCATATGTTGAGAGCTTGAGAAGTAAAGGAGTTAAAGTTTTCGATAACAACTTTTTAAGTCACAAATATTCAATTAATAAAATTGCAGACCTAATTAAGTTGGCACAAGCGGGAATACCGGTTCCGGACTCTTACCACCTTCATGACTTCAAAAAGTATTCGCCGACTGCAAATAAACTTGGTTATCCAATGATTTGCAAACTCACGAGAACCGGAAAAGGTGCCGGTGTTTATAAATTTGACAACAAAGAGGATTTGACCAAGTTTGTTGTCGATTTGGAAAATCGCGAGGCCGAGCCGGAAAGTTATCTTTTACAGGAATTTATTCCTTACAAGTATGATTTAAGAATTTTGATCATTGGGTCGGACATATTTTGTATGCGAAGATTTCCTAAAAAGGGAGACTTTCGAGCTAATTTTTCTTTAGGAGGAAGCGTAGAACTATTTGATTTGGATGAGAAAGGAAACACGCTTGCGATTAACGCGATGCAAGCCGTAGGCATCGAAGTAGCCGGAGTTGACCTTTTGATAACTGAGGATAATAAGCGCTACATATTGGAGGTGAACCATACGCCGGGAATGATTGGAATGGAGAAGGCAACAAGCAAAAATATCGCGAAGGTATATTTGGAGTATGCAATAAAGAATGCCCGCTAAATTTAGGTGAGTTAATAATGTGATATGATTTGGCAAGTTCTAAATTCTAAATCCTAATTTCTAAATAATATCAAAATTTTATGAAGATACTCGTCGCTGGTTTAAAGAAAAATAGTCAACTGCTGCGTCTACAGGAGGAAGGTAAGAAACGCGGACACGTTGTTCAGGGATGCTTGGCTTCAGAGTTGAAAACATTTGCCTCCTCCGAAGAATTCATACCGGAAATTACGGGAAAAAGCCTTAAAAGCTATGACCTAATTTATCTGATGGTAAGTAAACGTCGTTGGGAGTGGTATATGGCTGCTTATTATTTAAAAAAGACGAAGGGAACAATAATTGTGAACAATAAGGTTATTGATTCTTCGTTTCCAATGTATTTAACTCCTGTTTCGGACTATTTTCGGCAGCGTGAAAAAAGACTACCTTTCCCAAAGTCCGTTGTAATTTATTCCTCAAAATACGTCGAATATATCGAAAGTAAGATTAGTTACCCTATGGTAATAAAACCGATTTCTGGGAGGCAAGGTAGGGATGTTATAAAAATATCGTCCCAAAAAGAACTCTTAGAAGGGGTGGATAAAATATTGAAAAATTCAATTGCCTGTGTTATCCGGGAATTTATACCGAATGACGGGGATATAAGAGTTTTTACAGTAGGTTATAAAGCGGTAGGGGCGATGAAAAGAATTCCCAAGAAGGGGGATTTTAGAAGTAATATTAGCCAAGGCGGAACCGGGATAAACTATGATCTTAAAGATAAAGAAGAAGTGAGAAGAATTGCCGAAAAGGCAGCGTTTGTTGTGCAAACTGAAATCGCTGGGGTCGATATTATTATCGATAAAAATACAGGCAAACCTTATATTCTGGAAATAAATCCATCACCACAATTTGCAGGTATCGAAAAATTTACCAGCAGTAACATTGCATTGGAAATAATAAAGTATTTTGAGAAGCTTTACGAAACAACCGGCTGATTGATCGTGTCTTACTTTAACTCGACACTCGTGCCCGCAGTCCTACAACTTTTTCGCACTCCGCTTTCAAGAACTATTCGTTCACGCCTCGTGCCAAAAAAGTAAAAGGACTTTGGTCTCTCAAGTTCATTTTAATTCAACTTGAGCTCCTGCAGCTTTTAATTTTTCAGCGGCTTCCTTTACTTCTTCAGGTTTTCCACCTTTAATAATTTCTGCGGGAAGTTGCTCGGTCATGTCTTTTGCTTCTTTAAGTCCCCAATTCTGGTTAATTTCGCGCAATGCTTTTATAACAGCAATTTTATTACCGCCGGAAGCAGTCATTACAAGATTTTGTGCACCCCCGTCAGACGGGGCCGCGCTATCGCTTACTCCTGCTTCGGCTGCAGGTTGTCCAGTCGCTGCCGCCATTACCGGAGCTTGTGCAGATACACCCAATTTATCCTGGAGGGCACTAACTAAATCTGATAATTCAAGAACTGAAAGTTTTGCAATCTCGTCAACAAGTTTTTCGACGCTCTTTGATAGTTTTTCTGTTTTTTTGTCTTTTTGGTCATCAGTTTGTTTTACATCATCTGCCATAATTATCACCCCGATTCTGTAGGTTAATGGTAAATGGCAAGAGGTAAAAGAGATTAAAAACTTTTACCTTTCACCCTTTACCTTTTCATTTAATATGAAAACTAGCTTTTGTAAATTTCCCTGTAATACGCTAACAATTCCGTACATTGGAGATGATAGTCCTCCTAAAACTTGTGCATAAAGAACTTCTTTTGAGGGAACGATTGAAAGCCTAGTTAAGTGTTCTTTGTCTTGCAATCTGCCTTCGACAATTCCGATTTTCAGTTGAGGAATCTCAAATTCTTTTGCGAATTTACCCAAGACCTGTAGGGGAGCAATTGGATCGTTTTCAGTTATAACAATTGCAGTTGGTCCCGACAATACTTTATCTGTCAGCGTTTCATCATTTATTTTTGCACTCGTTCCGGCGAGTTTGAATAATCTATTTTTGACGATATACATACCGGCGCCTACTTCTTTCAGTCTTTTTTTGAGTTCCTGCTGCTTTTTTACCGAAAGCCCGGAATAATCAACAAGCACGACCGAAGTAGCAGATTTTAACTGCCCACTTAAGTTTTCTACGTAAAATGGCTTTTCAGACTTTTTCATAAAAAAATCACGTCCAAAGACGTGATGGGAATAATAATTTTACTCCCCCCGCTTATTCTTACTTTTCGCCTTTTCAGTTCTATTCGAACACGGCTTAAAGGGCGTT
>CAYREZ010000019.1:0-13541 GCA_964423565.1 uncultured Gammaproteobacteria bacterium | reverse complement strand
AAGACCGGATCTAATAAGTTTATTAAAAGTAAACAATTTTAAAAACCGCATATTGGAAGAGTTTAGATGCGATGAGGAAAATCAGGTAATTCAGGCATCCGATTTAAAACGAAATTATGCAGTTGAAGGCGTGACAGCTGCCACAGAGTCGGCTCTGACGCTGGATAATGATAATTCAAAATCTTGCGAGGGCGAGCAAGTAATTGACCCGCGCATTGCTTTTATAATTACCGATATCCTACGTGATAACAATGCCCGTGCCCCATCTTTTGGCACTAACTCTCAACTCGTAATTCCGAATCATAAAGAAGTAGCAGTAAAAACAGGAACAAGCAATAATCTTCGAGATAACCTTACAATCGGCTATAATCAAGAATATGTGGTTGCTGTATGGGTCGGAAATAATGACAATTCTCAAATGGCTAGAGTCGCATCAGGAGTAACTGGAGCATCCCCTATATTTAATAAGATTATGTCGGCACTTTTAGCGCAAAAGTCCAACCACGACTGGGAAATTCCGGAAGGTCTTGTTCAGGTACCTATTTGTACTTTGACAGGGACTCTTGCCTGCGAAAGCTGTCCGATAAAACTCGAGTGGTTTATCGAGGAAAATAAACCAACAAAAGCCTGTAGTATTGATTGGTTTAAAAAAGAAAACGAAGAAGATAGTAACCTGCCATTAGAAATCCTGCCTACAATTTTTACGCCTGAGATAATTGACACCTCAAAACCCCAAAAGCCTAAACTCAATACTAGAGGTTTTAGTCGTCGGTAGACGATTCTATTTCATATATACCGCTCGCAATTTCAGGTATTACTAAATCCGCTTCCTTTTCCACAATCCCTTCGCTTAGCATAACCATAACAAATGGGTCATTTGCGTATACAATACCGGCATCATTGACTACATGCAACTCCCGCCCGAATTTATGAGCAACCCTGATATCTCCGGGGATTCCTGACGGAAGCCAATTTTCATAAATGGTATCGGTAAGGTACTCTAATAGCATCTCTTTATGATCATTATTTAAGGTATTACCGTTCCAGAGTTCTTGGAAAAAAACTCCGATGTCCTCGGAAGTTGTCGAGTTTTCTTCAAGTGATGTATTTTTCATTCCGATTTTTCCTATTACTTCCGCAATTTTTTCATCCCCAAGATATTTTCTACCTATATTGAAGGCTGTATTATCCGATTCCTTTCCCATAAGTTTTATTAAATTTTCGTAGGTTATTTCATACCCCGGGGGTTTATTATATAAACTTCCCGAACCTTTAACCTTATCTGAACTTTTCAATTTATACTTACTACTTAAACTTAATCTCCCCTCCTCTACCTCCGTAAACATTGCCGCCATGACCGGTAGTTTTATCAAAGACGCAGCTTGGAAAGCATCTTTTTCATTAACTCCGTAATTTGATCCGTTTCCAAGTCTGACTAGATATAAAGTATAAACACCTGATAGATTTTCTGTCTCGTCTTTAAAAAATTCAGATCCCTTATCGCTTTTTATTCTATCTTTCCTATTTCCCTCAATGACAATTGTTTTCGAGCCTAAAAACGGCAAAGAAAATTTAGGTAGCGCAAAGCGGGGTATTCCCGGCAGCTTCCAGTTTCGAGAAGATAAACTCAATATCGCAGAGATTCCTACAGTTAATACCAATAACATTAGTACCAAAATCCGTTCTTTTCTACCCCAAGGTTTTTTCGGCTCTTTCCTCCTTTGTGGCTTGTCCGACTTTAAATCCTTATCGTCCTTATTTTTATTTCTGGTAAAGCGTCCCCTCTCTTCAGGATCTTTATCAAGTAAATCATCATCCTCCTGCCGGTTTTTCCTTTTGAAAAGCGCCATATCGACATTTTACATATAAAAGCACTGCTTATTAAGTGATAATTTCATAACTGGCAAACAAATGGTATTTGTTATGATGCCGGAAAGAGAATTCAACCAATAGCAACCAGTAGAAACCGAGCGATTTATCCTACTGACCAGCACGAAGAAGCATTAGAAATTTTAAAACGACTAAAACTTAAATAACTCCTAAATAGACTACTTTCTCCTTTTTTCCCACACGTCTTTATTTACAATATTTACGGGCATATTACCTCCTAATGTATCCAAAATTGCTTCAACTGCTAACTTTCCATACTCCTCTCTCGCCTCCAGCGTAGCACTTGCAATATGTGGTGTAAGGATTACGTTTTCCATTCCTATAAGTTCTGCGTTTATGTTTGGTTCGTTATCAAAAACGTCAAGTCCTGCACCCCCAACCTTCCCACCTCTGATAGCATCCACCAAATCACCCTCATCAATAATTGGCCCGCGAGCGGTATTTACCAAAATCACACCTTTCTTCATTTCCCCAAAGGCAGACTTGTTTACCATATGCCTAGTTTCTTCGCTTAAGGGAACGTGCAAAGAAATAAAATCGCTTTCAGCATATAGTTGATCCAGCTCAGCAAACTCAACTCCCAAATCTTTTTCTGACTGTTCATCTCGAGATCTTTTGTTATACAAAACCTTCATTTCCCAACCCTTCGCCCGGCGTGCTGTCATTCCGCCGATTCGCCCTAGTCCCACTATCCCTAGCGTCTTTCCGACCATATTCACTCCCAAAAATATTCCCGGTTCCCAACCTTTATATGCACCACGTCGCGTTGATTCGTCTGCTTCGACTACACGCTTGGCAAGTGCCAACATCAAAGTCCAAGCAAATTCAGCGACAGACTCATTAATTACATCGGACTGGACGTTTGTTACAACTACTCCTTTTTCTGTAGCATCTTTGATATTGATATTATCAAAGCCGACTGCGTAATTGGAAACAATTTTTAGTTGCGGACCTATCGCATCTATAACTTCTCCGTCAATCTTATCTGTAAGTAAAGCCAAAATCGCATCAGATCCCTTCGCCTTTTCTAAAAATTCTTCAGATGTTAAGGGTCTATCAAATTCAGACACGACCACTTCATTACCCAAACTCATCAACTTATCCAAGGCATTTCCCGGAATTTTTCTGCTTACAAAAATCTTCATATTTCTACCACCTCCACTCCGCTGCTTTTTGCTCTTTCAAGCCATGTTGGCATCTCATGCTCCTTAAGAAGCCCTTTTTGAGATCCGATATAGCCTATTACCGAAGCCGAGTTGACTGTTCCCCAGAGGAGTGCTTCAGAAGAACTCTTGCCTTTTATAACTGCTGCCAAAAATCCGGCGCCAAAAGAATCCCCCGCACCCGTTCTCTCATATGCATCAACAGGCATGACAGGACATTTATAATATTTATTATCCTCACCATCGTAAAGGTACGATCCTCCTCCACCATCAGTAATAACAACTTTTTTTGGACCTTTTTCCGCAAGAGCTTTAAGAAGTTCTTTCTCCTTTGTATGAGAATCTTCAAACTCAGTTAATTTCTCCGCCTCATTCCGGTTTACATAAATTACATAAGTTTTTTCAAGAATGGGTTTTAAAATATCTGCCTCGGCACGCATTTGATGGCTGCCGGGATTGAAAGCCATTTTAACTTCGGGATGTGAGGATAGCCAATCGCTAAAGTGTCTGTAAAACGGTTGGAAACTTTCGCCCATAGACGTCAAATACACCCACTGTGCCGGATACAACTTTACCGGAAATTCATATGATCGCGGAGCATGATAAGTAAATATTGTTCTTTCACCTCCGTAATTTATTACCGTAGAATAATTAGAACCCGCTGTCGGTTGCTGAATAACAAAACCCATATCGACATTTTCCTTCTGAAGTTTATCAATTATCATATTTCCCGTACTGTCACCACCTAATGTCGATACGAGTCCGGAGTTTATGCCCAACCTTTTAACACCGACAACATTATTGGCAGCATTTCCCCCTAATGAATATTCAATGCTTTTTACCGGTATCTTGTCGCCGTATGAAAAACAAATATAACATTCTTTATCGTTTAATGTGCATAACGATTCCGACTCAATCGGATTTAAGAAAACATCATACGTAACATCGCCTATGGATAATAGTTCTAGATCTGACATAATTCAAAACCAAGTTCAGGTAATTAGTTCAAGTTCAAGAGTAAATACACTTACATTAAGCTTACCAGTATAAATATCACTTGTACTTAGACTTGTACTTCTTTCTCCATTTCCTCCCTATATTCACCTTTACGGGCGAGTGAATTTAACTTCGCTCTTTTGTAAAATTCCTTCTGTGCCGTCTCAGCATTTTCAGTTTTTCCCATCCATGTTTTTAATACTGTTTCTTGTAAAGCCCTGCCGAAGGAAAACGACAGTTGCCAAGGTACTCCACCGGTTATGTTAAGCAAATTAAGATGGCTTGTGGATTCCACAGGTGAATCTCCTCCGGAAAGAAATACAACTCCAGGTACTTCAGTCGGAACCGATTCTCCAAGAACGCGAATGGTGGATCTAGCCACATCTTCATCCTTTGCAACTTGCCCGCTGTCCTTGCCCGGATGAATCCAATTCGGCTTCAAAAGCATGCCCGGCAAGTAAACTTTATAATCGCTTAGCTTGTTAAATACGGATTTCAGAGTCTTATATGTGGTTTCTTCGCACGTCGTTATAGCGTGCGTACCGTCCATAAGAACCTCGGGTTCAACAATAGGAACCAGCCCGGCTTCCTGGGAGATAGAGGCATATCTTGCCAAGACTTCGGAATTTGCATTGACACAAACATCCGTTGGAATAGCCTCGCCAATTGTTATGACCGCCCGCCACTTGCTGAACTTTGCACCCAAATCTTTATATTCGGAAAGTCTTTGTTTGAGTCCATCTAAGCCCTCGGTTATTTTTTCACCCGGAAAATTAGTAAGGTCAATTGTTCCCTTATCAACTTTAATACCGGGAATAATCCCTCTACTTGCTAAATATTTTGCAAAAGGAGTTGCCTCATCCGTAGATTGTCTGAGTGTTTCGTCAAACAGTATTACTCCGCTTATAAACTCCTCAATGCCGGGCGTCGTAAACAAAAGCTGTCGATATATACGCCTTGCGTCTTCTGTTGACTCCAAACCTATTGCAGAAAATCTTTTCGCAATTGTTTTATCACTTTCATCAGCCGCTAAAATTCCTTTTCCCGGCGCTACTAAATCGCTGGCAACTTTATGCAAATCATCCATATCAATATCAAATTACATTTAAATTTAACACGTAATTTAATATTAGTAAACCGATGTAGTAACATCTTTCCCGAGTCTGACTCGGGACATTCTGTCTTAAAATAAAGATCTTGGCTCTAATTTCAGTTCATCCCCTAGCATGCGGCTTGGGGCTTTCTTGAATTTATAGTAAAATGATTTTTATATGGAAAACATAAATTCCGTTAGCCCGGCGGAAATAAATAATGAAGCTGATCGTCAGCATATTAAAACTGAAAACTTAGTTTCCAATTTGCAAAAAAACTCTAAAGCCAAGCCAAAATTTTACAAATTCATTACATCAATTTACTTTAAAATGATCTTAACCTTGATTTTACTGCTACTTACCTTCTCGTTAAGTGTAATAATCGCCTATCAAAAAGAGGTTAGAAATAAACCCAAACCGACTAATTTCAGCGAGTGCGTATTGTCTAAAGGAAGCATTATCAAAGAAAGCTATCCGAAAGTTTGTATTACAAAAGACGGCGATCAATTTATAGAAAGTCTTCCCAAAGAAGACAGAAGTCTTCTTGAATCCGAAATAAAACTACGCGAAGTAAAGGCTAGTACGGAAAGTGCCACCGTAAAACAGGGTTGCAAAGTCGGAGGTTGTAATAACGAGATCTGCATGAGCGAGTTGGATAAGGAAGTTGTTTCAATTTGTATATACAAACCCGAGTATGAATGCTACAAAAAGGCAATATGCGAAAAACAGGCAAATGGTAAATGCGGCTGGACACAAACCGGCGCATTAAGAGCTTGTTTTGAAAACTCCGCAAGCAAGGATTTATCCGCACAATAGGTTGATGAAAAATATTATTACCTTTTTCTTCAATGCTAAATGTTTATTTTTACTAATATTTTTTGCTTCCTTTTTATTATTCCTGGCACATATTAGTTACACAAAAACTGCACTTTACTCGGATTCCCGTTTTTATTTCGCCTACACAAGGTCGCTAGTTAAAGATCATGACATCAAGCTTACTAACGATTTCCTTATGATGGATATTCAACCTTTCGAAAATGAAAACGGTTTAGCGGTTAATACTTACTCCCCCGGAACTAGCTTCTTCTGGATTCCTTTATACTGGATGGTTGATAATGTTGTAAGTATTTACAAAGTAGATGACGGTTTAACACTTCTCCATCAAATCTCCTCAGGATTTACAAGTATATTTCTTGCGACACTAGGGCTTTTTCTAATTTATAGAGTCCTGTCTGACTATTTCCCAAAAAATATTTCACTGCTTGCAACATTCTTACTTTTCTCAACAACCAACCTTTTATTCTATATGGGAGTCGAACCTCTTACTTCCCACGCAGCTTCGTTCTTTACGACAGCTTTCTTCCTTTACTTTTTTATTAAACACAAAAAAGACAGATATTATTACCTGACTCTTGGAATAATTGCAGGAGTCTGTGGTGTAGTCAGGATTCTCGATTCATTTATCCTCATCATCCCCATAACAGAATTGTTAATAAAAAAGTTTCGTATTATTCTTAAACTTAAACTTGTACTTATACTTACTACCGGTTTTCTAATTGGCTTTCTACCTCAGATTTATATATGGAAGATATTTTTTGACCGCTATATGTTGGGTCCTTCGTGGGGATATCCTTTTGACTTTAAAAACCCGCACATCTTATATGTCCTTTTCAATTCTCAAAACGGCCTTTTTCTACTAACACCTATTGTTGGTATTGCAGTTATTGTACTTTTATTAAAAACATTGGGATTTGGGTTTTTGAAATTATTTGAGATTTTAAATTTGGGATTTGGGATTTCTAATAAGATTGAAAAAGTACCGCCAAGAATATTTTTCTATGCCCTACTTTACTTTCTCCTCCACCTCTATCTCATATCTTCATGGGCAGTATTCACGCAGGGCGGTTCTTATAGTATTAGAATGATAATTACAACCTATCCACTGCTCTCATTCGGTTCCGCTTATCTAATTGATTACTTTAATAAAAAAATTGGAGAATTAAAAACTGTCCTTGGTATTTTTATACTTTCCTTCACCAATATCGTTCTAATTATCAGATACTTACTTCTCTTCTAACCTATCCCTAACCTCTCAATTAACTACTTCCTCTCAACGACCTTTTTAACTGCCTCAATAATGTGTTTTGATTTCATACCCCATTTTTCCAAAAGCTCATCAGGTTCTCCGGATTCGCCGAAATGATCCGGCATACCGATAAATTCCATAGGGACAGGGTAATGCTTGGCTAATACTTCGGCAACAGCTCCTCCCAATCCCCCATTTACCTGATGTTCCTCAACCGTCACAACTGCACCGCATTTTTTGGCCGCTTCAATAATTGTATCTTCATCAATGGGTTTTATCGTATGACAATTTATAACCTCTGTTTCAATTCCACTTTCTCCCAATTCCTTTGCTGCTAAAAGTGCTTCGTAAACAAGAGGTCCGCAAGCAATTATCGCTGCACGTCTTTTCGTGATTTGTGATTTGTGATTGGTAATTTGTGAAAGCGAGTCCCAATACGCCTCCACTTTTCCTATCTCAAACGGAGTTTCTTCAGATGTAAAAACCGGTGTTTTCTCGCGAGCGAACCTAATATATGTAGGTTTTCCGTTAAATGCCGCTTCCAATGTTGCCTTCTTTGCCTCGATCGCATCACAGGGTGCAATCACAACCATATTGGGCATCGCGCGCATAAGGGCAATATCCTCAAGCATTTGGTGAGTTGCCCCGTCAGGTCCAACCGTCAGTCCCGCATGAGCTCCTGCAATCTTTACCGGTACATTATTCAATGCTATTGTTGTTCTTATCTGCTCCCAGTTTCTCCCGGGTGAAAATGCGGCATAGCTTGCAATAAAGGGAATTTTCCCGTAATTAGCCATACCTGCGGCCAAGGTGGCAAGTGCCTGCTCAGCCACTCCCACTTCTATAAATCGATCCGGAAACTCTTTCTTAAAAAGATCGGTCCGCGTACTTTCGGTAAGATCCGCACACATAGCAACTACTCTTTCGTCTCTTCTTCCCGCTTCCACCAACCCCTCCCCATATCCTTGTCTGGTTGCAACTTTTTCAATATTTTCCTCAAAAATATCTTTTGATAATTTTGCTTTTGGATTAATCATTTTAAGCAAAGTTTCTAAAGATAAATCTAAATAACAAATACCCCCCGATCATCATTGCAAGAATACCCATAAATAAAAAGTGTTTGCTTTCCCTGTCTTTATCGGATTTATATCTGTCAAACATGTATTCTTCTATGCTTTCTTTTTCAGTAAAATAACGCTGGAGTTTAAAATATATTCTACGCAAATCAAGAAGTTTAAAATAAAAAAATATTAGAACAATCCCGCTTATCAGAAGTAGTACCGCTAAGGCAAGCGGAAAAAGGAAAACAAATAGCGCCCAAAATTGTTTTATAAATATAATCGGTACGATCGTTAACATCAACACCAAGATTACTCTTTGTACCAATTTTGCAAAACTTGCAGCTCCTCCCATTTTAATTTTAATATAAAAAATACTAGAACTTACTCATGTTCAGATTTAATTTTGTTTCCTAAAGTTCTCAAGTCGTTAAGAGCTTCTATTGTTTCGCCCAAGTTGGGTGGCTTGCCGTGCCATTCAGGCAGATTCTCCATAAACTCTACACCTTTACCGGGAATCGTCCGGCAAATAATTACTGTCGGATTCTCGTGGATTGCCTCAGCCATGTTGACCGCATCAATAATGGCCTCAATATTGTGCCCATCAACTTCAACTACTGACCAATTAAAAGCTTCGTATTTTGCCTTTAAAGGCTCCAGTGGCATTACCTCTTCGGTAAATCCGTCTATCTGTATATTATTCCGGTCAACAAATAAGGTTAGATTTGAAAGATTATATTTTGCTGCAAAGTTGACGGCTTCCCAATGGTTACCCTCATCATGCTCTCCGTCAGAGGTTATACAAAAAATTCTAAACTTTTTACCGTCGAGTCTTGCGGCATATGCATAACCGGCAGCTTGTCCTAAACCCGAGCCTAACGGACCGGAAGTAGTCTCGACTCCCGCAAGTCTTTCTCTTTCGGGATGTCCCTGGAGGCCTGATCCAAGTTTTCTCAAAGTCGCAAGCTCCGATAAAGGAAAATAACCCGCATGTGCTAAGGTTGTATAAAGAACCGGACAGATGTGTCCGTTCGAGAGAATTAATCTATCCCTTTCCTCCCATTTAGAATTCTTAGGATCATGGTCCATTACTCCACCAAAATAAAGCGCTGTAAATACATCAGCCATTCCAAGCGGTCCTGCTGAATGTCCACTTCCGGCTTCCAGAAGCATCTTAATGACATCTACTCGGATATCATTTGCTTTTTGTTGTAATTCACCTAAATTTAATTTACCCATAGAATTTCACTTGCCCCGCAAAAGCGTTCTTGCGACGCAAACATATAATATTTGGGAGCAAGTAAGCTCTGTGTGGGGTTGGCTTTAGTTTGGAGTTCTTCTAAATTCATATTACCTGTCATTTCATAAATGCTTTCTCAATATGATTATTTGTGTGATCGTGCTTAATCTTTCTCAAGTCCTCTTCGAAAGATTTTATTGTCGGAATAATATCTTCTCTTTTTTCTACGATTCGAAACACGCTCATTTCAATCTTATCGATATTCATATCATCTTTAATTGCTTTTATTATTGGATGCCAAAACTTGCCGTATAAAATAAATGGCTTGTGATGTCCGTAATAGAGCTTTGCCAATACCCAGGCTGTTCCGAACTCGCTTATTGTCCCGGATCCGCCTTTAAATATTATGAAAGCGTCCGAATGCTCAAGAAGCTTAAACATCCGCTCTATATAATTAGTAGTTTTAATTTCCTTATCTACAATATTCCCGACATACCTTCCCTCAAACCCAGGAGCATCTTTGGGATAAAAAGTCACTGCAATGGTTTCCCCTTTGCCTGCTTCAGCTCCTTTAGTCGCTGCGTCCATTACTCCGGGTCCTCCCCCGTCGACAATGGTAAAACCCTCCTTTGCTAAAATTTTCGCGATATCATACGCGTCTTTATACAGCAAACTCTCTTTTGATGCCTGTGAATCTCCAAAAAAACCTATGTTTTTTATTAAAGGCTTTGGTAAGTGCTTGTCCATACTTACTTTTTATACGCTGCTTTTGTAAATTTCTCAATATTTTGCGTAAGATCTCCCTCGAAAAGCATTCTGCCGATTGACACTTCGTCGACTGCCGCCAACCTTAAATCGTCTATATATTCAAACGTAATACCGCCGTCATCTTGAATCTTAAAAGGTGTATCGTCTCTAGCACGTACCTCGTCAAGCCATTTTATCTTCTCAATGACGCTTTCGTCGAATTTTTGACCTCCGAATCCTGCCGGCACACTCATAACTAGAACCACGTCCAAATTATTAAGAATTGTATAATCCAGTTTATCAACAGGAGTACCAAGATCCACCGCAAGACCGACTGACGCGCCAACTTCCTGTACCTTCCCTACAAAATCCAATTGATTACTCATATGTTCTATATGCCCAATTATTCTATCGGCTTGACCCCTGACGCATCTTTCAACCCAATTGATCGGATCCATAACCATTAATTGGTAATCGATCTTTAAGTTTGTGTCAAGATCAAACAAGATACTAGGGTCAATAGTTTTATTATCGGCAAACTTTCCGTCGATTATATCTATCGATACGCGTTCTACCAAGCCCTCACATTTCTCAATTAACTCCACAAGCTCGTCTGGGTCATTCGTCAGTATTGAAGGAATGATTTGAATCATGATTTAACAAATTCCAGTAACGCCTTCCTCTGATTGTCTTCTATTTGAGTTTCAGGCCGTTTTTCCGTAATTAACCCTAGTGCGTCTTCTAAACTCATACCATTATATTTTACAAGATATGCGACAACCAGTGTCGGGCTTCTTGCATGTCCATTCTTGCAATGAACAAAAACGTTTTTACCTGCGTTAACTGCGGTATCCATAAGAGAAGTTCCCATTTCTAATTGTTCTTGGGAAGGTGCATACCCATCCACAACAGGAAGCCACAGATAAGTTTCAATATCTTTCGGAGGAAGCTCGTTATTTTCAGCACTCAAATTTAATTCCACTTTAACACCAAGTTTTTTAAATTCCTCACCATGAATCAAACATACTCCACCCTTACATAAATCAGATCCGATAAAAATCTGGTCTGTTATTTTGGAATAATCGAAAACATGGCCGTCGTTTCTGCCTTTGGGTTCCATATTTAGATGTCAGGCACTAGTTATTAGGCACTAGTTTTTATTTTACTAATAAGAGAGTTTAACATTTTCATCACCTCTTGAAGTAATGAATAGGATAACTCAAAATTTTCCAAATTTATATATTTCAATTCTTTCGCAATCAGTAATTGTGTTTCAAGTTCTGCACCTGAAGCAAAAGCAAATTGCAGAAACTGTATGTATTCCAACTTTCTATGTCTAGTATATCCTTCTGCAATATTTGATGGGATAGAGATTGAGCATCGTCGCATTTGCGAAATCAATCCATAAAGTTCTTCTTTAGGGAACAATTTCGTTAATTTATAGATTAAAAGTGATAATTCAAATGACTTTTGCCAAACTTTGAGATTTTTGTAGCTTTTAATTAGTTCCATCTATTGCCTACTCATCTATTGCCTAATTACTCTTGTTTAAAAGAAAGTGTAATTGGATCAGATGGCGCCTCATTACTATCTAATCTTTGTCCAACCCTTATCACCTGCTCTACTAGTCGATTTGCATATCCCCACTCGTTGTCATACCATGCAAAAACTTTAACTAAATTACCTGCAACTACTTGAGTTAAAGACAAATCTACAATTGCCGATTCGCTCCTGCCGATAATGTCGGATGAAACTAAAGGTTCCTCAGAAACATCCAGTATTCCCCTATATATGGCATTATCTTTAGATGCTTTTTTTAAAGAATTGTTGACTTCTTCGACCGTAACGTTCTTTTTCAGTAAAAATGTAAAGTCGGAAATTGAACCGGTTGCTGTAGGAACCCGAAGTGCCATTCCGTCAAAAAGCCCTTTTAATTCGGGAATCGTTTCGGTAGTAGCAACAGCTGCTCCGGTTGATGCAGGAATAATATTCTCCGCCGCCGCGCGCGCGCGCCGTAAATCTTTATGGGAATTATCCTGTAAATTTTGATCATCGGTGTAGGAATGCACTGTTGTAAGTAGTGCCTTCTCAATACCAAACGCCGAGTGTATAACTGCGGCAACAGGTGCAACACAATTTGTCGTACAACTAGCATTTGATATTACAATAGCTTCTTTTGTACCCTGCCCTTCCGAAGCATTGTGCGAAGGAGGGTCGTTCACTCCGATTACATATGTTCCGACATTTCCTCCCTTGCTTGGAGCTGACAAAACTACTCTTTTTGCGCCTCCGATAGCATGTTTTTTAGCATCTTCTTCCTTCGTAAAAGCACCCGTT
Organism: uncultured Gammaproteobacteria bacterium; assembly: GCA_964423565.1. Lineage (GTDB taxonomy): Bacteria > Patescibacteriota > Microgenomatia > UBA8517 > UBA8517 > CAYREZ01. The sequence goes on along the minus strand of CAYREZ010000019.1, from coordinate 933 downwards.
GATTCAATAACCACATCAACGCCGTATTTACCCCAAGGGATTTTTGCCGGATCACGCTGAGCCAACACCGGAACTTTAATATTTTTTTCGCCGATTAATAAATAACCTATTAAAGAATCGTCACCTTGCCCCTCGAAGCCTCGGCGTAGGGGGGTCGTTGCCTCCTTCTCCGATTTCACTTCGTACTCAAATCTTCGGTACATCGTATCGTAATTCACCAGATGTGCCCAACCATCAACATCCATTGAGCCTGAAGTATTAATCGCGGCAATATCCATCTCAGAAGTATGCTTAAGAAGCCAAATACGAAAAGCAATCCTCCCTATACGTCCGAAGCCGTTGATACCTACCTTGACCATAGTTCAAGTATATAGTTCAAGTCCAAGTAATTACAAGGTCATTTCGATAGTCCGTAAAGCATTTTTACAATCTCTTCAGCTTCTGAATATAAAATTTCTAATTTGTCAACGTCAAGAGACGGTTCATTTAAAACTTCCAGTAATTTAATTATATTTATTGATTCATATACGGAACCTCTTGAAATACTATAAAAATTGGATGAATCACGATGGCTTTTCCTGCCCACTCCTTCAGCGATATTGCTTGGTATTGATAGCGCAGCTCGTCTTAACTGATCAGCAAAAGAAAACTGATATCTTGTGGGCAGCTTGTCTGCAATAATTACCAGAGTTTTTGCAAACATTAAAGCTTTTTCCCAAACTTTTAATCTTTCAAATGAAAGCATAAAATACACTTAAACTTGTACTTAGACTTGTACTAACACTTCAATTCCCGGTAAGGTTCCTTTAGCCAGGAACTCCAACATAGCTCCACCTCCCACGGAAATCCAATCAAATTTATCGTTTAAACCCAGAAGAGTAATAGCAGCCTCAGCATCTCCTCCACCCAGGATTTTAAATGCTGAAGAATTTG
>CAYREZ010000018.1:0-13840 GCA_964423565.1 uncultured Gammaproteobacteria bacterium | reverse complement strand
AGTTTCAATATTACTTTCTACTCTAAAGGTAGGATCCTCTTTTACTAATCTGTTGGATATCAATACCGCATCCTCAAACCCATAGCCTTCGAAAGACGTATAGGCGATAATAAGATTGCGACCGAGAGCAAGCTCCCCGTTATCTATCGCAGGACCGTCTGCCAGAAGATCACCTTTTTTAATCTTGTCACCCGCGTTTACCTTTGCTCGGTGATTATAACAAGTCGAATTTGCTGTTCTTTTGTATTTCGTCAGCAAATATGATTCCACTTTTCCTTCGTCTTTTACTTCGATGTCTTCCGTGGAAATATCAGACGTTTTTTTGTCCAATTTAATCTCAATTTTATCGGCATCAACATAAGTAACTGTCCCCGAATTCCTTGCGCTAATAAACCTCGCCATTCCTTTAGCAATTAACCCTTCCATTCCTGTTCCTACAATCGGAGATTGGGGTGTAACCAAAGGAACTGCCTGGCATTGCATGTTCGAACCCATAAGGGCACGATTTCCTTCATCGTGTGCTAAAAATGGAATTAACGATGATGAAGCACCGACTACCTGGCGGGGAGTTACATCCATTAAATCGACTAGTTTTGTAGGTCCTTCTGTAATTGTTCCCTGATATCTAAAAGCGACTCTATCAGCTGTTATATATCCCCAGCCATCGGTTTCCACTCCCGAGTGAGTGATGTGACACCTTTCCTCGTCATCCGCAGTTATGTATATTATTTCATCAGTGACTTTAATTTTTGTTTCCTTTCCCTTAGTAATCTTTTCAAGCTTTCTGTAGGGTGTTTCTATAAAACCAAATTCGTTTACTTTCGCGTATAAAGCAAGATAAGAAACAAGACCAATATTCGGTCCTTCCGGAGTTCTAACAGGATCTATTCTTCCATATTGTGAAGAGTTAACGTCTCTTATTGAAAATGAAGCCCTCTCGCGGTTTATTCCTCCGGGTCCAAGAACCGATACCCGCCTCAAATTATCAATTTCCGAAAGTGGATTCGTATCATCAAGAATGGTTGATAGCTGGTTAGAACGGAAAAACTCGTTCAATGCCGCAATTAACGGTCTAGCATTAATCAGATTTGCTGGAACCGGCTTGTCATCGGGAGATATTAAGCTCATTTTTTCCTTGACACTTCTCTCAAGCCTAAGAAGCCCGATTCTTAATGCATTAACCGAAACCAGTTCTCCAACTCTTCTTAAACGCCTATTGGAAAGGTGGTCTATATCGTCAACTCGTCCTTGGCCGTTTTGCAACATTATAAGATAAGAAAGCGTTGCAGTAAGGTCTTGTCTAGTTAATACCCAATTTTTAGATTCATTCGGAACCGAAAGGCTCAGTCTTTTATTAATCTTAAACCTACCCACTTTGCCTAGGTCATATCTTTTGGGGTCAAAAAAAAGACCTTCGAACAAATTCTCGGCATTTTCCAAAAGGGCCGGTTCCCCGGGCCGCATTTTCCTGTAAATTTCCAGAAGCGCTTCTCCGCGGTCTCTCGCAGTGTCTTTTTCCAAAGTTGCAGCAATATACCGATGCTGTTTGTTGTTATCGACGCCCTCGAAAATTTTCGATATCTCCTCGTTACTTTCCATTCCGAGTCCTTTTAGTAGGGCGGTGGCAACAACTTTTCTTCTTCTGTCAATTCTTGCCGAAATTACATTATTTCTATCAACCTCAAATTCGAGCCATGATCCTCTCATTGGCCTGGCTTCGGCTTTATAAAGCATTCTTCCGGATGAAGCATCAAGCTCACCGGAAAAATATACTCCAGGACTTCTGACGATCTGATTTATCACTACTCTTTCTACTCCGTTAACAATAAATGTTCCTCGGGTAGTCATTTGGGGAATATCACCTAAAAATACCTCTTGCGAAACTTTTTCACCGGTTTTTTTATTAATAAGCGTTGCCGTAATCTTAAGAGGTATCGAGTATGTCAGTCCTTTATTTTGAGATTGTCGTGAAGTTAACTTCGGTTCTCCAAGCGCCGGGTTTTCTAAAATTATTTGCCAGTTTTTACCAGTGAAGTCGTCAATCGGAGAAATTTCCGAAAGTTCTGCTGCAATATCTTCCTTCAAAAATCTGTCCCATGATTCCCTTTGAATAAGAGATAAATCCAATTCAGGTAAATTTTTTTCTTCTTTCCCAAAGTTTCGGCGGGGTTTAAGTTGACTCATTGCTTGAATTTTTTATCTTACAGAAAAATAACAAGACACAAAATCACACCGAGTCCTCCTCGATGGTTTTAAGATTGACCGAAAAAACAACAAGCGTAAAATTTACGCCTAAAGAGGATTATACAATATTAGTCAAGCCTGTCAAGAGGTGTGCCTAATAAAATATATTTTAATTTCACTTCCCTAAATACTTTGCAATATTTTGATTATGTTCCTGAATTGTTTTTGCATAATGTATCTTACCATCAGGGTCGTGGATATAGAACCAGTAGTCCGATTCTTCCGGATAAACTGCGGATTTTAGAGATGTAATTCCCGGATTCGCAATAGGAAATGGTGGAAGTCCATGAAATTTATATGTATTAAAAGGTGAATCTACTTCCAAATCCTCCCTTGTTAAAATCGGCCACCAAGCACATTCGACTTTGTTACTACAATTTTTCGTCCCAATTGCGTACTGGGTTGTTGCATCTGCTTGCACAAGCCAACCTTTGGTTTCAGATCGCTTCCACAGTATACCTGCGACAATTGGCCTTTCTTCGGTTGTTTTGGTTTCCCGTTCAATAATTGATGCCATTGTTACAACTTGATTAAGATTCCGTCCGGCATTTTGAATTTTATTTTTCATATCGGTGTCAAACTTTTGATCAAAGATCGTCTTCATCCTCTGAACCACCTTTTCGCCCGTGGCATCCCTCGGGAACAAATATGTATCCGGAAATAAATAACCCTCAAGTTCTCCGGAAGCATCCAAAAACTCTTTCCTGAATTCAATTGCCCGGGATGTGTTCATCTGCAACCCACTAGTAAATTTTTCGACAATTTCTTCTTTCCTTAATCCTTCGGGAACGGTAACCCAAAGTTCCAACGGTCCCTTTGATAGTAAATCTATTACTTCGAAAACGGTCAAATTAGGAGGTATTCTGAATTCACCCGCTTGAATTTCATCAGCACTCCCCATTATCTGAACATAAATTTTAAATGCTAGAGGACTACGGATAAGCCCCTTCTCATAAAGCATTTGCCCCACCTGACTTGCAGATTTACCCTTAAGAATTAGAAAATCTTGGCTGGAAGTAACGCTCGATACGGGTTTCGTATTTTCTCTCCACCAAAAAAATATTCCAGTCACAAATATACCCAAAATAAAAAGCGCTGTTAGCGGAATCACAAATTTTAATTTTTTCATTAAATTGAAGTAATTTTACACTGAGAATTGAGAAATGAGAATTATCTTAAACTTCTTCTATAAGCGCACGCCTGTATTTTTTTGTCTTGGAGTCGTGTATATAAATTCTACCGCACTCACATGTCACTTTTTCGCTTCCGTCTTGCTTTTTTTCTCTTTTCATCCTAAGAAGTGGCTTACCGCAGCCTACACATCTCCCTTGAGAAATAAGCCAGGCTTGAATTGGCGCAATTGCATTTTTAAGCATACTCAAAGTATATACTCATCCAACTTAGGTTTGCAACCTTCGTAGTTCCCTAATAATCCAAAAGTTTAAACTTAACTCTTTAAATCTAAATAATCCTGAAGAATAATCGTGGCCGCGTAAGCATCCTCCATCAATCTTCTTTTTTTCCTTCTTATTTTTGCTTGGATTGAAAGCGATTGTGCTAATCTTGTTGATAATGTCTCATCTTGAAAGACAATCTTAATTTTTGATTCCGTTCCTAGCTTCTTAACAAATCCTCTAGTTTCGTTAGCCATTCTGCCCTCAGAAATTCCTACAACAATTTTCCCAATATCTTCTTTTTTAATTATACCTTTTAATTTATTTATCGCCTCTTCGGTCGTCTCGTATCTAATTACCCCATATGCTTGCGCCAACATTTCATAAGCTATCGAAATTCCTATTTTTCTTCTTCCGTAATCAATTCCAAGAATTGCATTTAATTTGTTCATAGTTTTAGATATCTGTAGGAATTAACTCCGCGCGAACTATTAGTCTTTTGGGTTTTAAAGGATGTCCTGGCGGAGTACAGGTTACAAGAGTAATATAATGTCCTTGGACATTTTGGTCAAGAATCGCAACGTCTGTCGGCTTAACTTCAAACATATCCTTAACTTTGTATGTATATACTATTCCGTCATAATTGGCATATATTAATCCTCCTTTTTCCATCGTAGGAAGCGTCGAAAATATCGAGAGGTAATTTTTGGGATCATAATATTGAGGAAGTATTGAATGCCCAAAAATTACTGCATTTCCTTTTTGGCCAGGTAGTGCGGTGCCTCGAAAAAGGACTAGACTTTCGGACAAATCTTCCCCACCTACTCTAACCAATGCGTTATCGATATTCAGATCCGGAACCGAAATTGTAAAGATAGAAACACCATTATCAACTATTTCGGAATCTTTTTTCGCGGGAAACCAATTGCTTGCTTTTGTGTAGTCACTTCCGGAAAATACAAAGCTCCCTTTCTCCTCGTCCACCAACGGACTTATGAGAGTTGGGTATTTTTGCGCGGCCTCCCATTCGTAGGAAAATATTGGAAAAAGGGTCGAAAAAAGGATTATAAAGCCCGAGGCTCCCATTATAACTGCACATATCTTAACAACAATTTTTTGGGTCATGATAAATAAATCTTTTTTGCTTAAAAAATTGTGAATTCTAATTTGGATTTTGCTTTGGCCTTCAAGTTTATAATTAGGATTTTTAAACTTGAGCTTATTCTATGAACTGATTTCAAAACCTGTTCATATAACCTAGCGTAGGTTCTCAAAACGAGCCTGAAAGGCGAGTTTTGAAACGGGTTCTATCTTTCGGCCGCAACTTCAACTTCTATATTATTAGCGACCCGAGGAAGAGTTCCCAATCTTCCAGGGAGAGAAGGGTTAAGCTCAATTTCTGCCTTTACAAAACCGGGGACTTCTCTAGGCAGAAAATCTTCTACAAGGTGGGGGTACTTTCCTCTGATTTTCTTCGCAACTTCTGTAGTATCAATTTCCGGAAGCAAATTAACCTCAACAGTTGCCTCCAGTTCGTACAAGTCCTCTGACTTCTTCTTAATTTTGAATTTCGGCGTTATTTGACTATCCCTTAAAACAAAACCATCTGGAACTTTGCTATCCATGACCTTTCTAATTAGCTCAAATAACTCGCCCTTTTTTACAACTACGGCAGAGGCTACAACTTTCATCTCAAGATTAAGGTCAGTCGCTTCATCCCCAATCTTATTACTGAAGTTTTTCGCGGAGGACGTGGCAATTAACGATTCCTCGATTAAATACATCTCGTCTGATATATTATTAAAAATTTTGTCCTTTGCTTTTCCACCCAACTCTTCCAACAACTCCTCTGATAAATCGATCTGGTCCTCGTTTGATACCGAGCTTATCTCGCGGCTGGTTCCACCCGAAAAGGAAGACTCATTTTTCGCCTCAATATCGCTTGTTCCATAGTTAGAAACCCTAAAACTCGTACCTGATGCTAAATTATAGGCAGAACCAATATCGGAGGCGGTAATTTTTGCTTTTGTAGTACTTGGAGAACTTGCACTTCCACTTGCGATACTTACCGAATCATCAAGTGTAAATTTAAGATCGCCTGGTCCAGAAATCACAACTCCCGAGGCTAAATTCAATTCCGTTCCAACCCTAAAGAGAGTAACTTCTCCCGATGCCTTTTCTCCCACAGTTTTATTACCGGTAGTCTTTTTAGTTTTTTCTCCGCTTACTTCGTCTTTTTGAAGTTCCCCGCCCAAAATGCGCTCATCGAGGCTTGTACTCTTCGAAGGATCGACTTTAAGATCGAATTTCTCATCCAACCGCTTGGGTGAAACATAAATGGTCACCGTTGCCTTCGGATAAAACCACCAACCAAGAAAAGAAGTGATTGCTAATAATATAAGAAATGCCAGACCAACAAAAAATGGGGTGTTCCCAATTTTAACAAACTTAGGAAGCTTTACTGAAAACTTAGGCATAATTTTTGTCAAACCACCCATACCTGCAAAAATTCCGCGAAAGCTTTTAGTAAATGCGTGGATATCAACTTTCTTTGTTTTTTTAACTGGTGTTATCTCTTCGTTCTTGCGGAAACCTGAAAGTTTTTGCTCCAATTGCACCGGTTTCCCAATTTCGGTATTCATTTCCGTTTTTTGATGATCTTCCTGCAATTCTTCTTTGACAAAACTTGCGCCACCGGCATCTCCTCCAATAACAAAACCCAGCTCTTCAGCCGAAACCGGCTCTACTTCCGATATGGGTGGAGTTTTTTCCTCTTCGTCTTTTGATGCCTCCTGCGATTCGACCGCGGTAACATTCCCGATCTCCGATGCACCCGCGAGACTTACAGTATGTATTTTTTTGGAAGGGTCAATTACTTCAACCTTCGGGGTGTGTAAAAACCTGATATTCTCAATTGTCTCCCAATTTACGTTATGAAGCATTTGTTTAGCTTCATCCAATTCACCTTCTTTTCCGTCATACAGAATTATTCTCGAAGGTGCTCCTTCACTTGGAGCAAAACGAGTCAAGCCTTCCGCAACATCATCAATTAATGAAACGCTTCTGGCAACCGACGTATTACCTAACTGATTTCCAAGCTTAAATACGCTTACTTCAATCGTTTCCTTATAAACACCAATTACAATTGCATTAAGAGGACTTCCTTCCTCACTTTTAATATAATGCGCGATCGCTTCAGGCAAAACAACAAAACCAACAGGCTTTAGACTTAGCTCCTCGCAAATTTTCTTGATTTTCCCAAGATGCTCTTCTTTAATTTCGCCGTTTGTTACCCAGGAACTAACTACTCCGAAAACGGTTTTCGAAGGTTCTGTCAGATCTTCCGGATAAGCTTGTATTGCTGCAGATAATGAGGTATCTATTGCATTGATTAAATCGTTTTCAACCTCCCACGCCGTAGGAATTCCGGAAAACATAACCTGGGCTTTCTCTTTCGCTATACGCCAAATACCCGCCTGAACCCAACCGGGTTCAATTATCAAAGCCCAAAAATATTCATATTCGCCCTCGTCACTTCCGGGCAGGAATTTTTTAAAATCCATACTACATTAAATTCTAAATCCAAATTCCTAAATTCTAAATGATGTCAGCGTTATAATTTCCGAAATTTCAAACGTTTAGAATTTTTAATTTAATATTTGTTTAGAAATTCGAATTTCGAGTTTAGAATTTTGAAAGAGAATCAATACTTACAAAATATTTTACTCTACTGTTAAATATATTCTAATAATATCGCTCCCAACCTTGTCTTGCTTAATTATTCTAACACGTCCAATTTCAGAAGTTGAAGTAACGTGAGGTCCACCGCAAAATTCTTTACTGAAAGCGTTCTCCAGGACATCTCCTACAAAGTAGACTTTAACCGTATCTGCATATTTCTCATTGAAGGCATGGATTGCACCGGTATTTTCGGCCTCATTTTTTGGCATTATATTAAAATTCACGGGCAAATTCTTTGAAACAATATCATTTATTAGATTTTCAACCTGCTTTATTTCTTCATCTGTTAATTTTTGAGTGTGGAGAAAATCAAATCGGCTTCGATCCTTCGTAATATTTTGTCCCTTTTGTACAATATGTTCTCCCAAAACTTTCCGAAGCGCAGCTAAGAGGAGATGGGTAGCGGTATGCAGTCTTATAACTTCGGGGGATTGATCGGCAAGTCCTCCTTTAAAAATACCTGCCGATGTCGTCCTAGAAATTTCTTGATGCTTTCTAAAACGATCATCATATTTTATTTTATCCTCCACAGTAAATCTCTTCCCATAGGATTCTAGATACTCCTCAGTTGCCTCAAGTGGAAAACCATATGTTTGGAATAGATCGAAAGCCAAGTCGGAATCAATCTTTCTTCCCTCATTTATTAATTTATCAATCAATTTAATACCCTTATCCAACACTCCTGAAAATTTATTTACTTCATCTCCAATTTCTACACTAATATCCAGAGCGTTATTATCCTTTAAATATCTATCTTTATAAGTATCAACAACTTGGTTAGCTACCTTTCTGCTGGTTTCTATGATATTTTTAACAGCACCTATCTTATGCATTTTAATAGCAGACCTTCTTAATAATCTTCTTATTACATACCCATGCTGTTTATTCGAAGGAACAATTCCATTTGCAACTAAAAATACTGATGCTTTGATGTGGTCAACAATTATCCTAAAATCCCTTTTTTTATCCTCATATTTTGCATTTGAATTTCTTTCTAATTCGTTAATTAAACCGATAAATAAATCGGATTTATAAATATCAGGATCTCCGTTTACGACTGCAGCAATTCTTTCTAAGCCGCCGCCAAAATCCACATTTTTTTGAGGCAACTCTTCAAGTTTATTTTCTCCAATTTTCTTATACTGCATAAAAACGGAGTTACCGATTTCCATATACCTTCCGCAATCACAGTTAGGGTGACATTCTTCATTTTTAAAAGGCGAGTTTTCATGAAGTTTTAACTCCTTCCCAAAATCGTAAAAAATCTCCGAGTCCGGTCCGCCAATCTCTCCGATAGGCATCTCATCCGGTGATCCGGTTCTACTCCACCAATTCTTTTTTGCATCGTAGAAATAGATGCGGGAATCAGGAATGCCCAATTTTTTCCAAATTTCAGCTGATTCTTCATCCTTCGGAACCTGATCGTTTCCCTCGAAGACTGAAACCCAAAGTTTCTCTTGCGAAAGACCAAGATCTTTTGTAAAAAAATCCAAAATCCAAGGCAATTGTTCTTTTTTAAAATAATCTCCTAATGACCAATTACCAAGCATCTCAAAAAAAGTCAGGTGTCTGTTGTCTCCAACTTCATCTATATCCACAGTCCGGATACTGGGTTGTGAATCAACCAACCGTTTTCCCAAAGGATGTGATTTGCCCATTAAATAGGGAACTAGAGGTTGCATGCCGGAGGAAGTAAAAAGGGTAGTCGGATCGTTTTCCAAGATCAACGGAGCCGGGGAAATTTCTTTATGGTTACGGGGAGAAGATACGAAAAATTTAATGAATTTTTCCCTGACTTCTTTTGACTTCATGGCTGAATTATAACTTTAAAGCCATAAATTATCTACAGACACCCCTGAAGACGGATCAATTAATTTCCGTTCTTTTATTATCAACATCCACCGACCCGTGATGTTCAACATTTTTCTTTCTTTTAAGAAATTCGAAGATGCCTGTTAATTTATCGGGTCGAATAAGTCCTCCCCCAAGTATCGAATCCTCAAGCAAGCTATTTAATCGCTTGACTACACGTCTGAGATCAATAATTATCAACACAACCTGTATTCCGACAATAGACAGTAAAACCGTCAATACAATAATAACTATAGCCAATAATTTCTGTACCCCATCCATATTATTTCAAGTCTAAGTATAAGATTAAGTCTAAGAATTTTTCGTAAACTTTTTCTTTATACTTAGTCCGATTTCAGATCAACATTTATTTTACGACTAATTACGCTCTCTTTTCCAGAACGGGATTTCGCGCTAACAATTATTTCTTCGGTCCCTCCAAAAATTTCAATTTCGACTGTAAATTTTCCATCCTTTCCAACTATCGTAGGCTGATTGTTTACTGATACACTTGCCTCGGGATCGGTACTTCCTTCGACAATTACTTTGTTGAGAGTTATCTCCTGGTTTTCCCGGGGAGCAAAAATTTCAACCTGAGGTGGTTTCATAAAGCTTATATACTGAAATAATAAATAAGTGGAGATAGCAACCACTACCATTATTGTTGCAATAATGAACGTAAAACGCGGACTCCACAGAAGTTTATTTGTCACATCGGGTTTCGGGTTTATCTTTAAGATAGACGGCGGGTAGTCGCGCCTAAATAGGGCAATTGCCTGCTTCTGATTAATACCCAAAGTTGTTGAAATATTTTTAATAAATCCTGCTACGACCGGTCTTTCCGGTAATTTATGCCAAATTTCCTGCTCGATTGCATCGATAAAATCTATTTTTATTTTTGTTATTTCTCCAAGTTTCTCCTTAGAATATTTCTTTTTTATACGACCCTCTTTTAAAAATCTGCCAATTGTAATCATTTTCGTGGATAAAAAATTAAGACAATGTATCCTCTTGCACATCTTCGGAGCTTGGACCAAATACTTCTTCGGGGTTTTTGACCAAAACCTCTCTTGCTTTTGACCCCTCCGGCGGTCCTACAACTCCAGCACTCTGAAGCTGATCGATAATTCTTGCAGCCCTTGCATACCCAACAGAAAGTCTTCTTTGAAGAAGCGAGGATGAAGCTTTATCGTATTGACATACGATTTCAACAGCCTGTTTGAAAAGATCATCTACCTCCTCGGAAGTTCCGGGAATCATAACTTTACCCGGTTTACCCATTGTTGTTACTTCCTCAGTATATTGTGGCGAAACGCCCTGATTTTTAAGAAAACTAACTAGCGTGTTTGTATCTTTTTCCGAAATGAACGCTCCCTGTACACGAATAGGTTTTGCCTGTTCAGGAGGAAGATACAACATATCCCCACGGCCTAGTAATTTTTCTGCACCTTGAGTATCAAGTATCACTCTAGAGTCGACTTGGGATGCAACAGCAAATGCAATTCGGCAGGGAATATTAGCCTTGATAAGGCCTGTAATAACATCGACCGAAGGCCTTTGAGTTGCCAATACCATATGAATACCCGTTGCGCGACTCATCTGGGCGATTCTGGTTATTGCATCCTCAACTGCAACGGGAGAAAAAAGCATTATGTCGGCAAGCTCATCAATAAATAAAACAATATAAGGTAGCGCTTGAAATCCGCTCATTTCGTTGTATCCGTCAATATTTCTTACTCCCGCTTGGGAAAAAAGTTTATAACGCCTGTCCATTTCAGCCATCAGCCAATTGAGTGCAGAAATCACCTTCGGAGGATCAACAATTACCGGAGTCAGAAGGTGCGGAATTTCATTATATCCCGTTAATTCGACCCTTTTTGGATCAACTAAAACCAGTTTTACTTCGGAGGGAGACGCTCTAAACAAAATTGTTGACAAAAATGCATTTATACTTACAGACTTACCTGAACCTGTTTGCCCGGCAATTAATACATGTGGCATGCGGGCAAGATCAGCAACTATCGGTTTGCCTGACACATCGAGTCCCAGTGATACTGCAAGCTTGCTTTCCTTGCTTCTCATGGTTTCTGACTCCATCATCTTCCTGAAAGTTACAAATTCGGGGGACATATTGGGAAGCTCAATTCCTACCAAGGATCGTCCGGGGATGGGCGCTTCAATTCTTATTGTTCCGGTTGATGCCGCAAGGGCTAAAGCAAGATCTCGTTCCAACGCCGTAATTTTCGATAACTTTGTTCCGAGTGCTACCTCAATAGCATATTGGGTAACGGCTGGACCCAGATTTACCTCAACAACATTAGCCGATACTCCAAAAGATTCCAGAGTTTGCTCAATAGTATCGGCGTTTCCTTTAATATCACCTCTATCGGCTTTTCCCAAAGCTCCATCTGAAAGGATCATTAAATTCGGATAACTCCACACCCGTTCTTCTCCCGGAACGTTACTCACTAACTTTTGCTCCAAAACTTCTTCTTTTTTAACTCCCTTGTCGAAAGGCAATCTTACTTGTGACTTTGGAACTCCGGAATTTGAGTTCTCGCCAAATACTTTGAGCTCTTTTTTCCCAAAACTTGGAAATATTTTCTTCGATCCTTTTAGTCCTTTACCTCTGATACCGTATTGTTTAAATCCTGAGGCTAAAAAGCTATAAACCTGATCAAAAGAAGTATTAAACATTATAATAAGACCAACAAAGCTAGTCGAAAGAAGAATAACAAATGCTCCGGCTCCGGTGACCAGTGCGGCAATCCCTTCCCATGCAAGCCTTCCTAAAATTCCGGCACGGCCTAAAGGCGCAATAGACAAAAAGAAAAGAATGCTTCCGACAACAACATTCGGCGAGCTCAGAGGTCCTTTGATCCGCGAGACCAGCAATCCGAAGGTAAGAAATATAAAAGGCAGAAAAATAGTTGACCATGAAAGGTACTCCATCAAAAAATCATTTAACACTATTAAAATTTTCCCCTGCCTTGAAAAGGAAATTATTATAAGCGCAGCAAGAGCGAAAAAGCTAATCTGCACAATAGAGTACATTGTCGCAGGTTTCAATTTAGGCCTTAGAGTCTTTTTGGACTTCATCCTTTTTCGCTTCTTACTCATCGCATATCATTATACCCAAACTTTATGATCTAACAAAAGGGAACATCTTTGACAAATCCTATAATAATTAGTACAATCCGAAACTAATTACTCGTCACTTTGTCCAAGTATTGTAATATTATTAAGTAAACATAAAAACACTATGGATGGAGATAGCCGACAAGAACAAGATATGCAAAGTCACGAAATTGATCCATCCTCACGACCCCTCGAACCTCAAAGGGGTGGATTCAGGGGAATTATCGACAAAGCAAAACGAAGATTTGGAAGAACTTCAAAAGGACGTCCAGAAACTGCAACTGGTGCCGAAGCGCAACCAAAATCTTGGGAAGGATTGATTTTTGACGACCCGCAAGAGTTACAACAAAGAATACCGTTAAGTGAAGAAGAGGCTAAAGTACTCAAAAACAGGCATTTAATGGATGAGTTTACAATCGCCGGCGACTTAGGGCGGTTGGACTACAATCCCCTAGAAGTAGAAATAGTATTAAGTAAAATCCGCACTTACAGAGAAACAGAAAATCTTATGCTTCCTTTACCTCAAACTGAGGATATCTCAGAAGTTCTTCCTGATCTAAAAGGTGATGTATTGGAAAATTATGTTAAAGGTTTACACTCTATGTTCGAAGGTGTTCATGACGTTTCAAATAGACAAGATCTTGTACAAAAATTAAATGAGGCAACATGGGAAGATTTTGAGGCTAAAAAACAAGTTGAAGCAACCTTGCAAGGATATCTACAAAAGCGAGTAGATAAAGACTATACAGCAAAAGCTGAAAGCGAGGGAAAAGCAGCGAATGTTCCACTTCCGGAAGCTATCGAGAGTTTGCGGGAAAGATTTGGTTCTTGGCTAGAAAGCGAAAAAATTTCTCCTGAAACTAGGGCTGAAGTATCCCGTGAGTGGCGAGAGTTTACAAAATCTTTAACACCTAAAGACACTCGTGAGTTTGTAGCTTTGGGGATGCGTGTATTAACAGACGTACTTCCTGAAGCGCGATTTGCTTTTGTGGCTATTAATACCGGAAACATTCTCGGAAGAGAAATAAGAACTTTTGGAAAAATAAGAGGGGCAATAACTAAAGTGGAAAAAGACAAAAGACTAAAATCATTAGGAAATCAGAATTATGATTTTGAAAATGACATAGATTCTTATAAAACAACTTTAGTAAAAGCCGGAATAAGCAAGAATGAAGCCGATCTTTTGATTTCCAACGGACCACAGTTTCTTCAATCTCTCCGATATTACCTGAAACAAACTACTGTCGCAAAAACTCTAGCAAAAGGTGACAGTGAGTTAGACACTCTCGGTCGCCTAAGTGCAGCGGGAGTTGGTTATGCTTCCTCAATTGCAGGAATAACTCTCGCTGAAATCATAAGAAGCTCTGTCAGGGTTCCCGGAGTTGCAGGTCTCACAGTAGCTACTGCAAATAGAGCTATCATTAACTATGCATTGCCGCGTGGTCTTGATGTTGCAACTACCTATATAACTG
>CAYREZ010000017.1:0-14212 GCA_964423565.1 uncultured Gammaproteobacteria bacterium | reverse complement strand
GGGCAGGTGCGGGAGAGGCGGGAGTGCCGTTTTTCTCGATGGCGGGGTCCGAGTTTATGGAAATGCTTGTCGGAGTGGGGGCATCCCGCGTCAGAGATCTTTTTGCAACTGCGAAAACTTCTGCGCCTTCGATTATTTTTATTGACGAAATTGATGCCATAGGAAGACAGCGCGGTCGGGGTATCGTAGGCGGCCACGATGAGCGTGAGCAAACTCTAAATCAAATACTTGTGGAGATGGATGGATTTACACCGAACGATAATGTTGTGGTTGTCGCGGCAACAAATCGGGGTGATCTTCTGGACCCTGCGCTTCTGCGTCCCGGACGGTTTGACAGGCGCGTTATGCTTGATATGCCGGATAAGGAGGGGCGTGAGGCAATTTTAAAAATTCACGCAAGAGGCAAGAAGTTCGCAAAAAATATAGATTGGGGAAGAACTGCTGATAGAACTGTAGGTTTCTCCGGTGCAGATCTGGAAAACATGCTTAATGAAGCTGCAATCTTAGCTGCACGGGAGAATAAAAATCAAATCGACCCGGAAGATATCGAGGAAGCAGCAACAAAAGTAAAATTGGGCCCTGCAAAAAGACGTTTGCAGTCGGTTGAAGATAAAAAAATTACCGCTTACCATGAGGCAGGTCATGCGGTAGTAACTCACGGCTTATCCAAAATGGATCCTGTTCACCGAATTTCAATAGTGGCGCGCGGTATGAGTCTTGGGCATACATTGATTCCACCTGCTGCTGACAGGACACACGAGACAAAAACTAGAATGTTACAGCAGATTACAGCGATGCTTGGGGGTAGGGCTGCAGAGAAAATAGTTTTTGACGAGATGACCTCAGGTGCCTCAAATGATATTGAGAAAGCGACACAACTTGCTCGGGCGATGGTAGTTAATTTTGGTATGAGTTCATTAGGACCTGTTAATTTGGGACCGCAATATGATTATGATGAAATGGGAAAACAACTCTGGTATGAACCGGCGCAAGTTTCACCGGCTATGCAGGAAAAGGTTGATTTAGAGGTTAAAATGATAATGGATGATGGTTATAAGGAAGCTCTATCGTTAATTAAAAAGTTTAGGAAAAAACTTGACAAAGTTGCCGAAAGACTTTTAGAAAAAGAAACACTGGAAAGAGAAGAATTTGAGAAAATTGTCGGGGAAAAGTAAAATGGTAAAATTATGAGTATTGAAAAAGTTATTAGTGAGATAGGGATGGGTACAAATGGGGATAAAAAGATTCCGAAATCATTTTTTTTCAAATTTTTAGAATGATATAAAGTTATTGCTGAGGATCCACGTAAACCTACTGGACTTATAATAAATACTGTATTACCAGAAGGATATAAAACCGTCGAAGGGGCAGCATTAATGATGAAGAAAGGTATCGAAGACCCTAATACTAATAAATCTGTAAGATTAGTGAGAGGGATTGTTGTTCAGGAAGGTGAGAATATAAAATTATACCCCGATCTTTAGTATTATAAGTAAGGATTGATACGTTTATTATGGAGAGATTATATAGATATTTTTTTCCAAGGAAGACGGAGGTAAGAATTGGACCTGTTGCCACGATTTATTTAACAAATGATTCTTTCGCACCCGGAAGCTTAGATGTTTGGCATTCTTTTAAACAAGGTCAGGTTTCTCTGGCAGGAGCAACCTTTATTAGGGGTGAAGGTGGCAAAATTGATATTAAACTCCCGGAGGATCCGTCTATATTTGAATTTAGAATACCACCTGATACAACTTCCTGAATGTAAATTTCCTTCTTTTAAGTTAAAATAATCTCATAATGTCTAAGTTAGTTTTGATAGATGGCAACGCAATATTGCACCGTGCCTATCATGCACTACCACCATTAACTACTCGAAGCGGGGAGCCGATAAATGCGGTTTATGGGCTTGTTTCGATGCTTTTACGCATCATTCAGGATTTGAAACCCACTCATATTGTTGCCTGTTTTGACCGCAAGGAGCCCACGTTCAGGCACAAAGCTTTTAAAGCATATCAAGCCCAGCGGCCGCCGACGGAGAAAGATTTATCTTCCCAATTTGAGAAGGCGAAATCAGTTCTTACTGCTATGAATATTCCGATTTTTGAAATGGCTGGGTATGAGGCAGATGATATTATTGGCACGATCGCAGAGCAATCGATCGGAATTTCTAATTCCGAAATTCTAATTTCTAAACAAATCCCAAATCCCAAGCTCCAAATTCCAAATAAAAGAAACAATACACCAAATACTATTCACCGACTACAAGTTGAAGAAGTTGTGATTGTCACAGGGGATAGAGATCAGTATCAGCTCGTTAATGACAGCGTAAAGTTGTATATGCCAGTTACGGGATTATCAAATGCAAAACTAATGGGGGAAGAAGAGATAATAGAAAAGATGGGAGTAAAACCGGAACAAATTCCGGACTTTAAGGCTTTAGTGGGGGACCCGTCAGATAACTATAAGGGTGTTGCAGGAATAGGTCCCAAGACAGCATCGGGTCTTTTAATAAGGTTCGGAACCTTAAAAGGTGTGTATGAAAATTTAGACAAAATTGCCGCTAGTGTAAGAGAAAAATTAGAAAAGGATAAAGATAACGCTGAATTATCACTTAAATTGGCAAAAATCGTTACGGACGTTCTGGTTGAATTTGATTTGAAGAGTGCTGGTATGTGGAGAGTCGACGATCCCCAGGTATTAGCATTATTTTCCCAATTTGGTTTTAAGACCCTGACAAATAGGGTAAAAGAGGTTGGAAAGGCTATTGTTTCGGAAAATCAAATAAAACTGCTGTAGAAATTTCATTTTGTAGCGGGTAGCTAGTAGCATGTAGTATGGAAAAAATAAAAAATTTTACTGACCTCAATGCTTGGAAAGAAGCTCACAAATTAGTTTTAAATATATATCGTCTTGTCGAAAAATTTCCGAAAAAGGAACAGTTTATCCTTAACAGTCAGATAATAAGAGCTGTTATATCAATTACCAGTAACCTTGCTGAGGGATTTGGAAGGCGTGGTATAAAAGAAAAAATTCAGTTCTATTATTTAGCGCAATCTTCTTTGACAGAAGTTCAAAATCAATTAATTATTGCTAAAGATGTTTATTATATTAACAATATTGAATTTAATAAAGTATGGGATCAAACAATTATTGTCCATAAACTTATTAGCGGTTTAATTAGAAGTATGAAAAGAATAAAATCCTAGCTATTTGCTACATTCTACATGCTACAGTTATGAAAATTGCAATAGTACATGATTATTTAAAAGAATATGGAGGTGCTGAACGAGTATTAAAAATACTAGCAGAAATGTACCCGAAAGCACCAATATATACTGCGTTTACGGTTAAAGGAAGTGCTGCTGAAAAGGAGTTTGGAGGAAAGAAGATACATGAAAGTTGGCTGGCACCGCTTTTGAAAATAGGAAAGCTTTATAGCCCTTTAAGATTTTTAATTCCCCTTATTTGGAGAAGTTTTGACATCTCAGAATATGATTTAGTTATCACTTCCTGCAGCTGGTATATTACCCGCGGGTTTAAAATCTCACCGAAAACGAAAGTTGTAGCTTATTGCCATACACCTCCAAGATGGCTTTACGGGTATGAAACCTCGGTCGGATTTACAAAATATTGGCCTGTAAAAGTTTATGCAGCAATTGTAGGACATTTTATGAGGATGTATGATTTTAAGACGGCACAACCGGTTGAACGCAATACGAAATACGCAATACGAAATACGATTAGAGGCGGTGTTGATTTATTTATAGCTAACTCCAAGAACGTTCAGAAGAGAATTAAGAAGTTTTACAGGAGGGATTCGGTAGTAATTTATCCGCCGGTGGACGTTGAAGGAATTGCTAAAGCGACACGCAATACGAAATACGTGATACGGAAACAAAATAACTATTTCTTGATAGTTTCGAGATTGGTGGGGGCAAAGGGGTTGGAGGAGGTGGTGAAAGCATTTAAACAATCCAAGTCTCGTCCAAAGGACGACCAGCCTTTGGCTGGTAAGTATAAGTTAAAAATTGTAGGAGAAGCCCATGGATTTTCCGACATTGAAAAGCGACTTAAAAGATTATCCGACGGTAACGTAGAACTGCTTGGTAGATTGAATGATATATCATTATATCATACATACGCGAATGCTAAAGGTTTTATGGCTTTAGCCAGAGATGAGGATTTCGGGATTACACCGGTTGAGGCAATGGCTGCCGGAACTCCGGTAATTGCTTTTAACGGAGGAGGATTTAAGGAAACAATTATCGACGGCGTTACCGGAATATTGATTAACGATACGGATGAGAAATCAATATCGGAAGCCATTAAAAGGATAGAAAATACAAAATGGGATAGAGCCAAACTTCAAAAACAAGCCCTAAAGTTTTCGAAGGAAAGATTTGTTAAGGAAATAAAAGATTTTGTAGAAAGTAGGATGTAGTACATAGTACGGATTAATAAGATTGCATTCTACATGCTACTTACTCATACTACAGATTGCTATGCCTGAATTACCTGAAGTCGAGACAATACGAATACAGCTTGAGAAATATCTTGTCGGTCATAGGATTAAAGATATCGAAATACGTAATGCGAAATACGCAATACCTGAGAAGAAGGATTTGATTGATTCAAAAATTAAGGGAGTGAGGAGATTTGCTAAGGTTTTGTCAATTGATCTTTCGAACGGATACTCAATCGTTATTCATATTAAATTAACAGGTCAACTTATTTATCGCGGTCCGAATCTTTCCGCCAGAGGCGGACTTACTTTATCTCCGAAAGTTGTGGGCGGATTGGGAGGAAAACATACGCATGTAATATTTTACTTAGATCGAAATGGAGTTTTGTACTATAACGACGTAAGACGATTTGGCTGGATCAAAGTGATAGAGACAGAGAAAGTGACAGGGACAGGTTTTATCGGAAAATTAGGACCTGAACCCTTCGCTTCCGCTCAGGGCAGGCCCGGCAAGCTTACGCTCAAGCTATTCAAAGAGATTCTTTCAAAAAGCAGAAGGCCAATAAAAATTCTTCTCATGGACCAAGCGAAAATCGGCGGAGTGGGAAATATTTACGCCAATGATGCTCTTTGGCTTGCGGGGATTAATCCGAAAAAAGAAAGTAAGAAATTAGGAAATGAAGAAATTAAGAAGTTATATGATGCAATTCATAAAGTTTTAAAAGAGGGGTTGAAGTTTGGGGGAGCATCGGAATTGGCTTTTGTTACTCCTGACGGAAGTGAAGGTGAATATCAAAAACACACATTAGTTTACGGACACCATGGAGAGCCTTGTAGTCGTTGTGATAAGCAAAGCTTAAGCAAGAAGATCTTGCAAAAGTCAATAATCCAAAAATTCTTTTTATCGGGCCGCGGTACGTACTTCTGTCCTGTTTGTCAAAAGTAACTGGGTATCAGGATTCACCTTTTCGATTATTGCGTATCGCCGGAGCCGGACCGAAAAACTGTTTGCCCGTTATTCTATTTACCGTATAACCGATAATGTTGTGCCAAATATTGTATTTAATAAAAGTAATAATTGAATTGGAATTTTCGTAACGGCGACTGCTGGTTGTACAATAGATGTTATAATTCACATCTATTTTTCCGAATTTTGAAAATTTGCTAACAACATACCCCTGATCTCCAAGTTGGGGGAGATGAATTGGATAACCCCCGATTTTTTCTAATATTTGCTTTTTGAAAGCCATATTGGCCGCAAATGAAAATAAAGTTTTGCCGTTTATTTTATTTATTAATAAGTTTATCGTTTGGGTTAGACATACCGTAAATCTGGCAATTGAATTTTGATTAGAAGGATAAATCCAGCCTACTATACAAACAGTATCGTTATTGTTATCAAAAATCTTCTTTATATTTGTGAGCCAGTTGGATGGATAAATCGTGTCCGCATCAGCAGATGCAACTATCGAGCCTAAGGCTTCATTCACTCCTTTCTGGCGGGCTTTCACCACCGAACGTTTTGGTTCATAAACTAGCTTTACTGGAAGCTTTTTAACTATTT
The DNA here is from genome assembly GCA_964423565.1 of uncultured Gammaproteobacteria bacterium. GTDB lineage: Bacteria > Patescibacteriota > Microgenomatia > UBA8517 > UBA8517 > CAYREZ01. The sequence continues at coordinate 8,183 of CAYREZ010000017.1, read as the reverse complement.
GAGAGGTTTTATCGGTGGATGCATTGTCAATTACAATTATTTCGTAAAAAGTTTTAGCCAAATCCTGGTTCATTAATGATTCTAAGCACTTTTTTATATAGTGCTGTTCGTTATAAGCAGGAACAATGACAGATATCAAAGGTAATTTACTCCCCATTAAGTGATATTATATGCTAAGAAATTTATGATTATCGGGAAACTATATTTGTCGCATTTTAGAAGTTTCAGAGAGAGAAAAATCGATTTTTCAGAAAAAACCAGCATCATAGTTGGACCTAATGCTTCGGGTAAAACAAATATTTTAGAATCAATATGTTTACTGGCTACCGGGAAAAGCTTCAGAGCAAGGATAGAGGAGGAGATGATTAGTTATAATAAGGAAATTGCTCGTATTGCCGGAATCGTAACTAGCCGAAAGGATCATACGACTGGTGAGAGTAGTCAAGCTGACGAATACAAACCTTCGAACAGGGCTACATCCGACAAACTGCAATCTACGAGATTAGAAATCGTGCTTACCCGCGGAGAAATAACACTCGGGGATTCGAACGTCGAAAAGACACCTCGGAAAAAACTTTTGGTCAACGGAGTTCCAAGAAGATTGATCGATTTTGCCGGGAATTTTAAGGTTGTGCTTTTCGGACCTTGGGATCTTGATTTAGTTACAGAATCACCAAGTTTGCGTAGGAAATTTCTGGATACGGTATTATCGCAGGTAGACAGAGAGTACAGGCGCGCGAGTCTATCCTACGAAAAGGGTTTAAGACAACGAAACAGGCTGCTTTATAGAATACGGGAAGAAGGGATATCACGAGGCCAGCTTCTTTTTTGGGATAGGTTACTGGTCAAAAATGGTGACTATATCGCGCGCCGTCGAGAAGAATTTATTAATTTTGTGAATTCCACACCCAAGCTACAGGATACTAACTACCAATTATTTTATGATAAAAGCGCGATTTCTGAGACTAGACTTGAGCAATATAAAGATGAAGAAGTTGCAGCTGCAAGTACTCTGGTCGGACCGCATAGGGATGACTTTATTTTTAAGGTAAAAGGTAAAAGGCAAGTGGTAAAAGAGAGGGAGTTGGCAAGATATGGATCACGCGGCGAGCAGAGAATGGGAGTTTTGTGGCTGAAATTGGCAGAACTGTCATTTATCGAATCGGTTACAAATGAGAAACCTACATTACTTTTGGACGATATTTTTTCCGAACTTGATCATGAACATCGAAAAATTGTTATGGAAATTGTAACAGGACAGCAGTCTATTATTACAACCGCCGATCCTCATTTTGTTGAAAATATAAAAAAGGTGGAGAAGATAGAATTAGAATAAGACTATTTTCTATTTCTAAATGTGTACCCTAAATGTAGATAATATTTCCCTGAAAGTTCAGAAATATCAGGATCGTCCTCAGGAAGTATTTCAGATCTCCAGTCTCTTTTACCATGAAGTCTTTTCGCAATTTCTTCGGCTCTATTTGCTAATTGCATCATTTTTTCTGGATCGTTACCGTGTATATTAACTGTTGCTAAGTTTAGTCGGGATGATTGTGCATCAATATCGTCATATCTAAAGTCAGCACGTTTAAGGACTTCGGGAGGAGTTACTCTATCGAGTATCTCTTGAGCCCATTTAGGTAAGGGTGCGAGCATTGTTTGGGTATAATTTTCGACATCAACAACTAAATCACTAAAAGGTCCTTTCTTACTTGTCTTACCAAGTTTACTTACAAATTTGTCAGCGTTTTTTTCAAACTTCGGAGGGGTAGTAAGCCCCTCGATGGTAAACTTTGGCATGAGCAATGTTAATCTAATTTTTTCCTGATTTCAATGTAATTTTAAGTGTGGGAAAAGTTGTTTTTGTAAGGTAGAATTAAACATGTTCGAGATAGACGAAAATCATAATTTAAGGCCTGACGGAACAAGACTTTGAAAACCGAGAAAAGGGAGGACTGATCCTGTGGGAAGAATGTTTGAACTTTGGACTCAAGAACAAGTAAATGCTAATAATCCCAAAAAGGAAATCAAGATTCCTAAGGGTGTAAAAGTACAGCGGGGATCGGATTTACCTTTAGATGCTGGTGATAGAGCAGAGGATATTCATAGGGGTCGGAAATAATTTTCAGCCTTCTTCGTCTTTTCCTACGATTTTACTCAATTGGTAAGTAACAATAACGACTAATACTGTTACAAATAGTGCGTAAATAAAAAGAGATACCAGTCCTGAACCCTCTCCGAAGAAAGGTTTTATATAAACATCTACGATCTCTTTTATCACTTCATTCCAGGCAAGTGCGGCAACGAGTCCAAATCCGCTTGTAACTAAAGTTAAAATCTGTTTTGCAAATTGTTTTTTTATCTCGTCTGCCTCTTTTTTTAGTTTGTCCATAGTGGTAATAGTATAGAAGTCGATAGGTGTAAGGTAAAGGGTAAAAGTTAAAAGATTATGAGAATTTTTGATAAGTCGGAGTTAAAGAAGTTATATAAGCCAGCAGTGAAATCTTCAGGTGAAGATAATGGACAAATTACTATTATTGGCGGATCTGATTTATTCCACGGAGCGCCTATTTTGGCTTTAAAAACCGCATCTAGAATTGTCGATATGGTTTTTTTCGCGTCTCCTGAGCCGAGTGTTGGCGCGATTGCCGAGAACGCAAAATCAAAATTATTATCATTTATTTGGGTACCATGGGACGAGGTTGAAGCTTATATTGCTAAATCCGATGCGATTCTAATCGGGCCGGGTTTCAAACGATTCAAAAGTGAACATATGCCGCACGGGGTACGATTGCATGTTTGCGATGAGGAATGTAAGAAAACGCGGGAAATAACCAGAAGATTACTGTTTAAGTTTAAGACAAAGCGCTGGGTGATTGATGCGGGAAGTTTACAATCTATGGATGCTGGTTGGATACCAAAAAAAGCAATTATTACTCCGAATTCTAAGGAGTTTGAAATGTTATTTGGTGGTATCTCGAGGGATATCCCGCAGAAGGTTCACACTCCACAAAGTGCGAAATCTAAGCGGGATGACGAAGCTGGTTTTAAAAGTCTACCATCTTCGTCAAAAGTTAGAGATATGGCTAAGAAATATCGATGTACGATTGTACTGAAAGGTCCGGAAACAATTGTCTGCAGTCCTACCGATTGCGTGTTAGTTAAAGGCGGGAATCCGGGAATGACCAAGGGAGGAACGGGAGATGTTTTGGCAGGTTTAACGCTTGCATTACTTGCAAAAAATGATCCGTTTTTGGCAGCAGCTTCTGCCTCATATATTATAAAAGCAGCGGCAGACGATCTTTACAATAAAGTTGGAGTTAATTACAACGCCGATGATTTGGCAGATAAAATTCCTGAAACGTTTTGGAAAGCAATAAGTAACAAGTAACAGGTAACAAGTTATTTGTTGAACAACCCTACTCTTTAGTGAAGATTTTTTCTAGGATTAATTTTCGAATATCTTCCATTTTGATGAATATTGTATTGTGCCCGACGTTAAAATTAACCATTTCGTATCCTTTCCAAAAATCGGACGCTTTTTTAAAGTTAATTATTTCATCGGAGTTGGCAAGAATAGGGACAATTTTGTTTTTAGGTTTGTTCATTAGCTCTTTTGGAATTCGGAAGGAATTGAGAATACTTTTATTTTTCGAAACAGTTTCATAGTTATAAACAAATTCTTTGATATTCTTATCAAGGATAATCTCTCCGAGATTCGGATACGAAATGATGGGAAAGTAATAGTCAGCACTATCGAAATAAAAATAGTGGAGTGCCGCAATAGATCCTCCCATGGAAACTCCTGCGACAGCTATTTTTTTATTTGAATTATTTTTATGAAAGTCAATGATCTCGTTGATTGCGAGTGTCGACGCACACATTACGCAGCTTAAATTGGTGAAGGTATTGATGCACTTATTTCGTAAGGCGGAAATTGAATCGTGATGAGCGGCTTTTACGGAAAATAGATTAAATTTTTCAAAAAAAACTTTATTTGCAAAAAGCTTGAGATGAATTGGATTGAGTCTGCCATGTCCGTGATGAAAAATTATTGATGGCCTTTCGGTAAGGTATTCATTGTGGAGATAAATATTGGTTATCCCTTCCGAGCTTTTGTACTTATATTTAATTTGCCAGGGTTTTCCGGGAAGCTTTATTGTCGAATGACTGATACCGTTTAATATTTGTAAAAATGTCGGTACATCCTCGTTCGGATCCTGATCGGCTAAGATCTCGATTTTGTATCTGCCGGCAAATCTTATCAAATTCTCATTTTTTAACGTATCCATAAACCTCTTTTCAATTTTGGCAACAGGGATAATATCGAGTTTCATAGCAATTTCAAAGAAACCGTGGATTCTCAATCCACGGAGGAATTGAACTTGATATGTCATTCTCTCTCAAGAGTGAAACCGCGGTCTTTCAGTCCGCGGAGAATGTCATAGAAGGAATTATATACTAAATTTATCTTGTTTTTTCCGCAGAATTACCGTAATATAAGTCTAAGTCTAGGTATAAGTTCAAGTTTGAAAACGATTTTTCTTAAACTTAGACTGTAATCTTAAACTATTGTGTATATTCCTAAATTCACAATTACCAACAAAATCCTAAAATCCGTAGGCTCTATTGAGGCGGCAAGAGAAGTTATAGAAAATGCACCCCTGGTGCCTTATTACGAAAAGCAATTCCGCACTGATGCTATGGAAAAGACTGTTCATCATGGAACGCATATCGAAGGCGTCGGGCTTGAATCTTTGGATCAGGTGAGAAAAGTCCTTGAAGGTGAAGAAGTTGTAGCAAGGGAAAGAGATATTCAGGAAGTAATTAACTACAGGAATGTTATGAAATTGTTAGAAGAGCTTACTGTCAAGAGGGGCACGTATGATAAGGAAATGTTATTGGATATTCATAAAGAGGTTGTAAACAAAATTATCTCGGAAGAAAAAATAGGCAAATTCAGGACCACACAGGTTGTTATTAAAGAGGAAAGAAGCGGAAGGATAGTTATTCAACCGCCACCTTCAGTCGAGGTGCCTTATTTAATTGAAGATTTTTTTGAATGGTTTAATTCGCAAGAAGCTTTCGAGATGCACCCCATCTTAAGAGCGGGAATAGCTCACTATATTTTAGTTACAATTCACCCTTTTGTCGAAGGCAATGGAAGAGCTGTCAGGGCTTTTTCAAATCTGGTTTTAATGCGGGAAGGCTACGATATTAAACGATTTTTTTCTCTTGAGGAGCATATAGACTCGAACCTGAGTTCTTACTACGAAGCGTTTTCTATAGTTGACAAACAAAGTAAGAATATTGCAGCTCGCGATTTAACTACCTTTCTTGAATATTTTTGTGAGGTTGTTGCAATCGAGCTTAATAAAATCAAAGACAGAATTAGAAAACTTTCCATTGACTCAAAACTTAGAGGTAAAATTGGCGAACAGGTTGCTCTAACCGAGAGGCAAATGAAGCTGATAGAATATATTTCCGAAACAGGGTCGGCGACCATGCAGGACCTGAGGAGTGTTTTGAAAAAGGTTTCTGAAGATACAATACTTCGGGATTTGATCTCTCTTTTAGACAAAGGAATAGTCCATAAGGAAGGGAAAACCAAGGCAAGTAGGTATATAATTAGTAAATAAATTACAAACTCTAAGCACTAAATCCTAAATAGATTATGGTTATTAAAGATTAAATGTTGAAACCTAATGAATTTTGAAATTAGAAATTAACACATATGTCATCATCTGATCCACAATTTTTATATATGATTTTAGTACTTCCTTCCCTTTTTGGGCTGACACTTGTCGGCGACGGTTTGAATAAAATGATACATGAGGAGTCCGGAGGAATAATAAGTATAGTATTCGGTCTGGTATTTATCGCAGTAGTTGTTTTTGCTTATCTTTTCTTCTCAAATTATTTGGGCCAACAGGTATAGGTTAAGGATTAGTTAATTGCTGTCTGCCGGGTAAAATACTAATCTGCGAAAGTATACGAATGCTACGAATATTTAAATAATTTAATAAAAGGGTCAGGGTAAGAATGCCGGTTTGGGTTAGGTTATTTGTCTTACTTTAAACCTAAGACCAATTACCATACAGGCTTCATAACCTTAACCTTACTACTTAACCGTAAGTATTTGCATTTATTTGAATTCATTGGCATTATTAGCATAATTAGCATCATATATATTTATGAAATTTAAAGAACTCTCGCAGTATCTAGAAAAACTGGAGAAAACCCCATCACGGATAGAAATTACAAAGATCTTAGCAGAGCTTTACGACAATACATCAATTGATGAAACAGACAAAGCAACCTACCTGATTTTAGGATACCTTGCCCCAAGTTATAGAGGGATCGTATTTAATTTGGCCGAGCGGATGATGGTTAGAATCCTAGCAAAAGCATATGGGGTGAAGATTGAAAACGCTATTAAATTATATAAACAAAAAGGAGACTTGGGAGAGGTTGCTGTAGAGTTAGCAAGAACCAAAAAACTGAAAAACAAAAAAATCCCACTAGAAAGTCGAAGATTTCTAACGGGACAGGCTAAAAGTCTTTCCATTACCGAAGTATATGAAAGACTTACGAAAATTGCACTGGAAGAAGGTGAAAAAAGTCAGGAAAGAAAGATTAACGAAATGGCAAAACTTTTGGCTGAGTTGGATTCGCTATCGGCAAGATATGTAGCCAGAATTCCCGTCGGAAGACTCAGATTGGGATTTTCAGATAAAACCATTCTCGATGCACTGTCTTGGATGGAAATGGGAGATAAGAGTAAGAGTAAGAAGATTGAGGAAGCATATGTAATTTTGCCTGATGTAGGGATATTAGCAAAAAATATTAAAGGGTACGGAATAGATAAGGCGGTAAAAAATATTAAACCTATTGTCGGGATACCTGTTTTACCAATGCTTGCGCAAAGACTTAAAAGTCCAAACGAAATGATTAATAAAATGGGTAAAGTATTTGTCGAACCGAAATTTGACGGACTTAGGGTACTCATTCATTATAAAAGAGACAGAGTAAGAGATAGAGATAGAGTAGAAGGGTGGGTTGAAGGGGTAAAAGCCTACACCAGAAATTTAATCAACGTAGTCGATATGTTTTCTGAGCTGAAAGATGTGGGGAAACATGTTGCGGCAGATGAGCTTATTATTGACACAGAAGCGATAGGTATGGACCCGGACATGAAACGCATGGTTGATTTCCAGACAACAATGCAAAGAAGGAGAAAATATAATATTCCCGAAAAAGCAATAAGTATACCTTTAAGATTTCAAGTTTTTGACATTATGTATAAAGATGGAGAGAACTTGATGAGCGAGCCTTATCACAAAAGACGGGAGATTCTCAAAAAGACAATCAAAGATACCAAACTTCTTATTGTTGATACAGCTATTATTACCGAGGATCAGGAGGTTATTAATCGCGAATACAGGGAAAAGATTAAGACCGGACTGGAGGGAGTAATGGTTAAGAAATACGACACGGAATATATTCCCGGCCGAACCGGCTGGCGGTGGGTAAAGATGAAGCAAGAGGAAAGTGCGCAAGGGAAACTATCCGATACGGTTGACTGTATAGTAATGGGTTATACCCAGGGTAAAGGGAAAAGAGCATCTTTCGGATTGGGACAGTTTCTGGTCGGAATCCGCGATAACGATGAAGTTAAAACGGTTACAAAAGTAGGTACAGGCTTAACAGATGAGCAGTTTAGGAAGTTAAAGAAGAGATTAAAAGATTTAGAGATTAAGGAAAAACCTAAAAATTATATTGTTAATAAACTTCTTGAACCTGATTTTTGGGTAATGCCGGAAGTTGTTGTTGAAATCGCAGCAGATGAAATTACGAAGTCTCCAACTCATTCTGCAGGATTAGCCTTAAGGTTTCCGAGATTGATTAAATTCAGGGATGATAAATCTTGGGAGGAAGCAACCACATTAACCGAATTAAAAGATTTTTTTAAACTTCAGGGAAATAAGATTTAAGTTTAAGTTTCGTCCAAGGGACGGTCAGCCTTTGGCTGATAAGAATAAGAGGAAGAAATGGAGTTGTAGTTATTGGCTTTCCGGCAGATTCGGGAAGTTGGGCGATATTATGTATGTTTGTGGGTCGATATGATAAGCACCTATCCACCTTCTTGCATGAACCTGATCAACTATATCCATTCTTGGTCC
>CAYREZ010000016.1:10962-14461 GCA_964423565.1 uncultured Gammaproteobacteria bacterium | reverse complement strand
AACTCTTCGAGCTTGTGCGAGAAAACCGAGGACTCTTAGTCCTCGGTTGTTTATTTAGGCGAAAATAACTATGAACTGAATGCGGCTCTTATAATTCCGTAGTAAAATACACATATGGGATACGAAGATTTGGAAGAAGGTGAAAAGTTAAAAGGATCCAAACCTCAAACCACTACAACAATGACTCTACAAAAAGCAATTGATATGGGAGAATACGATCCCGAATACCTCTCGACTTTTCCCGAGTGGTTAAACCTTTCCCTGCATATTCAATTTCAGTACATTCGTGAAGCATTAGATAATAGACACAGGCATTTGATAACTCAATGGGCAGAGATTAATAACATGCTTGATTTCAGCCTCAAGCCACACTTAGCTGATGCCTTGGGAAATATTCAAAAGCAACTAAAAAAACTTGATAGAGACAGGGAAAAATTATATCTTGAGTACTCTCACGAATAATTGTTAATTATTTAAACGAAACAACTATATCTAGCAAACACTAAACCACAAACATTAATACATAGAACCCGTTTCAAAACTCGCCTTTCAGGCTCGTTTTGAGAGCTTGCGCTAGGTTATATGAACAAGTTTTGAAACCAGTTCATAGTATTAGTGTTTGTGGCATTTTACTTAGTTAAGTTACATCGTCATCTTATCAGCTTCTTCTTCTTTTAATCCAAGAGCTGCCATAACTTCCTCGGCGTTTTCGTAAGTTGCCTCATGAAGATTTTCCATAAACCAGTTTTTATCTTCTTCGTCAAAATCAGATAAGTTATCGCACTCAGCAACTAACTCCTTACGAGTTGCTGGATATTTTTGGTGTGTCTTAAGATGGTCAATTGCCCCTTTTACATTTTTCATTAATTAGTCACCTCCTCTCGCTAGATAAGTAAACAACATTCCCGAATTTATGTCTGTGAAATGTCTTACATTTATAACAGGTTTCAAGAAAACCCCGCCTTTTCAAGTCGGGGATGAATTGAACCCTGATATGTCATAACTGATTTAGTATCACCATCTTTAAGTAGATTAAAATTAGTTTTAAGACATGTTAATTAGTTTTGAGTTTGGTAAGAATCTGGTAAGAGCCCGTGTTAATATATAAAATGACTGCTCGTACGCACGATGCTTTTGCTTTGGCTTCACTTGTAACTGTCGCAGTTATTTTTCCACCAGAGACTATAAATCTTATGACGTTGGTTGCTTCGGTAATCGGGGCAGATATCGGAGCTTTAATTCCGGATATGGATCAGGCAGGAAGTAGGTTATGGGATTTACTCCCATCCGGAAATAACATGGGAAAGATTTTTAGGCGAATTTTTTACAAACACAGAACCTTGAGCCACTCATTAATTGGAACCTATTTAATGTACAAGCTTCTTGAATGGTTATTGCCCCACATTATAAATGCGGCATTTATTGATCCCAGAATTCTGACGCTAAGTATAATGGTAGGCTATGTTTCCCATCTGCTGGCAGATTCGCTGACCGAAGAAGGACTTCCGCTACTTTTTCCGATCAATTTATCTTTTGGCATTCCTCCGATACGCAAGTTTCGAATAAAAACCGGTCGCTGGTTTGAGAATATTGTGGTTTTCCCGGCAATTTGGATTTACCTGTTTCTATTGATTCAAAACAGGAAAGATATACTTCTTCAAATATTAAAAATGATTAAAAGTTAAACAAAAAGATGTATTTGATATTTTAAATAGGTCTTTTTTGTTGTACTATTTTCTGATTATGCCATCTCCATTTGCAAACGCTAAAAAACAAATCGACGCCGTGGTTGATATTTTGGCTGAATATTATCCGGACAAGAGTAAGTTTAGAAAAGTAATTGAGTCGATAAAAAATCCCCAGAAAGTATTTAAGCGGAATTTGAGTATTAGAACCGATAATGGAAAAGCAAAAAAGTTCATGGCGTTTAGAAGTCAACATAATGATGCAAGAGGTCCCTTTAAGGGCGGAATCCGATTTCATTCCGAAGTTACCGAAGACGAGGTTAAAGCATTATCTACATGGATGAGTATAAAATGCGCAGTCGTGGGTATTCCATACGGGGGAGGAAAGGGGGGTATTATTGTAGACCCGCAAAAATTATCCGAATCTGAATTAGAACAACTTTCCAAAAAATATGCAGAATTTATTGCACCTTTTGTAGGTCCTTGGAAAGATGTTCCGGCTCCGGATGTTAATACGGGCGAGCGTGAAATGGCATGGATGCTTGAAGCGTTTGAGAAAAAGAATGGTAAGCATGAGCCGGCAACTTTTACCGGCAAACCTTTAGCTCTCGGAGGATCGTTAGGGCGTACGGAAGCAACCGGCCAGGGCGGAGCGTATATCCTAAGTGCTTATGCGGATCATCAAGGCTTAATTGCGGAAAAAACTACCGTTGCAGTGCAAGGTTTTGGTAATGTCGGTTATTGGTTTTCGAAGATTGCAAACGATCTTGGATATCTTATTGTTGCTGTTTCGGACTCAAGTGGCGGCATATATAATTCAAAAGGTTTAGATATAGAAAAATTGTCGGAATTAAAAGAAAAATATGGTTCTTTTAAAGAAATAGCTGAGAAATTTAAATCTAAATATAAGTTTATTGAAAACGAAGAGTTGATTGCATTGAAGGTTGATATTTTAGCCCCCGCCGCGCTGGAAAATTCTATTAATGAAAAGAACGTAAATGGCGTAAAAGCTAAAACAATAATTGAGCTTGCAAATGGACCCACTACTCCTGAAGCAGAAGAAGTGCTTTTGTCAAAAAAAGCGCATGTTTTACCTGACGTTTTATGTAATGCGGGGGGAGTGACCGTTTCTTACTTTGAATGGGTGCAAAATCTTCACGGTTATAGATGGTCTAAAGCAAAAGTAAATAAAGATCTTAAAAGAATCATGGATGCAGCTTTTGAGGAGGTTCACAAGATTTCTCACCAAAAGAAAATTTCTTATCGCAAGGCAGCTTATGTTTTGGCAGTAAAAAGAATAATTGATGCAATGATGTTAAGAGGTAGAGTGTAAGTAAATTTAAAGTATGTTTTTTTTAATTCTTAAATTAATAGCTTTTTTTTATTTCCGGTACGAGATAATCCCTAAATGCTCTCTCAAGATTGAAGTTTGGCTTCCAGCCCCAGTCTTTTTTTGCCCGCGTGTCATCGATGGATTCTGGCCAGGAATCTACGATTTTTTGGCGGTTAATATCCGGATTAAAGCTGATTTTGGATTCGGGAAAGGCAAATTTCACAATTTTTGAAATCTCTTTTGCCGGGACAGAAAATCCCTGGACATTATAGATAGCATGCCTCAATTTCTTTTTGGGCACTTCAACTAATTGAAGTAGTGCTTTGATTGCATCAGGCATGACCATAAAAGGAATTGTTGTATCCGGTCTAACAAAACATTTATATTTTTGTCCTTTAGCTGCAGCATGTAATATTTCGGGGGCGTAGTCGCTCGTTCCTCCGGTTGGAATAGTGGATGCGCTTATGATTCCCGGGAAACG
>CAYREZ010000016.1:4633-10952 GCA_964423565.1 uncultured Gammaproteobacteria bacterium | reverse complement strand
CTATATATCTTTTGTTGTGAGTAGCGAGTAGTCGGTAGCTTTCGGAATAATATTTTCCCAGGTTCTCGCAGTAGAGTTTGTTTATTCCGTACATAGTGATAGGAGTTAAATACTCGTTTTCTTTGATAGCTCCCGTTTTTTGTTTTGTTTTAATGTCAAGTATCCCATAAACAGCAACTGTAGAAGGAAAGATAAATTTAATTTTGTGTTGGAGCTTAATCATATTGCGATTAGCAATTTCCAAAAGTAGTGCAGTTCCACCGACATTTACTTCCTGAGCAAGTTCAGGATTTTTCTCAGCGCCGGTAGAAAGAATTGCAGCGAGGTGATAAATAGTATTGATTTTATATTTATTAAAAATTTTATTCACTAGGTTTTTATCTGTGACACTTCCGCGAAATTCCTCGTAAATTAGGGGTTTTAATTTGGTATCCAATTTACTAAGATCAAGTGTTATAATTCTGACGTCTTTCGAATCAGATAGTTTAATAATCAATCCGTGCCCGATTTCTCCGTTAGCGCCAGTGATAAATATAGTATTTTTTTTATCCATATAATCTAAGAAATTCTAAATTCTAAATCCTAAATTCTAAAAAAAATACAAATCTAAATTTCTAAATATTTAAACATTAGGAATTAGAAAATTATAATAGTTTAGAGTTTAGAAATTGGGATTTTGATATTAGGATTTATCTATTACCTTTAATTCTTTTCCGACTTTTTCAAAAGCAGAAAGAGCTTTATTAAGATCGATTTTTGAATGAATTGCGCTAATCATTACTCTTATTCTTGCTTTTCCCTGGGGCACGGTAGGATAGCCGATTGCCATTGCAAAAACCCCGCGCTCAAATAACTCTTTACTGAATTTTTTGGCTAATTTTGCATCGCCTAACATAACTGGGGTAATTGGAGTTTGGCTATTTCCGATATCGAAACCAAGCTTCTTTATGCCCGCTTTAAAATAATTTGTGTTATTCCATAATTTTTCTACCAAATTACTATCCTGCATAAGAATTTTTACAGCGGCAAGGTTGGCTGCCGTATCCGGGAACGTCATTGCTGAGGAGAATAGAAACGGCTTGCCACGTTGCCTTAACCAATCAATAATTGGCTTTTTGCCGGCAACAAATCCGCCAACAACGCCGAATGCCTTACTGAGTGTTCCAACCTCAATATCAACTTTTCCGTGCAAATTAAAATGATCGGTAATTCCACGGCCATTTTTTCCTAGCACACCTTCACCATGTGCATCATCTACCATTAGAAGTGCTCCATATTTCTGGGCAATATTTGCTATATCCGGAAGAGGAGCTACGTCCCCATCCATACTGAAAACCCCGTCAGTTACGATCAGTATTCGGTTATTGGCAGTTTGCTTTTTGCTTTTAAGTTTATCCTCCAAATCTTTTGGGTCACAATGGTTATACCTCATGACTCCGGCTTTACTTAACCTGCAGGCGTCAATTATGCTTGCATGGTTTAGTTCGTCGGAAAAGATCAAATCCCTCTCACCGACGATTGCAGGAATTACGGCTAAATTTGCATTAAATCCGGATTGGAGTGTTATAACATCATCAACTTTTTTGAATTTTGCCAGTTCTTTTTCTAAAGTAAGATGCAAGGTTGTTGTTCCCGCAATGGTTCTTACAGCCCCCGGTCCGACACCCCATTTGTCGATTGCGTTTTTGGCTGCCTTTTTTAATCTGATATCGTTTGCCAAGCCTAAGTAATTATTCGAGCAAAAATTCAAAACCGATTTTCCACCTACCTTAATTTTTGATCCTTGGGGGCTTTCTATAATTTTTATGTTTATTAACAGTGATTCTTTCTGAAGTCTGGATAACTCCTGCGAGATGAAGTCCAGTTTATCAATTCGTGTCATGCATCAAAAACTATACAACCGGTATGTGATTTGTGCAAGAAGTGTGTGATATCATGAAATCAATGGACTTTTTTGCTTTTCATTATACTTTGGGAATGCAGTTTTACCTTCAGGGTTTTATTAACCAAATGGATTACATTCTAAACTATTTTTCACCCCTCCTTCTCCTTAAAACATTATTCGCGCCTTGGAAAAAGATGATTGAAGTTGATAAGTCTCCCGGGTTTAATCCGCAGAAAATATTTGAAGTATTTACATTTAATCTTATTTCCCGGGGTATAGGAGCGATAGTGCGTTTAGTACTAATTTTTGTAAGTTTTGTATTTATCATTTTTGGCTTTTTAGGAGGGGCTATGGGTATAGTTTTTTGGATCCTCCTGCCCTTTTTAGGCATCCCGCTTTATAACAAGTATCAAAGGCGGCCTGAAAATTATATTCGAAATATGATGTTTGATATTAAGAAATCATTACGTAAACCGCTTGAAGTAGTTTTTTCCTCTTCTGCCGGAATGTTTGTTCTTAACCATTTGGGAATTACAAATCAGGCGGCTTTGGCGGATGCAAAAGAAGAAAATTTGGATATAAGTAAGTTTGAGCCAGAGAGTTTCACGCAGCTTATGGAACATATTATGGTGAGTAATATTTACCCGGACGAATTTTTTCGGAAATACTCGGTTAAAAAAGAAGACTTCAAATATGCGGCTGAATGGTGGGATATGGCACGGCGGGATGAAACGCAGATAGGTGGCTCGGGTATAGGACGGCCAGGATTGGCATTGGAATTACTTTTTGGTTACACTCCGACCCTAAATCAATATTCAGTTGATTTAAGCACACCGTTTTCCTTTTCTCACCATCTAATAGGTCGCCAGGATGAAGTGTCGAGGATGGAAAGAATATTAACAGCAGGTAGCAGCGTTATAATTATCGGTCCGCCCGGAGTTGGTAAAAAAACCGTTGTTTTAGAATTTGCAAGGAGAGCCGCTAGTGGTCAGTTTGGGACGGCTATGGCATTTAGGCGAGTTTTAGAATTTGACTATAACTCTCTCTTATCTCAGGCAAAAGATCTGAATGAAAAGAAAGCATTATTGGCAGCCGTATTAGAAGAAGCGGCATATGCCGGAAATATTATATTAATGGTTAGAGATATCCAAAGGCTAACACACTCCGAAGTTGAAGGCTACGATTTTACTGATATTTTTGAGGCGCATCTAGAAAAAAGAGAATTAAAGATAATAGCTATAACGACTCCTGCCGAGTACGAAAGGTTTATAGGGCCAAACCTCAGACTCCGAAAATATCTGGAGAAAGTTGAAATAGCCCCTCCTTCTAAAACTGAAGCATTTGAGATACTTATTGAATCTGCAAAAGACTGGGAAGCCCGAAGCGGGCTGGTTATTAGGATTCCGGCTCTTAGAAAAATATTAGAAGAGTCAGATAGATATATAACAGAAACACCATTCCCCGAGAAGGCGATTGAGATATTGGATGGGGTAATTACTTTTGTTCAGAACAAAAAAGCAATCGAGATAACAAGCGACGATGTGAATGCGGTATTGGCTGAAAAAACCGGCATATCGTTCGCCCGACTTACAGATTCGGAAAAAACCCGCATGGGGAAGATCGAAACTATTATACACGAAAAATTGATAAACCAGGACTCAGCAGTATCCTTAATAGGAAAAAGTCTTAGGGCACGTACGTTAGGCGCGTCAGACAGTTCCCGTCCGGTTGGATCATTTTTATTTTTAGGACCAACCGGAGTCGGCAAAACCGAAACAGCGAAGGTACTGGCTAAGGTATATTACGGATCGGAAGAGTCGATTCTGAGATTTGACATGGCTGAATATTCCGGAAGGGAAGGTCTGGAACGCCTTATAGGATCTCAGGAGAGAAATCTGCCCGGTGCGTTAACGGTTGCAATTAAAAACCGCCCGGCAAGCCTGCTTTTGCTTGATGAGATAGAGAAGGCAAGCAAGGATATTTACAATCTTTTCCTTGCACTTTTGGACGAAGGCTATATAACCGATGCTTTCGGCAAGAAAATAAGCGGAAGGCATTTGTTTATAATCGGAACCTCAAACGCTGGGGCTGAATACATCCGACAACTTGTTTCAAAAGGATCTAAGAAAGATGAATTACAAAAGACTGTTGTTAATTATGTTTTAGAGAACGGACTTTTCTCACCTGAATTTTTAAACAGATTTGATGGAGTTATCGTATATGAACCGCTGGATCCGGAAGTATTATTTAAGGTTGCGAAATTAATGCTTCAGGATTTTGCAAAAAAGCTTAAAGAAAAAGGCTTATATTTGGAAATTAGTGATGAGATTGGAAAGAAACTTGCCGAAGATGGATACGATCCCGCTTTTGGAGCAAGACCCATGAGAAGAATTGTAGATCTTACATTAGGGGACCTGGTCGGCAAGGCACTTTTGTCAGGAGAAATAAAAGAGGGGAACAAAATTAAAATTCTTCCCGGAGTAGGCAAAAACGAGTATAAAGTTGAAATTGTGGGATAGGAGCCATTACTATTTTGCAAAGTACGCAAATTGGAGAAATTTTCTAACGGTACATGAGGGTAAATTGATACTTCACAATAGGTTAAAGACACTGCTAATATTAGATTGTAATTTATATTACAACGGTACATTTACTGTTGTTTATCGGCCCGTTAAAAGCGGAATGTTTTGTGTGAATTAAAATTATGACAACTCCAAAAGTCTTAATGGTAGGTTGGGAGCTGCCTCCTTACAATAGCGGAGGGTTGGGTGAAGCATGTTACGGACTGGCGAAAGCATTAAGCGAAAAAGGGATAGAAATAGTTTTCGTTCTTCCCCAAAAAGTTGATCTCGATATAGATTTTATGAAACTCGAATTCGCCAATATTAAAATGGATAAAAAAAAGTTGGAAAATTTTTATGCAGCCTCGAGTATTTTTGGGAAAAGTTTTCGGAAGTTAAGCGAACTTCCGGGTAATTATATTAAAGCGGCAATAGTATATGCGGAAAGAATCGGCGATATTGTTGAAAAATACAATCCCGATATAATTCATGCACATGATTGGCTAACTTATCCTGCCGGTATTGTTGCAAAAGAATTATCCGGCAGACCTATGATTGCCCACGTCCATTCAACAGAATTAGATCGAACGGGGGGGAATAATCCCAATAAAGAGGTTTACGAAATCGAGAAGGAAGGATTAATTGTTGCGGACAGAGTGCTGCCTGTCGGCGGATTTATGAAAAAAATTATCACTGAAAGATATGGCATTAATCCTGAAAAGATAAAAGTAATATACAACGGTATAAATAGCAGAAATGTGCGGATGCTACCTCCTGCATTAACATCTTTTAAAAATATGGGATATAAAATTGTACTTTTTTTGGGTCGAATAACACTACAAAAAGGACCCGAATACTTTGTAAGAGCAGCAAGCATAGTACTTAAACATAAACCCAAAACGATATTTGTAGTTACGGGTTCGGGAGATATGCAGGAATACATGATGAATGAAACCGCGCGGCTTGGGCTTACAGATAATTTCATATATACGGGCTTTTTAAGAGGCCAGGAGCGTGATATGGTTTTTCAGGCGGCCGATCTTTACGTTATGCCCTCCGTTTCTGAACCTTTCGGTATCACAGCGCTTGAAGCGGCAGCTAATAATACTCCTGCACTTATTTCTAAACAATCAGGGGTTTCGGAAATATTCCAACACTCCCTAAAAGTAGATTTTTGGGATATCGACGAGATGGCAAGCAAGATTATCGCCTGTTTGAAATATAAAGCTTTAGGAGTCGATCTTCGGCGCGAAAGTAAAAAAGAAGTTGCAAATTTAACTTGGTCTAAATCAGCCGATAAAGTATTGGAAGTATATAGAGAATTAGTATAAAATCCAAAATCCCAATATCAAAATCCAAGATTATTTGACATTTGAAATTTGAGCTTGTGATTTTTAAAAATATGTCATCCATTTGTCTTTATTTTCAGGTTCATCAACCATTAAGGATTAAGAAATATAGAATTTTTGATGTGGGAAATGACCATAATTATTTTGAAGATTTTTCCGATACCAATTTAAATAACAGAAAAGTATTGGAAAAAGTGTCGCAAAAGTCCTACATTCCCGCAAATACAATTTTCCTTGAACTATTAAAAAAGTATCCTGAATTTAGGCTTGCCTTTTCCTTTTCGGGAGTACTTTTAGAGCAACTTGCAAAATTCACCCCGCAGGTTTTGGATTCGTTCAAAAAATTAATTGACACTGGTCGAGTCGAGGTACTTTCGGAGACTTATTACCATTCGCTGGCATTTTTTTACAACCTTTCGGAGTTTGAGAGTCAGGTTGAGCTTCATAAGGATTTAATTAAAAAGTTATTTGGCATTAAGCCAAAAGTTTTTCTGGTTCAATTAGGGGATGCGGCCAAGAAAAAG
>CAYREZ010000016.1:0-4623 GCA_964423565.1 uncultured Gammaproteobacteria bacterium | reverse complement strand
TTATAATAACGATCTCGCAAAATGGGCGGATAAATACGGCTATAGTGCAATACTGGCGGAAGGATGGGATGGAATTTTAGGTTGGAAAAGCCCGAATTTTGTTTACAAGCCGGTAGATACTCGTAATATTAAACTACTTTTAAAAAACTATAAACTTTCGGACGATGTCGCGTTTAGATTTTCCGAAAAAAGATGGAGCGAGTGGCCATTAACTGCTGAAAAATTTGCTTCTTGGATAAATGCCTTTAACGGTAATGGGCAAGTGATAAATCTTTTTATGGACTACGAAACTTTTGGTGAACATCAGTGGAAAGAGGATGGTATATTTGAGTTTCTTAGGAATTTCCCAAAAGAGGTATTAAAATTTACAGATCTTAATTTCGTTACTCCTTCCGAGGCAGTAAAAAAGTATGATGCACTCGATTTTATTGACGTTCCCTCTATTGTTACCTGGGCAGATACCGAGAGAGATTTATCAGCATGGACGGGAAATGCAATTCAGGGATCGGCAATAAGCTGCATTTATAAAATTGGCGATAAGATTTTGGCAACGGGTGATGCAAAACTGATTGAAGATTGGAGAAAACTACAAACTTCCGACCATTATTACTATATGTGTACAAAGTGGTTTGCTGATGGGGATGTACATAAATATTTTAATCCCTACGAATCACCCTACGACGCATATATAAGTTTTATGAACGCGGCAAATGACTTGAAAATAAGAGTTAAAGCGCATCAAAGGGAAGATCGTCCCCAAAAAAATCTTAAGTAATCATGCCGCGGTATTACAATCTTGGCAATGGCTCTATACTTATAGGTCTTGACAAACTTGGACAAGTAAAAGACTTCTATTTTCATTATGCCGGACTTGAAAATCACATAAGTGAAAATCTAGTTCATAAAATCGGGCTATTTTGCGAGGAACAGTTTAGTTGGTTTGATGAAAATTGGGAAATAATCGTAGGCAGCAAGCCTGATACGATGGCTTCGGATATAAAAGCAA
Source organism: uncultured Gammaproteobacteria bacterium (assembly GCA_964423565.1). Classification (GTDB taxonomy): domain Bacteria; phylum Patescibacteriota; class Microgenomatia; order UBA8517; family UBA8517; genus CAYREZ01. Next base: position 3,617 of record CAYREZ010000016.1, on the reverse strand, counting down.
CGCATCACGGATTAGGAATTGAACTTAATATAAGTGATATTATTTATAACGAAGCGAATATTTTTATACGAAAAGTAGTTGTCAAAAATCTGTTTGACAGGTCGAGAAAGTTAAAGCTTTTTTTTAATCAGCAATTTAACATATCCCAAACCAATACCGGCGAAACTGCTTACTTTGATCCGAGAGAAAAGGTAATAATACATTACAAAGGCCGACGCGTATTTTTAGTCAATGCGATATGTGACAAGCAGTTTTTTAGTGAATATAGTGTTGGAATATTGGGTGCAGCAGGCAGGGACGGCACTTTCAAGGACGCCGAGGACGGATCTTTATCGTTAAATCCGATCGAACACGGCCGTGTAGATTCCGTATTAAGTCTGGATATTGAACTTGAACCGAAATCGGAAAAAGTTTCCCACTATTGGATTACAGTTGGAAAATCAATACAAAAGGTAAAAAAGTTAAATGCTGCTGTCCTTGCCAGAGGATCAGAAGATATTATAAAAACTACTGTAGATTACTGGAGGGCATGGGTAACGCACCAAAACTTTACTTTTTACGGCTTGGAGCCATCTGTCGTTGATTTATTTAATCGATCACTTCTATATATTCGAACTCATGTTAGCAAAAACGGAGCAATTATTGCTTCTTCGGATTCCGATATACTTAAATATTGGCCTGATACTTACGCTTATGTGTGGCCAAGAGATGCGGCTTTTTGCGCCGTTGCCCTTGAAAAAGCAGGTGATTTTAACGCATCGCGCCGGCTTTTTGAATTCTGTTGCGATGTGATTACCCCGGAGGGCTATTTTATGCATAAATATCAACCCGATAAATCATTGGGATCCTCATGGCATCCGTGGGTCAGGAATGGACAAAAACAATTTCCCATTCAAGAAGACGAGACGGCACTTGTTATTTGGGCTTTGTGGCAACATTATGAGCTTTCCCATGATTTGGAGTTCATTGAAAGTATTTATAACAAATTGATTAAAAAAGCTGCGGAATTTATGATTTCTTACCGTGATGACAAAACCGGTTTGCCAAAAGCCTGTTATGATCTTTGGGAAGAGAGACATGCGATTTATACTTTTACCGCAAGTACGGTTTATGGCGCTTTAATCGTTGCAGCCAAGTTTGCTAAGTTATTGGGTAAAACGGAATCTTCATTAAAATATACCGAGGCTGCAGAAACTATAAAAAAGGGTATATTGGAATATCTTTACGATGCCAAATCGGGAGTTTTTTATAAGTCAATAACAACAGACACGGGCAAATCTGGAAAAGATAAAACCATTGATATGTCAAGTATTTATGGAATCTATAAATTCGGTGTGTTGCCTATTGACGATCAGAAATTGAAAAACGCTATGGATAAAGTAATTGAAAGGCTCGAAGTTAAAACTGAAGTAGGGGGAATAGCAAGGTATGAAGGTGATGCATACCACCACCGTGGCGGAGATATTCCCGGAAATCCATGGATAATCACTTCAATGTGGCTTGCGCAGTATTATGTTGCGAGAGCGAAACGAGAATCCGATCTTGATGTAGTTCGGAAGTGGATTAACTGGGTTGTCAAATATTCAGGTCCTTCCGGGGTACTACCCGAACAATTAAATCCGTACACTGGAGAATATGTTTCGGCATCCCCGCTTGCTTGGAGTCATGCCGAGTTTGTTACGACAATAATCTCTTATCTTGAGAAGTTGGAAGAGTTGGGTATTTGTAAGGCTTGCTACCCTTTAAACGATTAAATTGAGAAATTATAACTTATTCGTAAGTTATTTAGTAATTAGAAATTAGGATTTAGAAATTTAAAAGTATATGTTTCTACTTTTTGATATCGGCGGAACAAAAATGCGAATCGGATATTCGGCCGATGGAAAAACTTTAGGAGATTGCAGCATTTTTGACACACCCCAAGCGTATGAGGATGGAATAAACATAATTAAGAATTATCTTTCTAGTGAGGGCTTCAAACCATGGAAAGTTTGTGGTGGTTTGCCCGGTATTATTAATAAAAATGATGAATTGATTTTTGCTCCCAATCTTAAGAAGTGGCTTGGCAAACCGATTAAAAATGAGATTGAAAAAGTAACAGACTGCCCCGTAATTCTAAAAAATGACGCATCTCTAGCTGGATTGGGAGAAGCAACTTTTGGGTCTGCAATAAATTACCCAATTGTAGCTTACATAACTATTAGTACAGGAATAGGCGGGGCGCGTATTGTTAATAAAAAAATTGACATCTCGTCATGGGGTTTTGAACCGGGACATCAAATAATTGATATTTCACAAACTCAAGATAGTGTTGCTGATTGGGAAGTATTAGTTTCAGGGTCGGGAATTATGGGTCGTTACAAAGTTGCACCTGAAAATTTATCCGATAAAAAGATTTGGAAAAAGATTGTAGGCGAAATCGCAATCGGACTGGTTAACGTAATAATGTTTTGGTCGCCGGATATTATAGTACTGGGTGGAGGACTTTTAGACTCTGAATTCGTAAGCATGGACGATCTAAATGATTCTCTACATAAATATTTGGAAAATTTCCCGCAAAAACCACCCATAATTAGATATACGTTAGGGGAAAAAGCAGGGTTATATGGTGCTTTAGCATATTTAAAATCAACTTTGTAAGCGGATCGTTATATAACTTGTGTTTGACATTTGACATACTATAGTTTTATACTTCAGCAAAACATGGAAGACGAAAGCGTAAATTCCCAAGGAATGTTAGAAAAGCCCCAAAAAGACGTTACATTTCCGACTACCAAGCCGAAAAAAGGTTTTAATAAATTGTTACTTCTAATTCCTTTAATTTTATTATTGGCGGGCGGCGCATCATATTGGCTTTTTTTTACTAAACCGTCAGATACGGTAAATAATTCTGAAATTACACCCACTCCCTTTGTTCAAACATCATCCACTCCGACCCCTGAACCTGTAAAAAAAGAAGATATTCAAATACAAATCTATAACGGAACAGGTATTCCGGGTGAAGCTGCATTATTAAAAACCAGATTGGAAAAATTGGGTTACGAAAATATTGAGACAGCAAATGCCGATTCCAAGGATTTTACAGCTGCCGAAGTTCAATTCCCTGAAAATATGGATATCCAAGCTATGACAGAAATCAGCGAAAATTTAGAAGAATATTATAATGATGTCCAGGTAAGCTCATCAGGATCCGGTAATACCGTAAAGATTACAACCGGAATAAGAAAAGGATATACATCACCCACGCCGACAAAAAAGCCAACCGCAAGCCCTACAAAAAGCCCTACCATAACCGGATCAATTACGCCAACCATAACCCCAACTCCTTCACCTTCGGTAACTCCCGCAGTTTGAGTTAAACTATTGATAAGTTAACATGAATTTTGCTTTTAGAATTTTAAAGAGGGACGGAATAACTCGGGCAAGGCTGGGAATAATAAAAACTCCTCACGGAAAAATTGATACACCAGCCTTTTCTCCGGTCGGTACCAAAGCCGCAGTGAAAGGTTTGACATCTTCGGACTTAGAAAATACGGAAACTCAAGTTGTTTTAGGTAATACATATCATCTTTTTCTTCAACCAGGAGTTGAAGTCATTGATAAATTCGGAGGGTTTG
>CAYREZ010000015.1:0-15158 GCA_964423565.1 uncultured Gammaproteobacteria bacterium | reverse complement strand
TCCTGATATTCATATTTGTCCATATAAACTCCCAATAAATCAACAATTTTAATAGTTAAGCCAGTTTCTTCTTTGAATTCTCTAACGATACCTGTTTCAGGATGTTCACCATTATTTAAGAATCCTCCAACAACATCATAACTTCCCTTTTTTGGTTCAATTGCACGTTTCGATATTAGATATTTTCCGTTTTCTACGACGAATGCAGAAGCAGTCGGATGAGAGTTTACAAAAACTTTCTTACCGCATTTCGGACAGCCAAAATAATCTTTATATTTTTTTGAAGAACTTCCGCAATAAGGGCAAAATTGATACTTTTTCATTTGCTATCGGATAATTATACTATTGTTTTTTGAGAAACGTTATGATAAAAGCTTAATAAGCTTATAACATCTAGTTATTGGCTAGTTGTAAAAACTTGAAAGTATGGCGAGGCACAAGAAGGAAGATATAAAAGCTCCGGAACAAAAGACAGAAATTTCAGGAAAACTTGTAGCTATTAAACTTGCCATGGAGCAGATCGAAAAGCAGTACGGCAAAGGTTCAATTATGAAGTTGGGCGACAGATCTGATGGACGTTTTAGGGTTGATGTCATACCGACAGGTTCAATTGCCATTGATTTAGCACTTGGCGTTGGCGGTCTTCCAAGAGGTCGTATAGTAGAGATCTATGGGCCAGAAGCTTCGGGAAAAACTACACTTGCTTTACATGTGATTGCAGAGGCACAAAAAAAGGGAGGGCAATGTGCGTTTATTGATGCGGAGCATGCACTTGATCCCGAACGAGCCGAAACAATTGGCGTTAATTTGGATGATCTGTTAATGTCTCAACCCGATACGGGTGAACAGGCTTTGGAAATTACGGAAACCTTAATTCGTTCTGGGGCACTTGATGTAATTGTTGTTGATTCGGTAGCGGCCCTTGTTCCGCGAGCGGAGCTGGAAGGGGAAATGGGAGATGCTGTAATGGGCTTACAAGCACGTCTTATGAGTCAGGCTTTGAGGAAATTAACAGGAGCGATTAGTAAATCAAAGACCGTTCTTGTCTTTACAAATCAACTTCGCCAGAAAATTGGAGTTATGTTTGGAAATCCGGAAACGACTCCGGGCGGACTTGCATTGAAGTTTTACTCATCTGTCAGGATAGACGTTCGACGTATTGAAGTTTTAAAAGATGGAGATATGGTTATCGGTTCCAGGCATCGGGCGCGTATTGTAAAAAATAAGGTTGCACCGCCTCTTCGAATAGCTGAGTTTGACATAATGAATGACGAAGGAATTAGTAGAACCGGAGGGCTTTTGGATGTCGCGGTTGACCTTGCATTAATTGAAAAAAAGGGAAGTTTTTTTAGTTATGACGGCAAACCTTTGGCACAAGGTAAAGAAGGAGCAAAAATGCTTCTCAGAGGGGATAAAAAATTAGCTGAAGAGATTGAGAGAAGGATACGGGAGGCAGTTGCGGCAGGAAAAAAAGTACCGAAAGAAATCGGAGAAGAGAAGGAAACCGATTGATCGATTTATCAAACCCTAAGCTCTTACTTCTAATTTCTAAACAAATTCCAAATAATAAATGACAATAATTTAATAGTTTTGGATTTGGGAAATTGAAATTTAAATATTGTTTAGGATTTTGTGCTAGAGTTTAGGAATTACTGCTATGCCTTTAATTACTTCTATAAAGCCTCAAAATAACGGGAAGCGGGTAAATATTTATCTCGATGGAGAATTCGGTTTCGGATTAGATCTGGAAACATTTGTTAAACATAAACTTAAGGTAGAACAGCAATTAACGGAAGAAGAAATAGAAAAAGTTGTTAAAGAAGGGGAATTTCAAAAAGTTTATAAAAAAATTTTGCATTATGCCTCAATTCGTCCCCGGTCTGAAAAAGAATTTAGTTATTGGTTAAAAAAACATAAGGTCCATGAAAGTATGTATGACGAGCTGTTTAATCGATTAAAGCGCTTGGAATTACTTGATGATAAGAAATTCGCAACTTGGTGGGTCGAACAAAGATTGCAGTTTAAATCCAAGTCGGTTAGAGCTTTGAAGTTAGAGCTTAATCAAAAAGGAATAAAAAAGGGATTAGTAGCAGAGGCTTTGGATGAAGCAAGAATAGATGAGGCTATGATGGCGAAACGATTAATTGAAAGAAAAAAATATATGTGGGCTAAGCTTGATGGATACATATCCCGCAAAAAAAAATCCGAATTTTTGGCACGTCGCGGGTTTAGTTGGGACGTTATAAAAAAAGTTCTGGACAACGATGTCGATTATGAGTAAAATAGGGTTGGAGATTTAAGATTATATGCTAAAAGAAGCTTTAATGTTGGTTTCTTCAGCTTACACCCCGCTTAATTAAAAACGGGTTTTTTCTTATTTCTCCAATTTAGAAATACGTGTTACGTTATGAATTATTGAATTTTGGGTATCACGTTTTACAAATATGGCTGATACAGACAATATAAACAAGTTTGGCACAAACGAGCTAAAAGTATTAGTTGAAGATTTGAGAAAACAGAGAGAAGACCTTGAAAAAAAGGAAACAAAATTAAAGGATCTTGAACAAGATCTCAAATCTAAACTTACTGGTGTTTCAAAAATGACATCCGAAGAGGCAAAAAAGTTGCTTCTATCCGAAGTTGAACGGGACCTCAAAGAAGAAGTTGCAAAGAGAATAAGAAGCACCGAGGAAAAAATTAAACAGGAAGCAAACGAGAGAGCGAAAGAAATTCTTTTAGATGCAATGAAACATGGTGCTACTTCCTATACTGCCGAATACACAGTATCTTCGGTTGAGGCTCCGAGCGAAGAAGTTAAGGGGAGAATTATAGGTGCCGGTGGAAGAAACATTCGAACATTTGAAAAAGAGACCGGAGTAGAGCTTGAGATTGACGAAACCAATGAGATAAGGCTATCTTCGTTTGATTCGGTAAGGCGAGAAATTGCTAAAAGAGCGCTGCAGATACTTATTAAAGATACAAGGATTCAACCTTCAAGGATTGAGGAAGTTGTAAAGCAGGTTAATCTGCAAATGGACGATTTACTTCTGGAAGAGGGCAAAAGAATTGCAGAAGAATGCGGAATTTATAATTTACCAACAGATATTTTAAAATTAATAGGCAGATATAAATTCAGGACTTCATATGGCCAAAATTTGGCAATTCATACTATTGAAGAAACTAAGATTGGAGTTGCAATAGCCCAGGATATTGGAGCAAACGTCGATACAGTGAGAATGGGATGCCTACTTCATGATATTGGTAAAGTTGTGACCGATGAGGAGGGGACTCATGTTGATGCCGGAGTTGCGGTTTTAAAGAAATATGGTTTCCCCAAAGAAGTTGTCGCAACGGTTTCCGAGCATCATGAAGATAAACCCTTTTCTTCGAGCGAATCGGTAATTGTTTGGATAGCAGATGCAATTTCAGGTTCAAGGCCCGGGGCACGCTATGAACCTCATGAAGATTATATAAAAAGGATGGATAAGATAGAAGAAATTGCAAAAAGCTTTGAAGGTGTTGATAATGCATTTGCTTTCCAGGCAGGAAGAGACGTAAGAATTATTGTTAAACCTGACGAAGTAGATGATGAGCGACTTACAATTTTGGCTCACGAGATTGCTAAAAGACTTGAAAAAGAAGCGGAATATGCAGGTCAAATAAAAGTTACTGCAATCCGGGAAATAAGAGCAATCGAGACGACTGCCGCTAAATAGGGAGAGTATCAAAAGAATTTAAGACAGGAGGAGGAAATACGCCAAACTCTTGACTTTTTCTTTAATTTATTTTATTCTGTTAAGCACATGACGAAGAAAGAACTTATTGATTTGGTGGCAAGAAAGGCACATTTAACAAAAAGAGCAGCGTCTGAGGCGGTCGAGTCCTTTTTAAATGAGCTTGGTAGAACTTTATCAAAAGGAGAAAAGGTAGTATTGTCGGGATTCGGTACTTTTAGAGTAATTTCAATGAAAGGTAAGACTGTAAAAATACCTAAAACCGATAAAATGGTTACGATTAAACCTCATCGATCTCCTCGTTTCACCCCAGGCAAAAGGTTAAAAAGACAAGTAGTTCGGTAAATCCAAAAGTCTCAAATCCCAATTCCAGATAAAATAATTTGAAATTTGACGTTTAGAATTTAGAATTCCAGCGAAGCTGGTGCTATACTTTAGCCATGCCTAAGGATGTCAAAGATTCAATCGAAAAAGTTGTAATTGTTGAAAGTTTATTCAAAAATTTTGAAATTACTGTCAAGAAAAAAGGGGTAATGGGTTCTATTTCTTCGTTGATTTCTCCTCAAAAAAAGACCGTTAGAGCCTTAAATGACGTAGCGTTCAATATAAAAGAAGGTGAACTAGTGGGTTTTATAGGTCCGAATGGAGCGGGAAAAACTACAACCTTGAAAATACTTTCCGGACTTTTATATCCGACAAGCGGATTCATACAAGTTTTGGGACACAATCCATGGGAAAGAAAACCGGAATTTCTAAAACAAATCTCTCTTGTAATGGGGCAAAAAAGTCAATTGTGGTGGGATCTTCCCGCAATAGATACTTTCGAATTAAATAAAGCCATTTATGAAATTCCAAGTAAAAAATATTCAGATACTTTAAATGAACTTGTAGAACTTTTGGAAGTCGGTAAATTGTTAAATACTCAGGTAAGAAGACTTTCTTTGGGTCAGAGAATGAGGTTGGAGTTGATTGCCGCGCTTCTACATAGCCCCAAAGTTTTGTTTTTGGACGAACCGACAATCGGACTTGATGTAGTTGCACAGCAAAAGGTCAGAGATTTTATTTACGAATACAACAAAAAGCATTCCGCAACAATCATTCTTACATCGCATAACATGGAAGATTTATTGGATCTGGCAAGGAGAGTAATTGTTATCGACAAAGGAGGGCTTCTATTTGATGGAGTTTTAGGTGATTTAGTTGGGCAATTTGCAAAAGAAAAAATTATCAAAATTTATCTTTCGAAACATGCCGATCTTAAAAGATTGGATGAGATAGGTAAAGTTATAAAAATTAATTATCCACTTGTTGTAATGTCAGTCGCACGCGAAGCGTCAGCTGTTGCAGCGGCTGAAATATTACAAAATTTTCCAATTGCGGATTTGACGATCGAAGAGGAGTCAATCGAAAGTATAATCGTTAGGGTATTTAAAGGTGAAATTATTAAGAAAAAGTCATGAATAAATATATAGAAATCTTTAAAATATCCTATACTCAGGAGTTTGCTTATAAGTTGAGCTTCATAATGTGGAGAGTAAGAAATGTAATTCAAATATTTGTTGCTTTTTATTTATGGGACACGATTTTTTATTTTTCAGGAAGAGAACTTTTCGGATATGACCGAAGTAGAATTCTGTCTTATTTTTTTGGATTGATTTTTATAAAGGCATTGGTTTTATCAGCACGTGCGCAAGATGTTGCTGGAGATATCGCAAGAGGCGAAATAATGAATTATCTGCTAAAACCTGTGAATTATTTTAAGTACTGGCTTGTCAGAGATTTTTCAAGCAAGACTTTAAATATTGTTTTTGCTTTAATTGAATCGGTTGTACTTTTTTTAATATTTAAACCTCCAATCTTTTTACAAACCGACATGGTCCAAATTGCATTTTTTATTTTAAGTATCGTTATTGCGGTTTTAATATATTTTTTACTTTTATTTTCGGTTAACTCGATACCTTTTTGGGCACCGGAACTCGGATGGGGCGGTCATTTCCTTGTAACCGTAATAATAGTAGAGTTTCTCTCGGGATCGCTTTTCCCTTTGGATATACTGCCATATAACCTACAAAATTTCCTAAGTTATACTCCTTTTCCCTATTTAATATTCTTTCCTTTACAGATATATCTGGGAAAAATAAAAGGTCTGGTTGTCATTAAGGGCATTTTAGTTTCTGTTACCTGGATTATATTTCTATGGTATTTTATGAACCGAATTTGGAAAAGCGGCTTAAAAGCTTATCAAGCGTATGGTAGATAGTAAATTTCAAGTTCCAAATAACAGATATCACATTAACGTAGATCACGTTATTAAGTTTATCCGGCGTAGTAATTATTATTTTAAAATCTGGGTTTTGATGAGTAAGAATGCCTTTATAATGATTGCGTCACAAAAGATGGTTTTGGTCATTTTTTTGTTGGGTAAAGTTTTGAGATTTAGTTTTTTTGTTTCCTTTTTATATTTTCTAGTTCAAGGCGCAGGTAATCTTGCTGGTTATACTACTAATCAAACAATTTTCTTCTTTTTAACTTTTATGGTTATCGATACTACGTCTCAATTTCTGTTTCGAGAAGTTTATAAATTTAGACAGCTGATTGTTTCAGGAGATTTTGATCTTGTACTTCTGAAGCCTGCAAATTCTCTTTTCAGAGTACTAATGGGCGGGATCGATATAATTGATTTTATTACACTCCCGCCTTTATATTTGGCTACGGTTTATATAGGTAATTTATTAAATCCGTCTTTAATGCAATTTGTTTTATATTTTCTTTTAATATTAAGTGGACTTTTAATTTCAACTGCTTTCCATATAGCTGTGTTGGCTATCGGAATAATTTCTCTGGAAGTCGACCATACGATGATGATTTATAGGGATATATCTGCCATGGGAAGATTTCCAATTGATATTTATCAAAAACCCTTGAAAACTGTGCTGACATATTTTCTTCCCATTGGAATTATGGTGAGTTTACCATCCAAAGCCCTTTTCGGACTGGTTAGCATTGATGGACTAATACTTTCATTTTCATTCTCATTCGTCTTTATGTTTATTGCATTGAAGTTTTGGAAATTTGCGCTCACAAAATATACAAGTGCATCCAGCTAAAATGAAAAAACTGCTTATTGTTTGCGGCCCAACCGCTACCGGAAAAACTGGACTTGCGCTTCATCTTTCTAAAGTTTTTAATGGTGAGGTTATTTCCGCGGACTCGCGTCAAGTCTACAAGAAAATGGATATTGGAACTGGGAAGGATCTCCCTCGAATTTCCAATTTCCAATGGTTCGACAAGCTCACCATCCTGAGCAAAGTCGAAGGATTTCCAATTTCCAATTTAAAAAAGAGCGGAATTGGGTGTTATTGTATACATGGAGTAAGAATTTGGGGATATGATTTAGTTGGCCCGGAGGAGGAGTTTAGTGTTGCCCATTACTTAAAAATAGCAAATAAGGTTATTGAAAATATTTGGAAGAGAGAAAAATTACCAATTTTAGTGGGAGGGACAGGACTTTATATAAAAGGAGTTGTGGATGGCATACAAACAGCCTCGATTCCTCGAAATTCTAAACTAAGAAAATCCTTAAAAGATAAAACTGCAGTAGAACTCTTCGAAATTTTAGCTGGTTTTGACCCAATTAAATCTGCATCGATGAATATATCGGATAATAAAAATCCAAGAAGATTGGTTAGAGCAATAGAAGTGGCCCAATTTCAGTTTAAATTTAGACCTGAACTTAGCAACGTAATAAAAGACTATGAGGCCCTTTTTATTGGACTAACTGCACCCAGAGAGTTTTTATATAGAAATATAGAAAGAAGAGTTGATGAACGATTGAAACAAGGACTTGAAAAAGAAATAAGAAACCTTCTAGTTAAAGGTGTTGGGTGGGACACTCAATCAATGCGGTCAATGGGGTATAAAGAGTGGAAAGAATATTTGACCGGTAATAAGTCTAAGAAGGAAGTAATTTTGGAGTGGGTGAAAGATGAGAAAAATTATATTAAGAGGCAATTGACCTGGTTTGTTAAAGACAAAAGAATAATATGGTTTGATATATCAAAGTCTGGATGGAGAAAAGCGGTGGATAAGTTTGTTGCGAAATGGTATAAAAGTATAAGGTAAAAGGCGAGAGATAAAAGTTAAAAGATTAAATTTTATTTATCTTTCACCGTTTACCTTTACCTAAAAAATGCCCAGAAAGATTGAAATATCTCACAAAACTATAATATTTACTATACTCGTGCTTCTCGGACTTTGGTTTTTTTACGTAATAAAGGATATCATCTTAGAGTTTTTTATGGCACTTCTTTTTATGACAATATTAAATCCGCTTGTCACGAAATTAACGAAATATAAATTCCCGAGAACCGTATCAGTAATATTAATTTATCTTTTTCTTTTTATTATCATAGGCTTTGCAATTTCCGCGATAATCCCGCCACTTATTGAACAGACAAGCTCAATAGTTAACAATCTACCCTCATATCTTTCAAGGCTTGGCATTTCGTCTTTCTTCAGCGAGCAATTGTTACAACAAACGATATCCCTTCTTGCAACTCTGCCTCAAAAGGTCGCGAAAATAACGGTTTCTATTTTTTCTAATTTGTTGTCTTTAGTAACAATTCTTGTATTTGCGTTTTACCTTTTGTCTGAACGTAATAAGTTGGGTTCACAACTTTCCTCTATATTAGGGCAAAGTAAAGGGGTAGAAATCATAAAATTTGTCGATCTGCTGGAAAGCAAACTTGGAGGTTGGGCAAGAGGACAGTTAACACTAATGATTGTCGTAGGTACTGCGAATTACATAGGACTAAGTCTTCTTGGGATTCCGTCTGCGTTGCCTTTGGCAATACTTGCGGGACTTTTAGAAATAGTCCCTTATATTGGGCCGATAATTGCCGCAATACCGGCAGTGATACTGGGTTTTGGGATTTCCACCTTTTTGGGAATCGCAACTGCATCATTGGCTTTTATTATTCAACAGTTGGAAAATTATGTTTTTGTTCCGGGAATTATGCGCAAAGCGGCTGGTGTTAATCCTATAATCACTCTTTTTGCATTGGCGATTGGATTTCGACTTGCTGGGGTTGCAGGTCTTCTGATTTCTGTACCGGTTTTTATGACTTTAAGGCTTTATTTTAGCGAGTACTTACTTCCTAAACTTCGTTAGAAGATCAAATATTTGTTGATATACCGATTAGAAGCCAAAAGAAGATTTCCTCTGAAATTGAAATTACATTCATCTGGGAATGGATTAGATAAAGAATCAAAATAAAGACAAGGTATTTAGCGTCCTGTAATTTAATTTTTCCCAGATTAATAAAAACCCGACAAATAATTAGCAAGTATAAAATTGTTCCTACTAATCCGGTCGTAACTAATACTTCGAGGAAGGTTGAATGTGCTTTGTCCACATAAACATCATTCTCAAATTTCATCGGCCAATCGATAGAGTCAAATGCAATATCAAAATTCGCCCAACCATAACCAAATAATGGTTTTTGCTTGAATGCAAGTATGCCTTTTGTGAAGATTCTTGTTCTTGCTTCTGCAACGAAAACCTTACCACTATCTGGGTATTGGGAGTTTGATAAGTAAAAGTACCCTATCGAAATAAGACTCAACATGCTCAAAAATAGTAATGCCAATTTTTTCTGGTTCTTAATAATTAGAACCCCGTTTGCAAAAAGTATTATTCCTATAATTCCTGCCCACGATTTTGTTAATAATATTGAGATTAATTGCATAAATAAAAAGCTGCAGTAGAGAATTTTTCTATTTAAGAATTTTTCATTGCTAATAAAATACCAGATCACAGGTAAGGTGATAACCAAATAACCTGACAGAAAATTAGGATTTCCAAAAGTGCCTCCGATCGCTCCGTTCCAGTTGGGTATATTTAAGCCTGTAAAGATATACAATACTGCGTTTAGTATTGTTATTGAGCAGACTATTACTAATCCGATTAGAACCCCCGTAAATAGCAGTTTAATCGTGGTTTTCTTAAATAAAGCTGAAGCTATGAAAGCGAGAATAATAAGATGCAGATAGGTGAATAATCCGTCCTGCCGGTAATAATTACCCCATAAACTTTTATTAAAATCTCCTCCGAATATTGATGAAAGAAATATTACAAATAAGAATGCTAAAACCAGCGCATACATTTTGAAATCTTTTTTTTCTTTTGACAATCTTGTGGGAAAAAAAAGTAGAGCAACGCCCAATATTTCCATGTAGCGTATGATAAACCACACCTTGGGAATTTCGTAGGCGATTTTTGCCCAAGGCCAAAAGATAAGTGGATTGACAGCAAACAAGGCGATAAATAAATAGGCTACGTATTTACTATATTTTTTTTTCATTTGCTGGGTTTCAGTCTAAATTATATAAGTCTTATAACAGTTTCAAGAGAACCACATTCAGTTTACATGAACGTGGATGAATTGAACCTGATATATCATCCTGCTTTAGATGGTACTCCGCTCGTAAGAGCGGAGAGGATGTCATTGAAAAGTGTAGTATCAAATGTTAAATTGGTACTAACTATGATAATTTCGGGCCAGAATTTGAAAGACGGGTGGTTGAAATTAGACGTAAATCAGAAAGTTACAATAACAATTTTGCTTTTTTTGCTCATTGCCCTGCCAATTGGGATATTTTTATCACTTAATCCGACAAGTTACCTTTCAAGAGCACAATTACCTTCTACTCCTCCGCAGTTAAACAGATCTCCCGTAATTGTTACCACCACTTTAAAAGATGGTTTTTTACTTAAGCATTATAAAAGTACTATTGAGGGTACAGATGCTGATATAGGAGATGTACTTAATTTCAGAGCTTTAGGACTTCCAGGTGGATTGGAGATCACCAATTGCAACCAAACTCAAAGAAAAGTACGGTCAATTTTAACCGAAATAATTGCCTGTAGAATTAATGGTATATCAACTCAGAAGGGGCAATTTGATGTCGAACTGGTTTTATACGATGACAAAGGGGGAAATGATATAAAGATGCTTCAGCTGGATATCTATTAGAAAAGTTGCGATTTTAGCTTCAGTTTGGTATAATATCAATGCTCTGGAAGAAGGATGACTACTACGTTCAGTTTTTGAATGTAGAGGAAAGTCCAGGCAGCAGAAGACAGGGTGGTTGACGTAAGTCAGCACGAACAATTCTGTCAGATATAAATTATCTGATGGGACCAAGCGCTAGTTAGAGCAACAGAAACTATGTCGGTTCCGAAACCCTAAAAGTTTCGGGAAACGAGTGAAAAGCCCTGAAGAAGGGCTCCGTTGCGAAAGTAGATGGAGGCTTTAAAACCTCCGAAACTTAGCGAAGGAGGGCAATCCTCCCCGCTGCAACCCTCGAATGGAGCGTTAATAGGTTGTCTTCCCGAGCTCCGAAGTTAGGGGCGTAGATTGATTGTCATTAGCCTTACCGAATGCAAATTCGGGATAGGTGAAACAGAACCTGGCTTACTCGCTTCCAGAGCCCAGAAAAATCCACCTATTGGTGGATTTTTTGGTTTAAGATTGCGGCATTTATTATATAAGTATTGAGTTTTCGTGAAAAATAATGAAAAATATATTGTACGGATAAAAATATTAGTAAAGTTCGTTTAGAAGAACTTTATGGTTATTGGGAGGGGGTGAAAGTATGAATACAGTTTTTTCATGGCAGGGAGCGTTGCTTTCTTCTTGGGGGCGCGTCTGGGCTTCTTTTCTTTCTTTTTTGCCCATTATACTTGGTGCCATTTTAATATTTTCTGTTGGGCTTGTAATCGCGTATTGGGCAAAAAGGCTAGCTTATGAAATGTTGAAAGCTGCGAAATCAGATAGATTGGAAAAATACACCGGTCTTGATAAATTTTTCCAAAAAGCGGACATAAAAATGGACTTGGCTCAGCTTATCGGACTAGTAGTTGAATGGTTAATTATATTGGTTTTCTTTTTGGCAGCAGTCGATATATTGGGTTTAAGGGTAGTTTCTCAAGTCCTGACAAAGGTTTTAAGCTATATCCCTAATATCTTTGCAGCGGTGTTAATTTTTGCAGCAGGTTATTTTGTAGCAGGAATTGTTGACGGACTGGTAAGAAGCGCGCTTGCTAGCGTAAATCATGACGCAGCCAAGCCTTTGGGTAAATTTGCAAGATGGCTTATTATTCTGATAACTTTTTTTACGGCCGTTGATCAATTACAGATTGCCCAGGGATTGATAGCAACGTTTTTCCAGGGGCTTACATATACAATTGTATTAGTCGTCGGATTATCTGTTGGTCTGGGAGCCAAAGATTTGGTTAGCAGAATTCTTAATGATTGGTACGACAAGCTGAAGAAATAACAATTTGTATTTATTCCTAGGGTGTTTAGTGTGTATAATATAATTTGAGTAGATACAAACTGTTGTATATGAAACTGCCTGCCGAAACGCTAAAAAAAATTATTGTTGGTTCCGGATTTGTTCAGGAAAGTGATTTTGAAAGCGCTCTACTAACTGCAAAAGAGTTAGATAAAGAAGTCTTGGATGTTTTGATTTTCAGGGGACTGATTAACGAAGATACCGTCGCGAAACTTATTTCACAACACTTCGGGGTCGAATACGCAGACATCAAAAGAAAAAAAATTCCGGACGAGGTACTCGGACTTATCCCGGAGAAACTTGCAAGGACGTATAGAATTATCCCGTTTGACAAAAAGGAAAATATACTGTCTTTGGCAATGCAAAATCCTGAGGATTTCGAAGCCCTGGAATTTGCGAAAAGACAGACAGGACTAACTATTGAGCCGTTTTATTCAAGCCGTGAGGATTTAACAAAAGTCTTGGGACAGTATAAAAGAGGCATAAGTGAAGATTTTGAAAAAGTTATTTCCGAAAACCTCAAAAAAGCGGCACCCGAGGATGAAGATTTAGCTCGTGCAGCAGAGCGCGTGCCAATTGTCAAAATCCTCGACACAATCTTTTCTTATGCAATATCTGAAAAAGCATCAGATATTCACATTGAGACGATGGAGGGGGACGTTGTGGTGAGATTTAGAATAGACGGGATGTTAAGGGATGTTTTGAAGCTTAAAAGAGGAATCGAACCTGCAATTGTAGCCAGAATAAAAATTTTATCAAATTTGAAAATTGACGAACATCGGATACCTCAGGACGGCAGATATAAATTTAACGTTGATGACGATATAGTATCACTTAGGATATCGATTATACCTGGATTTTTTGGCGAAAATGTTGTTATGCGGCTTCTGCGTGAGTCCAACAGGCCTGCAAGTCTTGAAGAGCTAGGTTTGAGCGGTTCAAACCTAGAAATACTACGCAGAAATATCAGTAAACCCCACGGAATGATTCTTGTTACCGGACCGACCGGAAGTGGAAAAACCACGACATTATATTCTGTTATGAATATCTTAAACACGATCGAGGTTAAAATATGTACGATTGAAGACCCTATTGAATATGGCATGCATAGAGTTACCCAAATTCAAGTAAATCCCAAAACAGGACTTGATTTTGCCTCAGGACTGCGGGCTCTTCTTCGACACGATCCCGACATTATGATGGTTGGGGAAATACGCGATAAAGAAACTGCGCAGATTGCTATCAACTCAGCGCTCACCGGTCATCTAGTATTATCAACTTTGCATACCAATACTGCGGCAGGTGCGATACCACGCTTTTTGGATATGGGAGTGGAAGACTTTCTTTTAGCTTCAACGTTAAATGTGATTATGGCTCAGAGACTTGTTAGAAAGATATGTGCAAATTGTATTGTCAAGTACGATCCGGAAAAATCTGTTAAGGATAGGTTATCGAAAGATCTTAATGTGGATCTTAAAGACCAGAAATTTTATAAAGGAAGAGGATGTGAATTATGCGGAGGGAAAGGGTATGCGGGTAGGGTGGGTATTTATGAAGTACTTGAAACGACCGAGAAGATACGTGATCTTATTACAAATAAGTCAACGAGCGATGAAATTCAAAAAGAAGCACAAGTTGAAGGAATGATAAATATGCTTCAGGATGGATTGGATAAAGTTGCGTCCGGCTCAACTACAATCGAAGAAGTTATGAGAGTAGTCAGGGAGAATTAGAACGACTAAAAGACTGAAATACCGAAAAGAGGATAAAACCTACTATTCTTCAGTTTTTTCGTTCTTATGTTTTTAAGTTAAAGGTATGGCACTTTTTGAATATAAAGCAAAAGATAGTAAAGGACAAACTATTCATGATGTCTTGCAAGCCGGTGATAAGAAAGAAGCCGCTTCTCTACTGCGTTCCGATAACTTGAAAATATTGACAATTAAAAGCCTTGACAGCAAGTTTGCCTCAATGTTCAAAGGGGGAATTTCAGTGTCTGAAAAAGCTGCTTTTTGCAGATTTCTTGCAACAATGTTAAGGGCCGGACTCCCGCTTCCCGAAGCTTTGGATATAATTCGACAGGAAACCCAAAGCAAGAAGTTGGAGAAAGTACTATTCGATATAAGCTTCCATATCCAAAAGGGTGAGACTTTTTCTTCAGTTATTTCTAAATACAAAGAGGATTTCGATAGCGTTTTTCTAACAATGATAAAAGCGGGTGAGGAATCGGGCACTTTGGAGAAGTCTTTTGATTATTTAGCAAAACAACTTTTAACTACATACGAACTTTCCCAGAAGGTGAAAAGTTCAATGATGTATCCGGCTGTAATTATAGCCGCAATGATCGGAAATGCATTTATAATGCTGGGGTTTGTACTTCCTAAAATGAGTGACGTATTTCTTTCATTGAATGTCGATCTTCCAATCGTAACAAGATATCTTCTGAAATTCGGAGATACGGTTGGGGAAAATTTAGCACTTACTTTTGGAGCTTTTTTCATGATACTTTTTTTGGTATTTATGTTGTTTGTAGTAAAGAAAACCAGGAAAATGATACTTGGGGTATTTGTTAAACTTCCCGTTATACGCAAAGTTATGGAACAGCTGGATGCTGCGAGATTTGCAAGAACATTATCAACACTTCTTAAAAGTGGCGTGCCGATAATAGTTGCATTGGACGTGGCGTCGGACATTCTTTCGCAACCGAGACTTAAAGAGGAGGCAAAAATGTTTTCCGAGGGAGTTGCTAAAGGCGCTTCATTGTCAGACATCCTGACAAGAAAAAAAGGAGCATTCCCGGTAACAATGGTCCAGACGATAAAAGCAGGTGAAAAGACGGGAAGTCTGGAGGTTGTACTAGAAGAACTAGCATCTTTTTATGAAATGGAAGTTGATTATAGCTTGAAAAGAGCCACAGCTTTACTTGAACCTCTATTGATGCTGGTTATTGGTGTGGCTGTTGGAGCCATGGTTGTGCTTCTTATAACCCCTATTTATAGCATTGTAGGCGGCTTGGAAGGAAATTTGTAAATTAATGCTTAGGAAAAATCCGTTCTTAATTATCTT